>JAVBTG010000211.1:0-6198 GCA_031556275.1 Opitutales bacterium
CTTCGGTGTAGAAGTCGACCATGCGGTACAAGTCGTTCACGCGCATGCGCGTGTGCAGGAGTTTTTTCACGAAAGCCATGGTGCCTGCGATTGTCCGGGTTTTGCACGCGAGGTCAAAACTTTTTCAAGGGGTTTTTCAAATTGACAGCGCGGTCAAACAGCACTGTTAATAGGGGTTTGCTATGCCCGGCGACCTTTCCATCCAGCAAAAAATTTTCGAGGCGGCGAACAAGGTCTTCGCCCGCCACGGGTTTGATTTGGCGACGATGACGCAGATCGCCGAGCAGGCGGGCATTTCGCGCACGTCGCTGAATTATTACTACCGCACGAAGGAACGGCTCTTTCTGGCCATCCACGAGGAGGCGGCCAACGATCTGGGGCCGAAGCTGCGCGCGCTGATCGACGTTCCGGGCACGATTTTGGAAAAGTTGCCGGAATTGACCCGCGCGTACGTCGCGTGGATGCGCGCCTATTCGCTATTGCCCGCGATCTCCAACGTCAAAAGCAAAGAGTTTGACGCGGTTTCGCGCCGGCGGATGCGGCGGGAATTCGGGGAAAAATACGGGTTTTTCCGCCTGATGCGCCAATTTCGCAAGGAGGTGCGGCAGGGCAAGTTGCGTAAAATTCCGTTCGGACAGGCCATTGTGGCGTTCCACGGGCTGACGGGCTTCCCTTTTTTGATCCAAGACATGATCAGGGACGACTGGACGGGCGACGACGACAAGGCGTTCGACCGTTTCGCCGAAAGCCTCGCGCCTACCGCCATCACGTGCATGCGAGCGTTGCTGGACCCCGCCTGCGGGTGCCATGAGTGATTTAGTATTGCCCTGTTTTCGGTAAAGGCGATAAGGTTAAACCTTTAATTCCCTCAAAAAACCATGGTCTCCTACAAAGATATCGGTCTGGTGAACTCGCGCGAGCTTTTCAAAAAAGCCATTGCCGGCAAGTATGCCGTTCCCGCGTTCAACTTCAACAACATGGAACAGATGCAGTCCATCATTCAGGCCTGCGTCGAGACCAAGTCGCCTGTGATCCTGCAGGTCTCCGGCGGCGCGCGCAAGTACGCCAACCAGACGCTGTTGCGCTACATGGCGCAGGGCGCCTGCGAGTACGCCAAGGAGCTCGGCTTTAACGTGCCCGTCGTCCTACACTTGGACCACGGCGATTCCTTCGAGCTGTGCAAGTCCTGCATCGAGTACGGTTTTTCCTCCGTCATGATCGACGGCTCGGCCCTCCCCTACGAGAAGAACGTGGAGCTGGCCGCCAAGGTCGTCGAGTACGCGCACAAGTACGACGTGACCGTCGAGGGCGAGCTCGGCGTTTTGGCCGGCATCGAGGACGAGGTCTCCCACGAGCACCACTCCTACACGCAGCCCGAGGAAGTCGAGGATTTCGTGAAGAAGACGGGCGTCGACTCGCTCGCCATCTCGATCGGCACCTCCCACGGCGCGTTCAAATTCAAGCCCGACCAGTGCACGCGCAATGAAAAGGGCGTGCTCGTGCCGCCTCCCCTTCGTTTCGACATCCTGCAGGAAGTGGAAAAGCGCATTCCCGGTTTCCCGATCGTGCTGCACGGGGCCTCGTCGGTTCCCCAGCAGTATGTCGACACCATCAACCAGTACGGCGGCAAGCTCGACGCCGCGGTCGGCATCCCCGAGGAACAGCTGCGCCAAGCCGCCGAGTCCGCGGTGTGCAAGATCAACATCGACTCCGACGGCCGCTTGGCCATGACCGCCGCCGTGCGCGAAGTGATGGCTAAAACCCCCTCCGAGTTCGATCCGCGCAAGTACCTCGGGCCCGCCCGCGACGAGCTCAAGAAGCTCTACATGCACAAGATCAACAACGTGCTGGGCTCCGCCAACAAGGCATAAGTCGGTCTGCCGTTTGTTTAAAAAAGCGGGAGTTCCTGAAAAAGGCTCCCGCTTTTTTGTGCCCCGATTCCTTGCAGTTCGGAAATTTCGTGGTAGGGTGCATCTGGAAATTCCGCATGGTGGATGCGAGAGGCGGTTTTGAGGCATTTTTCCGGCTTTCGAGCCGAGGCGATGCAGCGCATCGTCGAGGCGAGGAAACGGAAAAAGGGCCAAAATCCGACTGAGCAGACGCCGTGTGGAATTTTCAGATGCACCCTATTTTTTTATGACTATCGACGAAATCAGCAAACTGCTCAGCGACAATGCCGACAAACTTCTCCGCCATACCTGCAAGACGATTCCCAAGGACATGCTGCATGTCCCGAGCGGCAACCATGTGGATGAGATTTTGGCACAGAGCGACCGCTCCCAACGCGTATTGAACAATTACCAACGCATTTTGAACTCCGGCAGGCTCGCGGGGACGGGGTATGTCTCCATTTTGCCCGTCGATCAGGGGGTCGAGCATTCGGCGGCCGCCTCGTTTGCGCCGAACCCGATGTATTTTGATCCCGAAAATATCGTCCAGCTGGCGATCGAGGGCGGGTGCAACTGCGTGTGCTCGACCTTCGGTGTCCTTGGCTCCGTGGCGCGCAAATACGCGCACAAAATCCCGTTTTTGGCAAAGATCAACCACAACGAGCTGCTCACTTTTCCCAACAAGGCCGACGAGATTTTATTCGGCACCGTCCAGAGCGCCTATGACATGGGGTGCGCCGCCGTGGGGGCCACGATTTATTTCGGCAGCGAGCACGCGGACCGACAGATCGTGGAGATCGCCAAGGCGTTTGACCGCGCGCATGAGCTGGGCATGGTGACCGTCCTTTGGTGCTACCTGCGCAACCCTGCCTTTAAGACGAAGGAGGCCGACTATCATGAATCGGCCGACCTCACGGGGCAGGCGAATCATCTGGGTGTCACCATCAAGGCCGACATCATCAAACAAAAGCTGCCCGAAAACAACGGCGGTTATTTGGCGATGCAAAAGCTAGACCCCGCTTACGGGCGCACGGATAACCGCGTGTATTCCGAGCTGACGACCGACAATCCGGTCGATTTGTGCCGCTGGCAGGTGGCCAACTGCTACATGGGCCGCCAAGGGCTGATCAATTCCGGCGGGGCTTCGGGCAAGAACGACCTGCACGACGCCGTGCTGACCGCCGTCGTCAACAAGCGCGCGGGCGGCATGGGGCTGATCTGCGGGCGCAAGTCGTTCCAGCGCCCGATGGCCGAGGGCGTCAAGCTGCTGAACACGATTCAGGACGTCTATCTGTGCAAGGACGTGACGGTGGCCTAAAGAGCCTGTCGCGTACCGCAAAAATTGGGCCTATTTTTCCAAAAAATAGCCTTTGACACATCCGCTTATTAATGTAGCATTGTTTGTGTATCATTAGAATACCATAACCCTAATATTCTATTCGCCATGAAATTACCCCACACCGTTTCCCCGATACTACTGCGGCTTTCCGCCATTGCGGCCACCGTGTTTTTCGCGATCCTGCCCGCCCAAGCCCAGACTGACGGCACGTGGACGGCCGACGCCAATGGCAATTGGAGCGACGGCACCAAGTGGGCCGACGGTCTCGTCGCCAACGGAGCGGGAGCTACCGCCACGTTTAACCGGACGGGGTTCGCGGCCACGCGCACTATCACCTTGGATGCCAACCGGACCATTGGCACATTGAAGGCCATAGGAAATCCGGGTGTCTCGCGCGGTGTGACCATAGACGGCACCGGCACTGTGCTGACCTTCAACCACGGCGCAAACGCCGCCGTGCTCGGCAACGAGGGAAGCGGCACGTTGATAGTCTCCCCTGCAATCAGCTTGGAATCCTCGCTCAATATCTACAACAATTCCAACGGATCGAGCTATTACATGACCGTCAAGAGCATCAGCTCCGCCACCGTTGGGGTCAAGACCGTTAGTTTCGCGAATTCGCTCCAGCGCATCAACCTCTCCGGCAGTATCAGCGATGGCACCGGCACCGTCGCCGTCGTGGCCAACATGGGGGGCGCGGGCGACCTGCGCATTACCACGGGGCATTCGTTCACCGGCGGGCTTTCGCTGTTATCCGGCAAATACCGTCTTTTTTCGGGAGCCAATAACACATCACTGGGGGCGGGCGAGGTAACCCTCTCCGGAGGGATGATCGACGTCCTTAACGATTTGGGGTCTTTCAATTTTTCCAACAAACTGAATCTCACTTCCAACAACACGGGGACTTTCCAAGTGAGCGTGGGTTCCACGATCAACTGGACGGGGCAGATCACCGGCGCGGGCGCTCTCACCAAAACAGGAGCGGGTACCTTTGTCGTCGGCGCTCAAAACAACTATTTCGGCGGGACGAAGCTAAACGCAGGCACCCTGCAAACCGACACCCTCGGCACGCTCGGAACCGGCGATGTGAACCTCGCCGCCAACACGACGCTGCTACTGGGTAACAACGCATCTATTGACGACTCCGCCGTTCTGACGTTTGACCTGAGCGCCCTCATCGGCCTCAATTATACCGGAGAAATGACAATCGCGGGCTTGGGCACCTCGTCCAAGACCATCGATAACGGCACCTATTCGATAGAGGATCTCAATGCGTTCTTCGGCGGTTCAAACTTCTCGGGAACGGGCAGCATCACCGTGATCCCCGAGGCTAACAGCGTCGGCGCGATTTTGTCGCTGTGCGCGTTGGCGGCATTGGGCGCGCGTCGCCGCAAGCAGTGACGGCGTTGTTAGGTTGATTTCCCCCGCGCACAAAAAAGCTCCCGAAAACGGGAGCTTTTTTGTGCGCGGGGGAAATGCTTTCCGATTTAAAACGCGGCCTCCGGCGGGGGCGGGTGAAAAGTGATGTCCACGACCACGATCTCCGATTGCGAGCCCACGCGGAACGGCGGTCCCCATAGTCCCGCGCCCGAGCTGACGATGAGCGTGAAGGGCCCCTCCTGCATCATGCCGTGGTTGAGCGTGTAGAGAAGTTTGGTGACGAGGGTGGCAGGGAAAAACTGGCCGCCGTGCGTGTGGCCGGAGAACTGGATGTCCACGCCCGCTTCCGCCGATTCCTCCCAGACATTAGGCCGATGGTCGAGCAGCAGCAGCGGTTTGTCTTTGGGGAGGTTTTTCGTGATTTGTTCCAATGACAGGCGGTTTGTCTGGCCGTAATCCTTGCGGCCTGCCATGTAAAACGCGCCCTGCACCTCGCACACGGAATCGTCGATCAGGGTGATGTGCGCCGCCTTGAAAGCGTCCTTCAGGCGGCCGCTGTCGGACTCAAAAAAATCGTGGTTGCCGCGCACGGCGAACACCCCGAGCGGCGCGTTGAGTTTGCGGAACGCCTCGGCGTAGCCGCCCGACTCGAACGACTTGACGCTCGAATCCACGATGTCGCCGACGAGCAGCACCATGTCCGGCGCCTGTGCATTAGTCTGCGCGACAACCGTTTCCATCCAAGCGACGGGCTTGCCCTTGCCCAAGTGCAAATCGCTCAGCACCACCACGCGCAGGTTGGAAAACGGCGGGGCGGACTTGTCGACCTTCACCGCGTACTGGACGGTGTAAAGTTGCTGCGCGTGCACCCAGCCCCACAACGCTGTCAGCACGCTCAAAGCCAGGGCGGTGAAAAAAATACGGTTGCGCGTCTTTAGGCCGCATCCCTTGCGGCGCAGCACAAACCACACGCACTCCCCCGCCAAAAACCACGAGCACAAAAACATGACGACGCCCATCCACAGATTGGCCAGCATTTCCACGGTCGGCCATCCCTCGTCCGGTGCGAAGATGCGGGCGATCGGGTACGCCGCCGTCAGCACAGTCGCGGCGAGAAACCCCCATGCGCGCCCAAGGCCGGGAAACCATAGCGTGCGGATACGCCAGAAAACGAAGGCGTTCACCGCGAAGTAACCGAGGAGGAATACGGAAAGGAAGATCATCGCCGAAAGTTCGGAAGGCATGTCAAATAACATGGAATATTAGGGGGATTTCTTTGGGCTGGAAACACTTTTCGCGCACGATATTGCGCACAGGCGGCTTGAAGCGCGCTGAGGAGGTCTGTTAAACTGGAAAAATGTCCCCCTTCGCGCACCCGAAACTGTCTTTCGACCCGGCCCGCTACGCCGGATTCATTTTTGACTGCGATGGCACGGTCGCCGACTCGATGCCCCTGCACTTCAAGGCGTGGAGCGAGGCGTTTATCGCCTGCAAGGCGCGGTTCGACTTCACCCCGCAGATCATGCACGCGATGGCGGGCACGGGCACCTTCGACAGCGTGCGCGCGCTCAACGAACGCTTCGGCGACAC
>JAVBTG010000155.1:0-3107 GCA_031556275.1 Opitutales bacterium
AGGCGGTGAACGGCCAGTTGCACGCGCGGGTCGCAGTCCTGAATGCCGATCGAGGCGCGCGTCATGCCCATCGCGGCCAACGTTTCCACCTGGTCGCGGGAAAGGCGGCGGGGGTCGAGCTCGACGCTGCATTCGGCATCCGCTTCAAACGCAAAGGCATCGCGTAGCATCCGCCCGAGGCGTTCCAATTGGGCGGGCGTCAAAAAATTGGGAGAGCCTCCGCCAAAATGCAGCTGCACGACGCCCGGCAAAGGGGCTTTTCGGGCTGCCCGGTAATTTGCAATCTCGTGCTCGACAAAATCCAGATAGCGGTCCGCGCGGTCTTTGCGCGTGGTGACTTCGTTGGTGCAACCGCAGAACCAGCACAGGCTTTCGCAGAACGGCAGGTGCACGTACAACGACAGGGGTTCGGACGCCGTGGCGGCGTCGGCCTCGAGCGCGGCGAAGTCCGCCGTCGGCGAGAACTGCAGGGCCGTCGGGTAGGAGGTGTAGCGCGGCCCCGGGCGGTTGTATTTGCGCACCAGTTCCAGCAAGGCTGTCATCGATTTTTCCATGCCAAGATTAACCGCCATTATCACGCGCAAAGGCGCGCTCAGGCAACAGGGAATTGCCGCACCGTCCGCACGAGCGCGTCAATGGATTCGACGGGCGTCCCCGGCAACACGCCGTGGCCCAAGTTGAAAATGTAGCCCGGGGCATCCTTTGTTTTTTCCAAAAGCGCATAGGCCGCCGCCGCCGTGGCTTCGGGGCCTTCCAGCAGGACGCGGTTGTCCAAGTTTCCCTGCACCGCATGGCCTGTCGGCGCGAGGCGCGCCTCCCGCGCCATGTCGGCGTCGGCGCCGAAGCTCAAGACACGCGCGCCGCTTCGCCAAAGGGCTTCGCGGGCGTCCACGCCTTTGGCAAAAAGGATGACTGGGGTGTCTTTTGGAAGCGCGCCGATGATTTGGCGGATCCATTTCAGCGAAAAATTTTCGTAAAGATCCGGCGGGCACACCGCTCCCCATGAGTCGAAAATCTGGACGGCATCCGCGCCCGAGGCGATCTGCGCGTTCAGGTGGGCCGCCGCCGCCTGAGATAAAATTTCCAAAAGGCGCTCGAGCATTTTTGGATTTTCCTTCGCCAAGGCCAAGAGTTTCGGGAAACCCTCCTGCGATTCTCCCTGCACCAGATACGCCGCCAATGTCCACGGCGCGCCGCAAAACCCCAAAAGCGCGTGGCCGTCCTGAAGGGCGTGGCGCACGCTGCGGATCGCGTCGTACACATAATTCAACCGCTCGGTGAGGCCCTGTGTCTGCAGTGCGTCCAGATCGGCGGATGAGCGCAATGCCTTTTCCATCAAAATGCCGCCACCCTCGCGGAAGGTGTAAGGCACGCCCAGCGCCTCGGGGATCGTCAGAATGTCGCTAAAAATGATGGCCGCGTCCAGCGCGAAACGACGCAGGGGCTGGAGCGTCACCTCCGCCGCGAGCGCGGGCGTGCGCACCATCTCCAAAAACCCGTGGCGCGCGCGCAGTTCGCGGTATTCGGGCAGATAGCGGCCCGCTTGGCGCATCAGCCACACGGGGCGCGTGTCGACAGGACGGGCAGACGCCGCGTTCAAAAAACGTTCGCGCGCGTTCATGCGTTAAAAATTGTCTCCACGATCGAAGGGATGGATTCCATCGGGCCGAACGGGATTTTATATGTTTTCAGGCCGCCCTTGGCCTCGTCGAAAATCCGCAGCGTGTCCTTTTCCCAATAAACGCCCACCGCCACTTGGCAACCGCCCCCCAAACGCGCCAAGACGGCCCGCTCCAAGGTGACGGCAAAGCCCGTGCGCGCGTCGAGCATTTTTGCAAATATGGAAAGATCGTCCGCGCGTGTTTGCAGCGCGATCGCACCCTGCCCCGCCGCGGGCACCATGGAGGAAACCGGCAGCACGTCGAAACGCAGCCCCGCGTATTCGGGAATCCCCAAGCGCGCCAGCCCCGCCGCCGCCAGCACCGTGCCGTCGGCGAAGCCTTCCGCGATTTTTTGCAGGCGGGTGTGCACGTTGCCGCGCAGCTCGCAAAATTCGGCCCCGGGAAAACAGCGGCACAGCTGGGCGCGGCGGCGCGGGCTCCCCGTGGCGACGCGGCGCGGCAAGGAGCCCGCCTCCATGCGGTCGGACACCACCCACACGTCGCGCGCGTCGGCGCGGGGAAGGAACCCCGCGAGGGCCAGCCCTTGCGGCATGATGTCCGCGGGAAGATCTTTCGCGCTGTGCACGGCGACGTCCGCCCTGCCCTCCAAAAGGGCCGTCTCCAGTTCTTTTGTGAAAAGCCCTTTGCCGCCCTGTTTTTCGAGCGACCAGTCATGGCGTTCGTCGCCCGTCGTCGTCATCGGCAGCAGCTCGCACGCGAAGCCGGAACGCTCGCGCAAAAAGGCCGCCGTCAATTCTGCCTGACGCAACGCCAAGGGGCTGCGGCGCGTGGCCAAAATCAACGTGCGCATCTTTGATCCGCTCACGGATTATAAGACTCCTGATCGTATCCCGTGGGCATGATCGGGGCGTTGCGCGTGGGCGCTTTTTCCGGGCGCACCGACGGCGCTATCGGGGCGTCGTCGTTTTGCTCGGCGAGAGCCTTGGATTCGGTGTTCTCGTAAGGATGCAGGCGCTCGTAGTCGGCCATCAAACTCAGGTACCGCTCGCGAGAAATTTCCTTGTTTTGGTATTTGGCCGAAATCTGCTCGCGTGTCAGCCCCGCCGCGCTGGGCGTGCTCTGGCAGGCCGTCGCCGCCAAAGCGAGCAGGGCCGCGCAGGCCGCGCATAAAAAAGTTCGTGGAATGTTCATGCCGTAAATCTATCGCCGCACGACCCTCCGCGCAAGTCCGCAAGCGAAGGGTGAATGTGAGTACTTTACAACGCAACAAATTTTGAGAAAAAGCATCTTTTATCTCTTTCCAGAACCTGTTTAAAAGCATACACTGTCGCCAGACAAGCATCCCCCCACGCACGCATGAAATTCCTCCACCCCTACTGGCGCATGGCCTACATCGAGGCCCCCAGACAAGACGACTGCCCGCAAGGAAACCCGTTTGTTGAAATCCCCAAAGCGCAGGACGAAAAAAGCGTTTACCTGATTTGG
>JAVBTG010000027.1:0-8977 GCA_031556275.1 Opitutales bacterium
AAAATAATTTCGCCTTTTGCGGGGGAACCTGCGATAAAGGCACCTTTGCGCACTGTAGGGTGCCCAAGGGCCCATAGCTCAACGGTTAGAGCAGAGGACTCATAATCCTTTGGTTGCAGGTTCAAATCCTGCTGGGCCCACCATTTTTGTTCGGAGGCGGCTTTTATGAGGCGGGCGGTTTGTCCTTGGAACGTTTTGACCTAGCAATCCGCCGCGCGTGATGCCAAGCTTACGTGATATATATGTTCGCGCCGAAGCTCTGGACGCTCAATTTTGTGCTGATCTGCTGCGCCAGCCTGAGCATGACGATGTCGTTCTACCTCATCATGCCCGTGTTGCCGTTCTTTCTGTCCGAGCAGTTCGGGATGGACGGGTTTCAGATCGGGCTGGCGATTTCGATCTACGTGATCGGCTCGCTCGTCATCCGCCCGCTGACGGGGTACGCGCTTGACCGCTGGGGGCGGCGCGGGATTTTTCTGGCCTCCTTTCTCACCTTCGGGTTGACGGCTGCCGCCTACCCTTATTTGCACACGATATCGGCGATTTTCATCCTGCGCTTCGTGCACGGGCTGATATGGGGCAGCTCGCTCACTTCCTCCATGACCGTGGCCGTCGACATCATCCCGCGCGAGCGCAGGGGCGAGGGTATCGGGTTTTTCACGTTCGCGATGGCGGTCGCGATGGCGCTGGGACCCGCGTTGGGCCTGTGGATTTACAACACATGGGGAGGCATGGCGACTTTTTGGACGAGCATGGCGATCGGCACGGGCGGGGCGCTGATCTCCTGCGGGATGCGCTGGAAGCCGCACGCGCGTGTCTCCATCCCGCTGGTGTGGGGGAACTTTTTTGAGCCGAAGGTGATACCGATCTCGATGGCGGCGCTGATGTTCACCTTCGCGTACGGCGGGCTGACCAATTTCATCGCCGTCTATGTGAAGCAGGAGCACGCGGGGACGCTCGACGCCTCTTTCTTCTATATTTTCCTCGCCGTCGGCACGAGCATCTCGCGCTTAAAAGGCGGCAAGATGTTCGACCGCGCGGGCCCGCGGCGCGTGGCGGCGCTCGGGTTCTCCATGCTTATCGCGGGGTTCACGGCATTGTGGATGATTTCCTTCGACGACGTGGCGTGGCTGAAGGCGGGGTTGTTCTGGATAGCCGCCTTCCTCGTCGGGATGGGCGGGGGCTTTTGCATGCCGGCCTTTCAGGCCATGGTGACGCTGATCCTCCCCGTCACGCGACAGGGCGTGGGCAACGCGACCTATGCGAGCGTTTTTGAATTCGGCATCGCATCCGGCATCGCGATGACGGGGTGGCTCTCGCAACATGTCGCCTTCCAGTGGATCTATCTGGCGAGCGCGGCGTGGCTGGCCTTCACGGCGCTCGTGTTTTTCCGGCTGATCGCGGGAAGTTACGAAAAAGTGCGGAGGCAGTTTGAGGCGGGGTTGATGTAGCGCGGGCAAGCCGTGCCAGGACGAGTTTTCAGATAACTACGAGATTGAATTGCGGGCCGGTTTTGCCACAATGGCGATGCCCCAAACAGAAACCATTAAAAGGCCTCCATATGAAAACAAAGTTCCTGTTGGCGATTTTTCTGCTCATTCCGTCCGTCATGATGGCGACGCAGCAAGAGCCTGATTTTCTTTTGGTGGACGGGCAAAAATTGGAGTTATTGGATCCCTACTATTATCACACCGGGTATCCGCTGGACGATTTCTTTTCCGAGAAAAACCCGCGTCCGGAATTCTTTCATAAAGAAGGCAGCCGTAGTACCGGCAACGGTCGCGGATATGTGGCCACATGGGAAATCAAGGAGGGCAAACTTTATTTGGCCAAAGTTGAGAAAACATATCGTCTGGACGACGATATAAGGATCATACCCGCCGAACGATTCATGCCCGGGAAGGCTTATCCGGTTTTCGCGGACTGGTTCTCGGGGGTGCTGCAAGCCGTGGAGAGCAGATATTCGCAGGAAATCATTTTTTATTCCGTCAAACACGGCGCGTTGTCCTCGCGCAGCATCCTCGAATTCACACAATTCAATCGGCGATACCGCTCCCAAGAGGACATCGATTGGCGCGCGCAAGGCGATCCCCTGCGCGCCGACGACGAAGCATGGACGGACGCGCGCCTTCTCGTATCGGAGGGGGGCAAATATCTCGCGATGGGAAGCAAGGGCGTGGAGGTTAAAACGCGGGGAATTTACCGCCAATCCGAAAATGAAAAATTCGCCGGACATCTCTGGATTCCCATGACACCGGGGTCGACATCCGCAAGCATTCCGTTGGATAAAAGCTCCCAGACCACAACGATCGCCGACGGCACTTTTGTGGAAATTGAGGGGAGACTTGTTTACAACGTGCTCGTCGCTGAAAAAATACGCCCGCTGTCTCAACTGGAAGGCATCCATAACCCCAACTACCCTGAAATTAATTACAAGCTTCGGGGCTCACACCGCGCGTATCTCGAAAAAGCCGCCGAGATTGTCCGCGACAGCATGAAAAAGGCGGACACGGAGCCTTCGGGCGAAAAATAGCCGGTGGCGCGCCCCGCGCGATAGGCTTGCTCCTCGCGGGGGTTTCTTCTATGATGGTCTGACTGTGGCCAAGAAGATTGACAACGACCTGAAGGGACTGACTAAACTGGGCAGGACGAACAACACGCCGTCGCGCGCGTTGGAGACGTTCCCCAACCGCACCTCCGAGCGTCCCTATGTGATCACGCTGGAAACGCGGGAGTTCACCTGCAACTGCCCGCTGACGGGGCAGCCGGATTTCGCGACGATCCGCATCCAGTACGTGCCGGACAAAAAGATCGTGGAGTCGAAATCGTTAAAACTCTATTTCTGGAGCTTTCGCAACGAGGGCGTGTTTCATGAACACGTCACCAACGTCATTTTGAAGGATTTGGTGAAAGCGCTTTCGCCCAAGTGGTGCCGTGTGACGGGGGACTTTTCGCCGCGCGGGGGCATCGGCATAAAGGTCGTCGCCGAACACAACCCCAAAAACGCGCCACGGGCCGACCTGCTCGCTTAGAACGCGCTGACTCGTATGCTGACCTGCCAAAAGACGTTTAAGGACATCCCGTGGGCCCACCGGCTGCACCGGCATGACGGCCTTTGCAGTTTTGTGCATGGGCACAACTGGGACATTACCCTCACCTTCGGCTGCACGGAGCCGGAGGCCAACGGGTTTGTGATCGACTTCGGCAAGCTCGGGTTTATCGAGGCGTGGATAGACGAGCACTTGAACCACGCGTGCGTGTTCAACGCCGACGACCCGCTCAAGGACGCCCTGATCGCCGCCGCGCCGCAGGCGTGGAAGCCTTACGTCGTGCCCTCCTGCTCGTCGGAAGGCATGGCGGAGCATTTGTGCAAGACGCTCGATCCGCTCGTGCGCGAACACACAAAGGGCCGCGTTTTTATCGTGTCCGTCGAGATCACCGAAGAGACGCTTGCCAAGGCGAAATATACCGCCTAGGAAGCCTGCCAAAAGGGGCCGCGGCAGCTTCGGAACGCGCGTAAAAGCTTGGCCGTTGCTGTGTTTTAGAAGGAAGCCAAGGCTGTTATAGTTGACATCCCCCCTTGTTTGATGTGAAATAAACCATTCGCACGCTGAAGTTTTTCTACTGTATTTCTTATGAATAAAGAGGCCATCGAACGGTTGATCGAAAAAAACCCTCGACTGAAGGATTCGTACGCAAAGTTGGAAGCATTGGAACCCGGGGCCTACTGCATGCACGGCAGCTGGGGGTTCGGCTACATCAAGAGCTACGACAAGGTGGCCGATCGCCTCATTATCGACTTTGACGGCCGCCCCGACCATCCCATGGCCCCCGCCTTCTGCGTCGACAAGCTCGAAGTGCTGCCCGAGACCAACATCCTCGTGCGCAGCAAGAAAGAGGCCGAGCATATCGCCGAGCTGATCAAGAAAAAGCCCGTCGACCTCATCATCGAGATTTTGCAGACCTACCCCAACGGTTCCGCCTCGTCCGTCGAGCTGGAAAACCTGCTGGGAACCCTGCTGGGCGAAAAGTCCCGCAAATGGTGGAGCGCCACCAAGAAGCTTTTGGAAAAAGACCCCCGCGTGGCGACGCCCGCGAAAAAGTCCGACCCCTATGTGGTGCGCGACGAGCCGGTGAAGCCCGAGCAGGAGATTTTGGAAGAGTTTTACATGACCAAGCAGCCCATGCGCAAGATCCACCTTGCCGAAAAGCTGCACACGATCTCCACCTCCGTCAAGGAGATCGAAAAGGACCTCAAGAACATCTTTGAGGAAATGACGACGGCCATCAAGGAGGCCCGCGGCCTCACGCAGGCGGACCGCCTCTACGGGGTGTGGGTGCGCAACAACTTGGCCCGCCACCTGCACGAGAACGTGGACGAGCTGGAGCCGACCTCGGCCTCCATCATCCGCGCCACAAGCGACCTTTCCGAGCTGGCCCTCCAGCTGCCCTCCAACTACCAGCGCCGCTACCTCGACGTGATCACCCGCGTCTATCCGGACACGTGGAAGGACGTCGTGATCGACCTGATGCGCAACAGCACGGGCAAGTTCACGCACGAGTGCATCGTCTTCTTCTACGACCACGAGCAGGAACAACTGGTGAAGGACTGCTTCGTGCGCTGGCTCAACGAGCAGTCGCTCAAGAGCTCCGTGTTGATCTGGATCCTCAAAAACCGCAACGCCAAGAAATTCTCGGGCGTGCTCAAGGGGCTGATCAGCCCGCGCCTGATGGGCGCCGTCCTCTACGCGATCGACTACGAGGCCCTCCAGAACACCACCAACCGCCGCATCCCGCTGGCCGACCTGCTCAGCGACGACAAGGAGATCGTCTCCGACCTGCTCGAGACGGCCTCCAGCGAGACGGCCCGCGACTTGGCGCAGACGCTCCTGCTCAACCAGGGCTTCGAAGACCTTTCCAAAAAGTCGATTTTGGCGCGCTTCATCGCGCGTTTCCCTGACATCCAGACCCTCGTCTCCACCGGCAACGACCGCCAGGCGGAGCAGCTCATGGTCTCGCAGCAGAGCCTCGACGGACGCAAGAAGGAGTACGAGGAGCTGGTGCAAGTCAAGATTCCGGCGAACAAGGAAGCCATCGCCATCGCCCGCGAGCACGGCGACTTGAAGGAAAACTCCGAGTACAAGATGGCCCGCCAAGACCAGGACACGCTCATGGCCCGCAAAGCCATGCTCGAAAACGAGCTGGCCCGCGCCCACGTCACGGATTTCCAAGACGCCACGGTCGACACCGTCGGCATCGGCTCGACCGTCGAGCTGGAAGACTCCAAGGGCAAGAGCCACACATACAGCTTCCTCGGGGCCTGGGACAGCGCCCCCGAAAAGCACATCCTCTCCTACAAAACCCCGCTGGCGCAGACGTTGCTGGGCAAGCGCGCGGGCGACAAGGTGCGCACGCAGATCGAGGCCAATGTCGAGGAGTGGACCGTCAAGAGCATCTCCCGCTGGGTCGACGCCAAGTAAACGGCTTCTCCCGCTTTGAAAACGCCCGCAGGCCCAGTGCTCGCGGGCTTTTTTATTTGCATAAATGCCTTCCCGAAAAGGCGTTTTTGATTTACCTTTAAGGCACCGCATCCATGAGACCCATCGCCTTTATCCATAACGCGGCGCGCGTGCGCGAGATCGTCACCGTGCTGATGCGCAACGGCTTCATGGAGCTGTTCGAGTACATCAACACGCCCCAGTCCAAATGGATGCGCTGGCGCGACCGCCCCGCCGAGCCGCTGGCCGAGGAGCCGCTGGGGATCTGGACGCGCATCCGCATCACCTTCGAGGAGCTGGGGCCGACGTTCATCAAATTCGGGCAGATCCTCGCCTCGCGGCCGGACGTGCTGCCCGCCCCGCTCATCGCCGAGCTGCGCAAGCTGCGCTCGCAGGTGCCCCCCGCGCCGTGGGACGACATGCGCACCGTGCTGATCGAAGAACTCGACGGCACGATGGAAGGCCATTTCAGCGAATTTGACACGACCCCCATCGCCGCCGGCTCCATAGGCCAGGTTTACCGCGCGCGGCTGCGCGAAAACGGCAAGGAAGTCGCCGTCAAAGTCCGCCGCCCGAAAATCCGCAAGGCCATCCGCTCGGACTTGGAGATCATCGAGTGGTTCGCGCGCCAGCTCAACGACAAGATCGCCGACTTGAAGCCCTACGATCTGCCCGCGATCGCCAAGGAGACGGGCGAGGGCATTCTGCGCGAGCTCGACTTCACGATCGAGGGGCGCAACACCGCCTATTTCAACGCGGCGAACCCGATGCCCTCGCACTTGTTTTCGCCGCATGTGTACGACGCCTTCACGACGCCGCGCGTGCTCGTCACGGAATGGGTCGATGGCGTGTCGCCCGACGACGTGCAGCTCGACAAAAAGCACCGCGCGCTGCTGGCGCGTTACGGCGGCAAGTCCGTCCTCTACCAGATTTTCATCCTCGGGTTTTTCCACGCCGACCCGCACACGGGCAACATCCTCGTCACGGCCGAGAACCCGCCCCGCCTCGCCCTCGTGGACTGGGGGCTGGCGGGGCAGCTCTCGCGCGAGATGCGCTATTTTCTGGCCGATCTGTTCGCCGCCAGCGCGGAGCAGGACGCCGAGCGGGTCGTGCGGGTCGTCATGTCCAACGCGGTCGCCCGCAAGCGCGTCGACGGCAACCACCTGCAAAAATCGGTGGCGATGGTGCTGCAGAAATACCCGACGTTCAAATCCGGCGGCGAGCCCGTGGGCAAGCTGATGCTGGATCTGCTCTATCTGTTCGGCTCCAACGGCATCCATCTGGCGCGCGACTATTCGCTGCTGGCGAAGGCCATCGTCTCGATCGAGGACGCCGCGCGCGTGCTCGACCCCTCCTTCGACATCCGCACCGTCTCCAAGCCCTATCTGGAAAAATTGCGGCTCGAGCGGCTCAACCCCGTCAACATGGCGAAGGATCTCTACTGGTCGGTCCGCTCGACCGCCATGCACCTGAAGGAGCTCCCCGCCGCCATCCAGCGTCTGATGCGCGCCTTCGAGGACGGCGACGCGCGCATCCGCCTCGAGCACACGGGACTGGACAACGCGGCCAACGTTTTCTCCCACGCGATCAACCGCCTCGTGCTGGCCGTGCTGATCGCCGCGCTGCTCATGGGTTCCTCCGCCATCATCACGACCGGCGTCACCCCGACGATCGCCGGGTATCCGGCCCTCGGGGTTATCGGGTTCAGCCTGGCCTTCCTGTTTTTCTTGGCGCTGGTGTGGGTGATTATCCGGCCGAATAAAAATTAAGTATGTCGCTTATCCGCATTTTGGCCGATCGGGTCGCCAACCAAATTGCCGCGGGCGAAGTTATTGAACGGCCCGCCGCCATCGTCAAGGAACTGTTGGAAAACAGCCTCGACGCGGGGGCCTCGCGGATCGAGGTGGAATTTCACCACGGCGGCAAAAGTTATCTGCGCGTGGAGGACGACGGAACGGGCATGACGCCCGACGACGCGCTGATGGCGCTCGAGCGCCACGCCACCTCCAAGCTGCGCGACATCGACGATTTGCAGCGGATTCGCTCCTTCGGCTTTCGCGGGGAGGCCCTGCCTTCGATCGCCTCTGTCACGCGCTTCACGCTGCAGACGCGCGCGCGGGGGGCGGTGGGCGGCACGGAGATTCTCGTCAACGGCGGCATCCCCGCGCACCAGCGCGACCACGGCATGCCGGAGGGCACCCGCATAGTGGCGGAGCATCTCTTTAACAGCGTGCCCGCGCGCCGCAAGTTCTTGCGCACCGACGACACGGAAGCCGCCCACATCGTCCAGTGCGTGCGTCTGTACGCCACGGCGAATCCGGCCGTCGCCTTCACGCTGATTAAAGACGCTCGTGTGATTTTTCGTTCGCCCAAAAACGTCTCGCTCATAGAGCGGGTGGCGGCGATTTGGGGCGAGCAGTTCAAAGCAGAATTGTTTGAACTGCCGCCAACCCGCCGCGACGACCTCGGTCTTTCGGGGCTCTTGGCGAAGCCGGGCGCGAGCCGATCCACCCGCGCGGAAACGATCATTTTCGTCAACGGCCGCCCCGTGGACTGCCGCGCGCTCACCTACGCGCTGCTCGAAGGCTACCGCACGCAGCTGCCCAAGGGAAAGTACCCGCCCGCGTTTTTGTTCTTTGAGGTCGACCCTTCGCGCATCGACGTGAACGTGCACCCCGCCAAGCGCGAGATCCGCCTCAAGGACGAATACCGCATCCGCAACTTTTTCACGGAAACCATCGCCACCGCGCTGGGGCAGCCCGCCGCGCCGGATCTGTCGGCCGCCTTGAAAATGCCCGACGCCCTGCGCGCCTCGCTCGCGAGCTATGGCACGGGCTCCAAGTTCCCGATGCACCTGCCCTACAAGGACAGCGTGCCGTTGAAACACGCGCATGCGCAATCCGCGCATATTCCCGCCCCCGCGCCCGCCGAGCCCGCGCTCAACACCGGCTGGCGGCTCATCGGGCGGTGGCGGCACCCTTACTGGCTTTTTGAAACGCCGGGCGGGCTCGTTTTATTCCACGTGCGGGCGGCCCACCGCCGCATTTGGTATGAGCGTTTGCTGGAAGCCGAAGGCGAGACCACGGCCGTCCAACCGATGTTGATGCCGATAACGCTGGAGTTCGACCCCGTCACCTGCGCCGCGCTGGCGCAGGCGGGCGATCTGTTCAAGCGGCAGGGCTTTTCGCTGGAGCCCTTCGGTGGAAACACTTATCGGCTGACCGCCATCCCCGCGTGGCTCGACCCGCAACAGGCGGAGGATTTTGTCCGCGAATCGGCGGCATTGGTGCGCGAACAGGGGCCATCGGCTGGCGTGCGGGCCAAGGAGGAGGCGTTCGCCCTTTTGGCCGCCGCGCGCGCCGTGCGCCGCGACGACGCCCCTTCCGAAACGGACGTGGCCGCGCTCGCCAAAAGGCTCCTGCGCTGCCAAACTCCCCTCACCTGCCCCGAGGGAAAACCCACTTATGTCGAATTTCCGG
>JAVBTG010000010.1:0-3577 GCA_031556275.1 Opitutales bacterium
GTTCGGTAAAAAAAAAATATTACCATCTCTTGATTTGTCATTAGGCCCGCATTTAAAATTAACTAAAAATAAACGGCTTTAAATTTCGCAAACATCATCAAAGACAGGCTAAAAAACGACGAAAGGGCACTCTTCTGGAGCAGATTGGTCATTGCCAATTTATCTGATCAAGACACCGTCATACTATTGACGGCATGGATGCCCAAACAAAGAAATTTACTCACAAGCTCCATAGGCAACAGCATATCCTATTTTTTCGAAATTAAACTCCCCAAGGCGGCAATTGATAGTGACAACTCTGCGGAAATTTTCGAGCAATGGACACAATCAAATCTGGTGGAATCTATTGCGAGAATAAATTGATTCCCAATCGATACTTTGAATAGTGCCAACCATGAAAAAGAAAATTTTGAAAATAGCCGTGGGCCTTTTCCTTATCCTGTTCGGGGTATGGTGCTATTTGGCGTTCGTCGGGATAGAAAACAAACTACCCATAAGTGAAGGCGAATTACTGGGAAAAACAAAGGCGGAAGTAGTACAAATAGCCTTTGAAAAAGGCTCAAGATCTTTTGACCATAAAGTGCATATCGTGGCCAAAGATAAAAATCCCAAAAACGTATGGTCTTATTATTTCAATGGATCAGAGGAAGTTTTGCGAAATCAAAACTTTATGAATTCTAATTATTGGGAGTTTTGTTTTAAAATCGCCCCTTTCAGAATCAACGGGTTGATAAATTATCTCGTGGTCGAATTTGAGGACGGAAGAGTCGCAAGTGTAAAGAAGAGCGGCTATTCCGAATTTTAGCCTCTGGATTCCGTGATGAAAATTTATGCATGAGAAGCACACATAAAACTATGTGGCCTTGTCTTTCTTGGGGCATATTATAAAAAACGCCGCCTTCCCTGTGGAAGGCGGCGTTTTAAAATACGTACAAACGCTACTCCTTAAACTCCGACACCAACTGCGTCAGCGTCGCCTTCGCGTCGCCGTACAGCATGCGCGTCTGCGGCAGGATAAAGAGCTGGTTTTCCAGCCCCGAAAAGCCTGTTCCTTTACCGCGCTTAAGGACAATAACCGTCCGCGCCTCATACGCCTTGATAATCGGCATGCCGTAAATGGGAGAGCCGGGATCATCGGCGGCGGCGGGGTTCACCACGTCGTTCGCCCCGATAATCAGCGCCACGTCCACCTGTTGCATAGTTGGGTTAATCTTGTCCATCTCCCACAATTGATCATAGGCCACGTCGGCCTCCGCCAGCAGCACGTTCATATGCCCCGGCATGCGGCCCGCGACGGGGTGGATGGCGAAGCGCACTTCCGTTCCGTTGCGTTCCAAGACATTCGCCAACTCCTTCACCGCATGCTGCGCCTGCGCCACCGCCATGCCGTAGCCGGGAATTACGACGACGTTGCGCGCCGCCTCCAGCACATAATAGGCATCCGAAAGGGAGATGGGTTTCAGCTCGCCCCCCGCTTGCGTCGAAGCGGCCCCGCCTTTCGCGCCAAAGCCGCTGAATAGGATGTTTCCGATCGTGCGGTTCATGGCCTTGGCCATGATGACGGTCAGCACAATGCCGGAAGCCCCCACCAACGTGCCCGCCACGATCAGCACATTGTTCATCAAAATAAACCCCGCAGCGCACGCCGCCATGCCGGACAAGCTGTTGAGCATCGAGATGACGACCGGCATATCACCCCCGCCGATCGGCAAAATCAAGGTCACACCCAACACCAGCGACAGCACCATCAGCGCGTAAAACGCCTCGGGCGCATAAGCCCCTTCAGGCCAGACGCTGAAGTAGACCATCCCCGCGACCGCCGCGAGGAAGAAAACAAGGTTCAGCAACTTTTGCCCCGCAAACAAGAACGGCCGCCCGCTGATCATTTCCGCGAGTTTGCCGAAGGCGAGCATGCTCCCCGTAAAGGTGACGGCCCCGATCACCACCGCCAACGTCGTGGAGATGGCAAAGAAATTGGCGTTAAAGGCCGCGTTGTCGCGCAAATAATCGGCGAGGGTGGGGTAGCCAAGCGCGCGGCTGTATTCCGCCCACGCCACCAACATACTGGCCAATCCGCCAAACCCGTTGAACAGCGCCACCATCTCCGGCATGGCCGTCATCTTGACCCGTTTGGCCATGACAATACCGATAACAGTGCCCAGCACCAGCGCGCCCGCAAGCCACAGATGGGCGGATAGCCCGGCCCCAAATACTTGCCTGTCTAAAATCGTCACCACCACCGCGATCGCCATACCGACGGCGGAAACGATGTTGCCCTTGCGGGCCGTCTGCACCTTGCCCAGCATTTTGATGCCGAAGACAAAGATCGCGGCGGAGACGATGTAAAAGAAATTAACCCACTCGGAGGAAATCAGTCCGGAGACAACGGGGGAGGCGTCCATCTTATTTGCCCCCCTTCTTCTGTTTGAACATTCCGAGCATGCGGTCCGTCACCACGTAGCCGCCCACGACGTTGACCATCGCCAGCACGACGGCCGCGAAGCCGAGGATCATCGAAAGCGTGCCGGGCGGCAGCACGGCGCACACCAGCGCCCCGACGATCGCGATGCCGGAGATGGCGTTTGTCCCCGACATGAGCGGGGTGTGCAGCTGCGAGGGCACTTTGGCGATCAGCTCGAACCCGAGGAAGGCCGAAAGCACAAAAATAAAAAACAGCAAGAGCAGGGTGATTGCACTCATAAATTCAAGATAATAGAAGGTTAGCTTTGAAAGCGCGGATGGACGATTTTGCCGCCGCCCGTGAGCAGGCAGCCCTTTAAAATCTCATCCTCGGGCCGCAACGCGACCGCTCCTTTTTCTTTGTCCCAAAAATGCTCCAAAAACGCAGTCAGGTTGGCCGAAAACATCTGGGAGGCGTTCGTCGGCACGCGGCATTCCAGCGCGGCGCAGCCGATCACATGCACGCCGTTTCCGGTTGTCACTTCCTCGTCGGCGACGGAGCCTTCCACGTTGCCGCCCGTCTCCACGGCCATGTCGAGAACCAGTGTGCCGGGGCGCAAGCCTTCAAGCATCTTTGCCGTCAAAAGCACGGGGGATTTCCGGCCAAAAACCTTGGCGGTCGTTATCACCACGTCGGACTGCGCGCACACCTTCACCATGCCCGCGCGCTGCATTTCGAGCTGCTCGGGTGTCAGCTCCTTGGCGTACCCTTGGGCTGTCTGGCCCGTTTCGCCCACGTCGATCACAATGAATTTCGCACCCAAGGAGCGCACCTGCTCCTCGACAACTGCGCGGGTGTCGAAGGCCTCCACGCGCGCCCCCAGGCGCTTCGCCGTCGCGATCGCCTGCAGCCCCGCGACCCCGGCCCCGATGATAAAGAAACGGGCGGGGCTGATCGTGCCCGCGGGCGTCATCATCATCGGCAAAATGGACTTCATCCGCGAGGCCGCCAAAATGACGGCCTCGTACCCCGCCAAGTTCGACTGCGAGCTGAGCACGTCCATCTTCTGCGCGAGCGTCGTGCGCGGGATCATTTCCAAGCTAACCGCGCTCACGTCGGCCTTGGCGAGCGCCTCGACCAGCCCCTTTTCGCCGAAGGGGTCGAGGAAGCTCAGGG
>JAVBTG010000192.1:0-6178 GCA_031556275.1 Opitutales bacterium
GGCACGCGGCCTTGACGGCCCGCCATGATCGTGTAGATCTTTGTGCGGAAGGCCCGCGCGGCCTCTGCCGCCGTGATGGGGTTGACGGCGCCCGCGTTGTTTTCGCCGTCGGTTAACAGAATGACGACGCGGCTTTTGGCGTCGGGCAATTCTTTCAGGCGGTTGACGCTCGTGCCGATGGCCGTGCCGATCGCCGTGCGGTTGCCGTCGATCAGGCCCAGCTCGATGCGTTCGAGGTTGCGCAGCAGCCAGTCGTGGTTGAGTGTGAGTGGGCTGACGAGGTAGGGGTTGACTGCGAAGGCGACCAGCCCGATGCGGTCGCCCGGGCGCTTTTTGATGTAATCTTCCAGCACCTCTTTGACGACGTCGAGGCGCGTTTTGGCCTGCGTTTCGGTGGAGAAATCCAGCGCGGCCATGGAGCCGGACACGTCCACCACCAGCACGATGTCGATGCCGCTGGTCTCGATCTCGCTGTGGCCCTCGCCCAGTTGCGGGCGGGCCAGGGCGAGGATGAGGAACGCCAACGCAGCTAGGCGCAGGAAGAAAAGGAGGGCACCCGCGCGGGCTCGTGCTTTGCTGCTGACTTGCGCCGCGATCGCCACGCTGGAAAAGGCGAGGCTCGAGGGTTTGCCGCGGCGGCCCTTGAGCAGGGCCAAAATGGGCAGAAGGAGCAGGAGCCAGAGCAGCTCGGGATTGTGGAAGGAAAACGTGCTCATGGTGTTTCCTGCGCGGGTGGTTGGCGCGTGCGCTCGGCTCCCTTAATGAAGGCGCGGGCTTGGCCCGCGAAATGGGAGCGGCCTGATTCGTCGAGGGGTTGACGGGCGAATTTCACCAAGTCGCATCCTTCTAAAAAGTCTTTTAACAAACCTAAGGGCTCGCCGCGCAGGTGCGGGGAGAATTGGGCTTCCTGTAAAAATTCCTCCGTCGTGCGTTCGGGCGCGGGCATTTGGAGCGCCTGCTCGATGTAGCGGCGCACGGCGTGCGAGAGGATGGCCGAATACAGCGCGTCGTCGCCCGCGAACAGTTCGAGCGCGGTGTCGATTTCCTTAAAGGCGAGTTCGGCCGGTGTGAGGGGTTTTTGACGCGCGGCCAAGCGGCGGCGGATGAACCAGAAAAGTAGCGCCGCTATGATGATAATCAGGACTGCTATCCAGACGATCGCCACCCAGTGCTGCACCCAAAAATCCGGCGGGATCGGCCCGCGAATGTCGATAAAACCTTCGGGGGCCGTCGGGGCGGCGGGGATGGAAAGGGATGGCGCGGGAGGGTTCATCGTTTGCGTCCGCGGGTTTCAAAAAATTTCTGCAACGCCGTGATGTAGGGCTGGCCGGTCTCGAGGGTCATCGAGTCGATGCCCATTTGGGCGAGGCCACGCTTGAGCGCGTCGAGGCGGCGCAGGTTTTCGTCGAGGTAGGATTGGCGCACGCGGGCGCTGCCGGTGTCGATCTCCACGATCTGGCCCGTCTCCGAGTCCTCGAGCGTGAGCAGGCCCACGTTGGGCAGGGCGCGTTCGCGCGCGTCCGTCAGGTTCAGGCAGATGAGGTCGTGGCGGCGGCGGGTGATCGCGAGGGTGCGAAACAGCGCGCTGTTTTTGCGGTCCTGCGGGTCGGGCAGCCGACCGTCGGGGCCTTGCAGGAAGTCCGTCAGCAAAAAGACGATCGCGCGGCGTTTGACGATGCGGTTGAGGTGCTCGAGCACCGGCACGATGTCGGTGCCCTTTCCCGCGGGATTGTAAAAGAGAATGTCGCGCACCAGACGCAGGATGTGGCTGCGGCCTTTGCGCGGCGGGACGAAATGCTCGATGCGGTCGCTGAACAGGCCCAAGCCCGCCTTGTCGTTGTTGCGTGAGGCCGACAGGGCGAGCACACTCGCCAGCTCCGCCGCCAGTTCGCGCTTGCTCTGCTCGCGCGAGCCGAAGTTGCCGGAGGCGCTCAGGTCGACCAAAATCATGATCGTCAGCTCGCGCTCCTCGCGGAATTTTTTGACGAACGGCTTGTCCATGCGGGCTGTCACGTTCCAGTCGATGCCGCGGATGTCGTCGCCGGGTGTGTATTCGCGCACGTCTTCGAAATCCATGCCGCGCCCCTTGAACACTGAGTGGTAGGCGCCCGTCAGGGCGTCCGTCACCAAGCGGTTGGTGCGGATTTCCACCTGCCGCACTTTGCGCAGGGCGGCGCGGATTTTTTCGTTTTCGGACGGATCGGACATGGCGTGCGCAGTCCTGTGAATCAGGGAACGTCGACGGTGTCGAAGATTTTTTGGACGATGTCCTCGCTGGTCAGCTCCTCTGCCTCCGCCTCGTAGGTGGTGATGACGCGGTGGCGCAAGACATCCATGCCGATGGACTTGACGTCCTGCGGGATCACGTAGCCGCGCCCCTGCAAAAACGCCCACGCCTTGGAAGCGAGGGTCAGCGCGATCGTGGCGCGCGGAGAGGCCCCGAATTGGATGTAGGGGGCCAGGTCGAGTTTTTGCGCCGAGGGGTTGCGGGTCGTCAGCACGATGTCGACGATGTAGTCCTTTATCTTGTCGTCGATGTAGATGGAGTCGACGACTTTGCGGGAGTCCAAAATTTCCTGCGGGGTGACGATGGCGTTGACGGACTCGTCGACCGAGGTGAGCGCGTGGGTGTCGAGAATCAGACGCTCCTCTTCGCGGGTGGGATAGCCGAT
Source organism: Opitutales bacterium (assembly GCA_031556275.1). GTDB lineage: Bacteria > Verrucomicrobiota > Verrucomicrobiia > Opitutales > JAKPNF01 > JAKPNF01. The sequence goes on from JAVBTG010000192.1 coordinate 2,673, forward strand.
TTTCAGCTTGAGCATGAAGCGGTCCACCTGCGCCTCGGGCAGGGGGTATGTGCCCTCTTGGTCGATCGGGTTTTCCGTGGCGAGGACGAGGAAGGGGGAGGGCAGCGGGTAGGTCGAGTCGCCGAGCGTCACCTGATGTTCCTGCATCGCTTCCAGCAGCGCGCTTTGGACTTTGGCGGGGGCGCGGTTGATCTCATCGGCCAGAATCAAGTTGGCGAAAATGGGGCCTTTTTTGGTGGAAAAATTTCCGTCCTTGGGGTTGTAGATCAGGGTGCCCACGATGTCGGCGGGCAGCAGGTCGGCCGTGAACTGGATGCGGGAGAACTGCGCTTGGATCGCGCGGGCCAGCGTGCGCACGGACAGGGTCTTGGCGAGGCCGGGCACCCCCTCGAGCAGAACGTGGCCGCCTGCCAGCAGGCCCACCAGCAGGCGCTCGATCAGATAATTTTGCCCGACGATGACTTTGCCGATTTCCTGCCGTATTTGCTGCGCCCACACGGAGGATTTTTTTACGGATTCGTTGATGGCGGCGATGTTGGTGGACATAGGTTTTTGAATTAAATGTTTATTTTGTAAAATTATACGCCAAAAAGTTGCCGATGCGCAAAAAAAAGCTGCGTTTTTTTGAAAAAAACGCAGCTTTGAAATCTGGAAATACACTCACACGTCGTAGTACAGGAAATATTCGTGCGGGTGCACGCGCAGGCGCACCTCGTCGTATTCCGCCTTTTTCAGCGCGATGAAGTTGTTAATAAAATCCTCGCTGAACACGTTGCCCTTGGTGAGGAAGGCGTGGTCTTCCTTGAGCGCGTCGATCGCCCCGCGCAAGGAGTCGGGCACCGTCTTGATGAGCGCCGCCTCCTCGGCGGGCAGGTCGTACAGGTTTTTGTCCATCGGCTCGCCCGGGTGGATGCGGTTTTCGATGCCGTCCAAGCCCGCCATCAGCACCGCCGAAAACGCGAGGTACGGGTTGGCCGAGGGGTCGGGGCAGCGGAACTCCACGCGCTTGGCCTTGGGGCTCGGGTTGTACGTCGGGATGCGGCAAATGGCCGAGCGGTTGCGCGCCGAGTAGGCGAGGTTGACCGGGGCCTCGAAGCCGGGCACGAGGCGCTTGTAGGAATTGTTGGTGGGGTTCGTCAGCGCGCACAGGGCGTTGGCGTGTTTTAAAATGCCGCCGATGAAGAACAGCGCGCTCTCGCTCAGGCCCGCGTAGTGGTCGCCCGCGAAGGTCGGTTTGCCGCCCTTCCACAGCGAGACGTGGGTGTGCATGCCCGAACCGTTGTCGCCGAACAGCGGCTTGGGCATAAACGTCGCGCTCTTGCCGTGGCGGGCGGCCACGTTGCGCACGACGTACTTGTACAGGCACATCTTGTCCGCCGTCTTGAGCAGGGGGCCGAAGCGGATGTCGATCTCGGCGCTGCCGGCCGTCGCCGTCTCGTGGTGGCCGCGCTCGACGTCGATGCCGAGCTCGCCCATCACCATGATCATCTCGTTGCGCAGGTCGGCCAGCTTGTCCGCCGGCGCGACGGGCATGTAGCCGCCCTTGTAGCGGATCTTATAGCCCAGATTGGGTTTTTCCTCGCGCGCGGTGTTCCAGATGGCCTCGTCGGAATCGACGCGGAAAAAGGACTCGTTGTTGCTCGAGGCATAGCGCACGTCGTCGAACACGAAGAACTCCGCCTCCGGACCGATGAACGCAGTGTCGCCGTGCCCCGTGGAGAGCAGGTACGCCTCTGCCCGCTTGGCGACGCCGCGCGGGTCGCGGTCGTAGAGCTCGCGGGTCATGGGATCCTCGATGTCGCAGACCATGCTGAGGGTCGGGTATTGCGAAAAAGGGTCGATAAAGGCCGTCGCTGGGTCGGGGATCACCAGCATGTCGGAGGCCTCCACCGTGCGCCAGCCGCGCACGGAGGAACCGTCGAAGCCGAGGCCGTCGGTGAAAATGTTTTCCGTCAGCTCTCCGACGGGAATGGCGAAGTGCTGCCAGCCCCCGTGAATATCGCAGAACTTAAGATCCACGATTTTGATCTCTTTGGCCTTGGCCAGCGCAAGAACTTCTTTCGGTGTCATAGGTGCGGTGGAAAGCATCACGTTAACACGGAGCCTGCCCGTCGCACAAGAAAGAAGCTTTGGGGGCTGGCGCTGGAAGCGGGGGCATTCGGGAGACGAGAGGCCTCGGATACACCCGCGAAAAATCTCCGCTTTTTCGCGTTCCCGCTGTAAAAATGGGCTGTGGCTACGTTTGCGTCGGGTCAAACAGGGGGGCGGTAGTCTCGTACAGCACCCCCTGTCTGCCCCTCCTTAAACTTCGCCACAGCCCATTTTTCCTGCGCGGGAAAGCCGGGGGGAGCTAAAAAGAGTGCGGTTTTATTTTTTAAAAAACGCCGTAAAACGTCGGTCATAAATTAATAAAAAAACCGATTTTTCGCGGGTGGCCACGAGGCCTTTCGTTTTCTAAATGCTTCTTCTGCTGACGTCAGTTCCTTAGAAGCGTTCCGGGGCTTGGGGGATGCCTAGGTATTGGCGCATGATGGCGCCGCCGATGGGGGCCGCGGTCGTGCCGCCTTGGTAGCCGTCGCGCGGATCTTCGCCTTCGATCATGACTACTACCGCTATCTGCGGGTTGTCGATGGGGGCGAAGCCCATGAACCACGCGAGGGTGAGGGGGACTTGCTTGACCATGACTTGCGCCGTGCCTGTTTTGCCTGCTACGCGCACGTTGGGGATGGCGGCGAGGCGGGATGTCCCTGTTTGCGCGGAGTGCTCCATGCCGTCGAGTACCTCCTCGTATTGGGCGGGCGTCAGGCCGATGGGGTTGCCGCCGTGGTCGATGGTGGAAGGGTCGCGCGTGGCGTCGTGCACGAGCGTCGGGCGCGTGCGGGTTTCGCCCCGCGCGAAGGAGGCCGCCATGCAGGCCATTTGCAGGGGCGTCACGAGCAGGTCGCCTTGGCCGATCGAGACGTTCACGGTGTCGCCTGTCGACCAGCCGTCGCCGCGGCGCGCGCGTTTCCATGCGGGCGTGGGCACGACCATACCGCTGGTTTCCTCAAACAGCTCGACGCCTGTGGGGATGTCGAGGCCGAAGCGTTTGGCCTCGTCGACGATGGGAGAAATGCCCATGCGCACGCCCGCCTCGTAAAAAAATACGTTGCAGGATTTTTCAATGGCCTGTTTCAAGTCGACAACGCCGTGGCCGGAGTGTTTGTGGCATTTGAACACGCGGCTGCCCAGACGGAAATAGCCCACGCAGTCGGTGCGGGTTTCAGGCGTGATCGCGCCCGAGCGCACGCCCGCCATGCTGGTGATAACCTTGAAAGTGGAGCCGGGCGGATAAAGCCCTTGGACTGCCCGGTTGAGCCAACCGCCCGTTTCGTTGATTTCATTTTGAACGCTGAAGGGAATGAACGGGCTCAGGTCGTTCATGTCGTGGGTCGGGGCGCTGGCGCAGGCGAGGATCTCGCCCGTTTGCACCTCGATGGCGACGACAGCGCCCTTGCGGCCCGCCA
>JAVBTG010000178.1:0-13315 GCA_031556275.1 Opitutales bacterium
CACCGCGCGCACGGCCACGATGTGGCCCGACGCCAACCGCTGGCACAAAAAAATGCTCGAACTCTCTCCGCCTCCGCCGCCCGCACCCGCGGCGACACCGACAAAACCGTAATCAAATTTCCACCATGCACCGCATCATCATCGTCCTGATCATCGTCGCCATCGGGTTGGCGGCCTACGTCGTCTCGGTTTCCAACAGCCTGATCACCCTGCGCAACCGCATTAAAAACGCGTTCGCGCAGATCGACGTGCAGCTCAAGCGCCGTTACGACTTGATCCCTAATCTCGTGGAAACCGCCAAGGGCTATCTGGCGCACGAGCGGCAGACGCTGGAGGCCGTCATCACCGCGCGCAACCAGGCGGTCGCCGCCAACGCCGAGGCCGCCAAGAACCCGGACGCCGCCGCCGTGCGCGCGCTTTCCGGCGCGGAAGGCGCGCTCTCGGGGGCGCTCACCCGCTTTTTCGCCCTCGCCGAAAACTACCCCGACTTGAAAGCCAGCGCCAACATGCGCCAGCTGACGGAGGAGCTGACCTCGACCGAAAACCGCGTGGCCTTCGCCCGGCAGGCGTACAACGACGCCGTGCTCGCATACAACAACCGCCGCGAGCAGTTCCCGGCCAATGTGGTTGCACAGCGCATGCGTTTCGAGGCGGCGCAGTCGTTTGAAGTCGAGCAGCCCGCCCAGCGCGAGGCGCCGAAGGTTTCGTTTTCCTGATGGGTGAAGGCATGGAGCAACCGACTCAGTTTTTTGCCCGGCAGGAAAAGGCGCGCGCGCTGACCGCGCGGCTCGTCGTCATTTATTTGCTGGGCGCCCTCGCGCTGGCTGTCCTGCCTTACGGCTTTGTCGTGGGCGCGGAGGCCGTCGACAGGGCGAACAGTTCCGACGGCTATCATCAGAGCGGCTCGCACATGAGCCGCCCGCAAAAATTCTGGGATCCCGATTTGTTTTTGGGGCTGGTCGGCGGCACACTGGCGGTCATCGTGGGGGCCTCCGTTTTCAAATGGTTGCGGCTGTCGATGGGCAATGGCGGCTCCGTCGCCGAAGATTTGGGAGGCACCCTTGTGCCGGAAGAAACGGCGGATCCCTCCCTGCGGCGGTTGCGCAACGCGGTGGAGGAAATTTGCCTGGCGGGCGGCCTGAGCGTTCCCGATATTTATATCCTCGAAAAAGAACAGGGCATCAACGCCTTCGCCTGCGGGATGCCCGGCAAAAAGCCGGTCGTGGCCGTCACGCACGGGGCCTTGGACCATTTTACGCGCGACGAATTGCAGGCCGTCGTGGCCCATGAAATCGGGCATATCCGCAACGAGGACACGCGCCTGAATTTGCGGCTGATCGCGCTGGCCTTCGGGCTGTTCGCGCTGACGATCGTGGGGAAAATGTTTATCCGTGGCGCGGGACGCGGGCGCGGAAAAGGCAACGGCGCGATCGTGATGTTCGGGTTTTTCGTCCTGCTGTGCGGGATGCTGGGCGTCGTCTTCGGCCAGCTGATGCAGGCCGCCGTCTCGCGCCAGCGCGAGCATTTGGCCGACGCCGACGCCACCCAACTCACGCGCAATCCGCAGGCCCTCGCCAACGCCTTGAAGCGCATCGGCGGTTTTGAATTTCAAGGACACATGGAGAACCCGAAGGCGATGGAGGCCGCGCACTTGTTTTTCGCCAGCGGCATTTCGAGCCTGTTCGCCACGCATCCGCCGCTGGAGGAGCGCATAAGGGCGCTCGAGCCGCATTGGGATGGAAAATTCGTTGTTTGCCCGGCGCCTAGTAACGCTGTATAATCGCTCCTTATGTCCGACCAAACTCCCGCCAAAGCACCGCAGGCATCGAAGCCCGCTTACAGCAAGGGAGAGGAAATCGCCTCGGCCAGCATCCACGGGGCCGGTATTTTGTTCGGGGTGGTCGCCCTCGCGGTCTTGGCGACCTTGGCTACCAAATATGGCAATGTGTGGACGATCGTCGGGGTCTGCGTGTTCGGGGCCTCCGTCGTGCTGATGTACGCGGCCTCCACGCTCTACCACGCTATCCCCTCGCCCCGCGCGAAAATCCTGCTTAAAAAATTCGACCACATCTCGATTTTTTACCTGATCGCGGGCACGTACACGCCCTTTTTGCTCGATCCCATCCGCTCCACGGGGGCGTGGGTGGCCTTCGGCATCATCTGGGGGCTGACGCTGGTGGGCACGATTTTAAAACTCTGCGCGAAACCCAACGGCCTGAAACTCTGGTCGATCGGCCTGTATCTGGCGATGGGCTGGATGGCAATTTTCCTGCTTGGAAAAATGGTGTCGGTGATGCCGGTCTCGGGAATCGTTTTTTTAGCGGCGGGCGGGTTGCTCTACACGCTGGGTGTCGTTTTTTACGTCCAGAAAAAGCGACCCTATATGCACGCGGTGTGGCATCTGTTCGTGCTCGGCGGCACGATCATGCATTTTTTCTCGGTGCTATATTCCTGCGTGCTGGTCTGAAAGGGCGCGTTTGGAGAGGCGCTTGCCGTCGGGGCCGAGGATCAGGGGACAATGACACCATGCGGGCGGCGGCAGGTTTAACGCGCGGTATAAAAGCAATTGGCGGGCGGTGCTTTTGAGCAGGTCGGCCCCGCGCACGACTTCGGTGATCGCCATCGCGGCATCGTCGGCGACGACGGCCAATTCGTAGGCGGGCACGTCGTCGCGCCGCCAGACGACGAAGTCGCCAAAGTCTTCTCCCGCCACGAATGTTTGCGGGCCTTCTAGCGCGTCGTCGAATGTGATCGCCTCGCCGTCCGGCACGTGGAAGCGCCAGTTGATACCCGCGGGAGATGCATACTTGGCCGCCTCGCCTTTGTCCGCGCGCCATGCGGCGGGGAACAACGGCTCGGCGTCGTCTTCGGCGTGGGGGGCTTGCGCGGCGTTTTGCACGTCCTTGCGCGAGTGGGCGCTCGGGTAAATAAAGCCGCCATCTTTCAGGCGCTGCCATGCGTCCAGATAAAACGGCCTGCGTTCCGACTGGCGGTAGGGCCCGTATGGCCCGCCCATGTCCGGGCCTTCCTGCCAGACGACGCCGAGTTTTTTCATGTCCCGCATCGCCGCCTGCGCGAACGGTTCCTTGCAACGCGCGGGGTCGAGGTCTTCGATCCGAAAGACGAGCGCCCCGCCCGCATCGCACGCCCTTTGGAACGCCGTCGAAAACGTCGCCGCGTGCCCGCGGTGCAGAAAACCCGTGGGGGTCGGGGCGATGCGGCCTCGGTAGGGAATACTCATCAATAGGGAAAAAGGATTTTTTTAATAACTCGCATTATAGGGCTTTCCTTCTTAAGATAGGAATCGGAAACTATAAAAATATGCGTTTTGAAGACTTAGGCCTGCCGGAAGCGATCATGCGGGCCATCAATGACATGGGCTATGAGACGCCCACTCCCATTCAGGCGAAGGCCATTCCCCTTGTGCTGCGCGGACGCGACGTGATCGGCTCCGCCCAGACCGGCACCGGCAAGACCGCCGCATTCGCCCTGCCCGCCCTCGCCGTCCTCGAGGAACCGGAGCGTTTGCCCCGCGCGCTCATCCTTGAGCCGACCCGCGAATTGGCCGCCCAAGTCGAGGAGAACCTCGTGGCCTACGGCAAGTACATGCACCTGAATTTCGCCCTATTGCACGGAGGGGTGAGCTCCGGCCCGCAAAAAGACCGCCTCAAACAGGGCACGGACATCGTGGTCGCGACCCCGGGCCGTCTCATCGACCTGCTCGACCAAGGCTGCCTACGCTTGGAAAACATCCAATACCTCGTGCTCGACGAAGTGGACCGCATGCTCGACATGGGCTTTATCGAGGACGTTGCGCGCATCGTCAACCAGTGTCCGGTGAAACGCCAGACGCTGCTGTTTTCCGCGACGATTCCGGAGGCCATCCGCCGCCTCGCCGCGTGGGCGCTGCACAAGCCCGTCGAGATCAGCGCGGGCACGCGCCAAAAGCCCGCCGAGACGGTGGAGCACGCGATTTATCCCGTCGACGCCATTCAGAAATACGACCTTCTAACCTCCCTGCTCGCCAAGGCGGATTACAAAAGCGCCATCATTTTCACCCGCACCAAGCGCGACGCCGACCATATTTCCGACTGGCTCATCGCGCACGACTGCCCTGTCACCACCATGCACGCCGACCGCAGCCAGAAGGAGCGGCAGGAGGCCTTGGAGGGTTTCAAATCCGGGAAATTTTCGATTCTGGTGGCGACCGACATCGCCGCGCGCGGGCTCGACATCGCGGGGGTCTCGCACGTGATCAACTACAACGTGCCGGAAAATCCGGAGGACTACGTCCACCGCATCGGCCGCACGGGGCGCGCCAACCGCGAGGGCGAGGCGATCACGCTGTTCTCCCCCGAGGAATACAGCTTTCTCTTGGCGATCGAGCGTTTTATCGGCCAGCCGATCCGCCGCGAATTGCTCGAAGGCTTCGCCTACCGCACGGAGCCCTTCATGGGCACCCCCACCGTCGCCGCCCAGCCCAAGCGGCGCAACCGCGGGTTCGGCGTGAAACCGCGGCGTTAAACGGCGCGGTTTTTAGGGAAAATGGACGCCGTTCGCCCCTTTAAGATCAGCGTGCTGGTGTTCGTCCACGACGCGCAGGAGCGGCAGCTGCTTATTTTGCGCGAAAAGGCCCCCAACAAGGGCTGCTGGAGCCCCGCCGGCGGCAAACTGGAGATGGGGGTCGGTGAATCACCCTTCGAGTGCGCCAAACGCGAGCTTTTGGAGGAAACCGGCCACGCCGTCGATTATGCCGATTTGCACCTGTTCGCCACGATTTCGGAAAAAAATTTCGAGGGCAACGGGCATTGGATGATGTTTTTATTCGACTGCAAAAAGCCGATCGCCCGCCTGCCGGAGACGATCGACGAGGGGCGTTTTCAGTTTTTCTCGCGGGATGAGATCGAAAAGATCCCCGTTCCCCCGACCGACCGCACGCTCGTGTGGCCGTTTTTCGACAAACACAGGATGGATTTCGTGGCCATCCGCGCCGACTGCGACCCGGCCGGCCCCCCGCGGATCACAGTGGATCAGATCACGGCGGGCAAATAATTGCATTCCCCAAAAACGGGTGTAGATTGTTCCCATACAACCCAAACAAAAGGAATATCCATGAGATTCACAAACATCGTATCGTGCGCCGTCGCCTTGTTCGCGTTCGCGGCCGTTTCGTTGAGCGCCCAGCAGCCCGCCGACGCCAAGGCCGCCTGTCCGGCGAAAACCGCGTGCGCGGCACCGGCCTGTCCGGCCAAGGTTGCCGCCAAGGACAACTACGTGGGCACCGCCAAGGCCCAGCAGGGACGTGGCTGGCACCATAAAGCCGCCGCCAACTGCCCCTGCCCGCAGAAAACCGCCTGCGAAAAGAGCGCCGCGGCGCAGTGCCCGACAGACAAGACGCAGTGCCCCAAACAGGGCAATACTTGCCCGGCTAAAGCCGCTCCGGCCAAGTGATGCGTTTTTTCAAAAAAACAAGCAGCAATGTGCGCTTTTTTGAAACTAATGTATACTTACAAGGTTGAAGCATAACATGGGCGGAAAAATCCACCCTCCAAGAAAGAACCCAATATGAAAACATCTCGTTTGATCGCCATCACCACGGCATTGGCCTCGTTCACCGTCCTCTCGTTGTCCGCGCAAACCGCCGACGATCAGGCCTCCGACGCGCAGGCGGGCAAGAATATCCCGTCTCAAGACGGTCGTCCCCCGCGCGAACATCCTCCGCAGTCCCAGAAAGACAAGAACAAGGACAAAGACAAGAAGGATAAGAAGGACAAAAAGGAATGCACCGAAAAGAAACAGTGCTCCGCTCAGGACAAGGCCGCGAAGGAGAAAAAGGACGACAAAGGCAAAAAGGAATAGTCCTTTTTTAAACACGACTCGAAAGTCTGGACGAAAAAACCGTCCGGACTTTTTTATTGAGCGTTCAACAGCGCCGCGCGCAGGCGCTCGGTGTCGAGCGAGCGGGTGATACAGAAAATTCCGCTGGGCGAGCGGCGCCATCCGGCGTAGACGAAAATGCGCTGCACGCCGTTTTTCTCGTCAACGAGCGATCCTCCCGGATGCAGACCGTCTTTGTTGCCTTTGGTGCTGTAGCCGACGCGCTCGATGAGCGTGCCGTCAAACCGCCATTGGGCGCTGCCATTTAAGAGATCTTCGGGGGCGATGCTCCACAGGTTGAGCGAACTGCGCTGGAGGTCTTTGTCGGCTATTATTTTATTGGAGCTGTCCTTGGCCGTTGCGGGCCCCCATCGGTGGCTTTGGAGCAATTCCAACCGCCCGCTGACGGGGTTGAAAATAAGGTCGGGGGTGTCCAGCGCGTTGGTGTCGGCCCCGCCGTTGGCGGTGATGTTTGTCCGGCGCGTGTCGAAGGCGACCGTCTCAAAGGCAGCCCCTTTTTTGTGGCGGTACAGATGTTGGGTGTGGCGGAAGGAACCGTCCGGCCCCGTGCCGAAAGTTTTGTGGAATTCGCGGGTGACCAGCAGCATGTGCCCATCGCCGAACGTTGCCGCCGCGGGCTCCACGCTGCGGGCCGTGCGCTCCTGATTTTCCCACGCGCACACCTGCCATGTTTCGCCCGCGTCAAGCGTGCGCGCCAAAAAATTGCGCTGGCGGCAGTCTTTGCCTTCCTTCTCCTGGCCGAACACCGCGACCAGCCCGAACTCCGGATGGTTTACCATCGCGGGGCCGCAGTGCGGCGCCACTTCGAGCGTGTCGCCAAAGGGATTTGCCGTCTCCCGCCATGTGCGGCCGGAATCGTCGGATAGGTACACGCGCTTGGGTTTTCCCGTGATAATCGCGATGAAACGCGGCTTGCCGGATGGCGGCACAGGGGCCCAGCCCACGCAGTGCATGCCGTCGTTTTTCCCGAGCCTGGGGGCTTTCAATAAATCGGACGGTTCCCAACGCGCGCCGTCCTCCGACCACAGGGCGTAGTGGCCCGTGCGCGCGTCCTCGACGGAATCGTAATCGTGGTGGCCGCCCGCCTTGGTGAACACCATCGCGGCGCGGCCGTCGGGCATCTGCGCGGCGACGGGCCAGCCCAGATGCCTAAAGGGATCTTGTTTATTCGCCACCGCGACGGTGGAAATGTCGAAAAGCTTCGTCTGCGTCAATGCCCGCAGGCGGAGCAATTCCTCGGGCGGAAAATCGAAATACTCCAGAAGCGCCGCGTCGCGCTCCCACGGCGTTTTCGCGGAAACGGCGGCCGCGCACGAAGGGATGCCGTGGCGGGCCAAAAAGGCGCCGGACGCGCCGAGGACGGCGCATTTCAAAAAGTCGCGACGGTTGAGCATGAAGGGGTAAAAGCGTTTGAGAGAAAAACACCGAAACGCCACCGTGGTTGCACGGCGCAAAAAAGAGTCCTTTCCGTTTTCGGAAAGGACTCTTTGCAAATTAAGGATTAAGCCTTGGCTTCCAAGTCCGCGACGCGGGCTTGGAGGGCTTTCAGTTCGGCCTCCAGCACCTCGACGCGCGAGACGCTGGCGACGTTGGCCTTGTTCAGGGCTTGGTCGAAGGTCTTGGCGAGCTCCTCCTTGGCCTTGTCAAACTCCTCGCGGCCCTGGGCCACGATCGAGTCCGCCGCCTTGCCCGCCTCCTCCGCCGAAAGCTTGCCCTTCGCCACCAGATCCTGCAGCGATTTTTGCACGGTGTCCTTGGTGACGACGGCGGCGCCGAGGCCGGCCAGCATGGTTTTTTTGATAATTTCGATCATGGGTTTAAAGGGTTGGTTGTTTTCGGGTTCGCTTTCAACATACGCCGACGAGGCGAAAAATCAAGAACAGATGAGTTAAGGAGAGTGACGCAGAACGGAAGTGGCACGGGGAATATGAAAGGCCGTGTGTGCATTTCGACTAATATCGGCATGGTTTGATTTCAGTCCATTCCCATGATCAAAATCATTTAAGGCACCCTTTTGCTTTTGTCATGCCAAGGCGCAGTGGTGCTCACAGGTCTTGGGCCGGTCAATTGGCGGCCTGCTCTCTTTCGGCAATCGCTTTCTTAACTGCGGAAATCTCTCCCCTTACTTTTGCCAATTCCGAAGCTTCGATCCCATCTCCCTGCCCAAAGCCCCACCAAAACGCCTGCGTCTCGCTTGTCTTCCTTCTCTGTTCTTGCGCAAAAATAAGTTGCTGCTCCCTTTGAACGAGATGATCCAACTCAATCTTCAATTGCTGAAGGTCGTAGTTTCTATAAGCCACACCGCTTACATAGGCGGGGGTGATCTGGGAAGTCGGCGTGGGCATATTCATGCAACCCGCAAGAATTAGCGCCATAGCCGACAATGAAGCGAGTACGATCGTTTTCATTTTATAATGACTATTTTCGAACATTTTAATTAGTTTTGAATTATTTCCTTCCGAAGGGAATAAAAAAATTATTGGAAATAAAATAAAGAATATCAAGCATTTTCAAAAATCAACGTTAACGTATATATGATAAATTAAAAATTTCGAATACATCCGAGATGAGCGAAAAAATCTCCTTGGCCGGATAATTCACAATTCGAGAAATGAGTCGGGCAGGGCGCATGCCTTGCCCGACTGAACGTGTCGGCTACGAATAGGAAAAAGGCGTTTGGCTTTTATAGCCAAACGCCTTTTTCCTATTCGTAGATAGACTGGCCTCTTGCACATTCGCCCCTCAAAACCCAAATTCCATGACAAAAGTTTTTGAGAGGTGCAGGAGAACTTTTTTCAAAAAGTTCTCCTGCATAAATGTGTTTATTCCTCCGCAATGTCCGCGTCGTCGACCTCGACGACCTTGCACAGGCCCACGAGCTTGTCGCCCGCGTCGAGACGGATGAGCTTGACGCCCTGCGCCACGCGGCCCGTCTGCCGGATGTCCTTCACCGGCGAGCGCACGGCCTGCCCGGAGTGCGTGAGCATCATGATCTCGTCGTTTTCATGGACGGAGAGCGCGCCCGCGACACCCTTTTCGGTGCGGATCGCGATGACGCCCTTGCCGCCGCGGCTTTGCTTGCGGTAGACGGGGCCCTCATCGTCGTCAAAGGGCGTGCGCTTGCCGATACCGTTGACACCGGCGACCAAGAGCGTGCAGCGCGGGTCGACGATTTCCATCGCCTTCACCGTGTCGCTCTTTTCCAGACGCATGCCGATGACGCCGGTGGTGGCGCGGCCCATCAGGCGCGCGTCCTCCTCCGGGAAGCGGATGCTCATGCCCTTGGCGGAGATCAGCACCACTTCGTTCGTGCCGTCCGTCTGCTTGACGGAGATCAGCTGGTCGCCGTCCTCGATGTTGATGCCGATGATGCCGCCCTTGCGGGTGTTGGCGTACTGGTCGAGCGAGGTGCGCTTCACGACGCCGTTGCGCGTGCAGAAGATGAGGTTTTTATCGGGCGAAAAATCCGTGATGCAGACCATCGCGGCGATCTGCTCGCCCTTTTGGAGCTGGAGCACGTTGGCCAGCGAGCGGCCTTTTGACACGCGCGTTCCTTCCGGAATCTCGTACACTTTTTCCACGTACACGCGGCCGTTGTTCATGAAGAACATCATCGAGTCGTGCGTGCTGGCGGTGAACAGGTGTTCGACAAAATCGTCCTCGTACTGGCCCGTGCCGATGACGCCCTTGCCGCCGCGGTGCTGCGTCTTGTAGGCCGACACCCCCGTGCGCTTGATGAAGCCCAAGTGGGAGACGGTGATGATGCAGCCCTCGTTGGCGATGACGTCCTCCATGCGGAACTCGCCCTCGGCGGCGACGATCTGCGTGCGGCGGGGGACAATGTACTTTTCGCGCATCTTGCCCAGCTCGTCCTTGATGACACCCAGCAGGCGTTTTTCGTTGTTCAAAATATCCTGATACCCCTCGATCAGGGCCATGAGCTGGCGGTATTCTTCTTCAATCTTGTCGCGCTCCAAACCCGTCAGCTGGTACAGGCGCAAATCGAGGATGGCGTTGACCTGCCGCTCGGAGAGCGGGTACTTCTCCATCAGCTTGAGCTTGGCTTCCTCGCGGTTGGATGAGGCGCGGATGATCTTCACGAAATCGTCAAGATTGTTGAGCGCGAGCTTGTAGCCCTCAAGGATGTGGGCGCGGTCTTCCGCCTTGCGTAGCAGGAACTGCGTGCGGCGCATCACGACCTCGCGGCGGTGCTCCACGTAGCATTCGAGCATTTCCTTGATGTTCATTTCCTTCGGGCGGCGCTTGTCGAGCGCCAGCAGGATGACGCCGAAGGAATTCTCCAGCTCCGTGTGCTTGTAGAGCTTGTTGAGCACGACGCGGGGAGACTCGCCGCGCTTGAGCTCGATGACGACGCGCGTGGTTTCCGACGACTCGTCGCGCAGGTCGGACACTTCGTCCAAAATCTTGTCGGAGACAAGGCCCGCGATCTTTGTCACCAAATTGGCGCGGTTGACGTTGTAGGGCAGCTCGGTGATGACGATCTGCTCCTTGCCGTTTTTCAGCTCCTCGGAATGCGCTTTCCCGCGCACGCGCACGATGCCGCGGCCTTTGCGCAGGTAGGAGTTGATGCCGTCGCGGCCGGTGATGATGCCGCCCGTCGGGAAGTCCGGCCCCTGAATGAACTGCGCCAGATCGTCGATCGAAATGGAGGGGTTGTCGATCAGCGCCTTGGTGGCGTCGATCAGTTCGCCCAGATTATGCGGGGGGATGTTCGTCGCCATGCCCACCGCGATGCCCGTCGATCCGTTCATCAGCAGGTTCGGCAGGGCCGCGGGCAGCACCACCGGCTCCGTCGTGCTCTCGTTGTAGTTGGGCATGAAGTCGACGGTGTCTTCGTCGAGATCCTCCAGCATCGATTCGGAAAGCTGGGTCAGCCGGCACTCGGTGTAGCGGTAGGCGGCGGCGGAGTCGCCGTCGACGGAGCCGAAGTTGCCCTGAGGGTCGATCATCGGGTAGCCCATCACCCAGTGCTGCGCCAGACGCACGAGCGTGTCGTACACGGACGAGTCGCCGTGCGGGTGATAGTGGCCGAGCACGTCGCCGACCACGCGCGCGCACTTGACGAACGCGCGGTTGTGCAGCAGGCCGTTGCGGTACATCGCGTACAGCACGCGGCGCTGCACGGGTTTCAGGCCGTCGCGCACGTCGGGCAGGGCGCGGGAGACGATCACCGACATCGAGTAGTCGATGTAGGCCGTCTGCATGATTTCCGTGATATTTTTGGGAAGAAGCTTTTCCTTTTCAGTGTACATCGGGAAAGATCGGTAGGCGTGTGAAATGTCGTGGGTGGCTTAGGCTGAGGATCAGATGTCGAGGTTGGCGACGTTCAGGGCGTTGTCCTCGATGAAGGCGCGGCGCGAGGGCACGTCCTCGCCCATGAGCATCGTGAACACGGCGTCGGCCGCGACGGCGTCGGCGATGTCGACTTTGAGCAGGCGGCGTTTTTCGGGATCCATCGTCGTCTCGAACAGTTGCTTGGGGTTCATTTCGCCCAAGCCCTTGTAGCGCGAGATCGTGAGCCCGCGGCGGCCGTTCTCGCGGATCTTGCCCACGAGCTCGAGCACCGAGTACAGCTCCACCGTTTCCGGTTTCGAGGCGGAGGCGTTCTCAATGAGATGATAGCGCGGTTCCTCGCTCGGGGTGAACTGGTGGATGTCCAACCCCAGCTTCGCCATTTCCTTGAGCGACTTCGACAGCTCGATGCTCTCGAAAATCTCGTACACCGAAATGCGCTGCTGCACGGTCACCCCGCCGCGCTCGACGTCGCGCGAGATGTTGGAGTCGAACAAGTCTTCCGAAATGTTCTGCTCGGCGTAGAAACGCGAGCGGGCGTCCTCGTCGTCGAGGAAGAAAAATTCCTCGCTGTTGCCGGTGCGCATGCGCGCCAGATAGCGCGGCAGCGTGAAGGTTTCCGGCTTGTGCTTGTCGAGGTAGGCGTAGAGCGAGCAGCCGTAGCGGGTGACGCCGCCGCCGAGCACCTCGAGGCGGGAGATGATCTCGACCACGCGGTCGACCTTGTCGCCGGGAAGCGTCACACCGTCGCGCAGGCGCACGAGCTTCACGTCCTCCGCGCCCAGTTCGAGCAGGATGCGGTTCATCTCGCGGTCGTCGTCAATGTACTGCTCGCGCTTCTTGCGCTTGATGCGGTAGAGCGGCGGCTGGGCGATGTAGACGTACCCGGCCTCGATGAGGCCGCGCATCTGGCGGTAGAAGAACGTGAGCAGCAGCGTGCGGATGTGCGAGCCGTCGACGTCGGCGTCCGTCATGATGACGACCTTGTGGTAGCGCGCCTTGGTGACGTCGAAGGAACCCTCGCCCTCGTGCTCGCCGATGCCGGTGCCGATGGCGGTGATCAGCGCGCGGATTTCGGTGTTGCCCAAAATACGGTCGAGGCGGGCCTTTTCCACGTTCAAAATCTTGCCGCGCAGCGGCAGGATCGCCTGATAGCGGCGGTCGCGGCCCTGCTTGGCGGAACCGCCGGCGGAGTCGCCCTCGACGATGAACAGCTCGCACAAGGACGGGTCTTTTTCCGAGCAGTCCGCGAGCTTGCCGGGCAGGCCTCCCCCGCCGAGGGCCGTCTTGCGGACAGTCTCGCGGGCCTTGCGCGCGGCGTCGCGGGCGCGGGCCGACAGCAGGCATTTTTCGATGATCTTTTTCGCGACGGCGGGGTTGGTCTCAAAATACAGCTTCAGTTTTTCGCCGACGATTTTTTGGACGATGCCGTCCACCTCGCCGTTGGAGAGCTTGGTCTTGGTCTGGCCCTCGAAGCGCGGCTCCGGCACTTTGACGGAGATGACCGCCGTGAGGCCCTCGCGCACGTCGTCGCCGGTGATCGCGGGGTCCTTGTCCTTCAGCAGATTGTTGGCCTTGGCGTAGTTGTTGACCACGCGCGTGAGCGCGGTGCGGAAGCCAGAGAGGTGCGTGCCGCCCTCGATGTTGTTGATCGAGTTCGCGTAGGCGTACACCAGCTCGTTGTAGCTGTCGGTGTACTGCATCGAAATGTCCACGATGATCTTGGCGCCCGGCTTCGACTCGTCGGGCAGGGCCTCGCCGTTGAACGTGATCGGCTTGGGGTGCACGGGCGATTTCACGCGGTTCAAAAACTGCACGTATTCCTCGATGCCGTTTTTGAAGTGGAAGCTCTCCTCCTTGTTCTCGCGCTCGTCGCGCAGCAGGATCGTGATGCCGGGGTTCAGGAACGCGAGCTCGCGCAGGCGCTTGGCCAGAATGTCGTACTTGAACTCGCGCGTGAGCACGAAGATTTCGGGGTCGGGCATGAAGGTGATCTTCGTGCCGGAATGCTTGGACTTGCCGACCACTTTCATCTTTTGGGTCGTTATGCCGCGCTCAAACATCATCTGGTAGACCTGCCCGTCGCGGCTGACCTCGGCCTTGA
>JAVBTG010000090.1:0-4540 GCA_031556275.1 Opitutales bacterium
TGGCGAAAGGGTGCGTGGCGTTTTCAATAACCCGCCGCGTGGGGGATATCGGGGCCTTGTTTTATTTTTTTGAAAAAGACGTATAAAAAGAGCGCTGTCAACACGGTGAAAATGCAGACGAAAAGAAGGGTGGAGGCGAGGATTTCTGCGGGCAGGGCCGTCGTGGTGACGGCGTCCTGCGTCTTGAGGATGTGCCAGACGATCCACGGCTGGCGGCCCACTTCGGCGGCCGCCCAGCCGACTTGGCTGGCACACAGCGGCAGGAGCACCGAGGGGATGCAGGCCAGCCAGAACAGGCGCGCCCACTTAAAATCTTCGCGCAAGAGTTTTTTAAACATCCACAGCAGGCATCCCCACGCGAGCAAGAATCCCATCGCGCCGCCCAAGTAGACCATGGCGCGGAAGCTTTGGAAGGTGAAGTTGATGGGGGCCCAGTATTGCGGGCGGATGTCTGCCAGCTCGGCGGCGGTGGCTTCGGGGTGGATTTTTTTCAAAAAGTCGTCGGTGGGAAGGTCGCGCAGGCCGGTGACGACGGCGTTGGTGTTGCCGTAGGCCAGCAGACTGAACCAACCGCCGACTTCCACGCCGCGGACCGTTTGCGCCTTTTCGTCGACCCAGCCGAAGAGGTAAAGGGGGGCGTGCGCTTCCGTTTCGTAATGGGCCTCGAACGCCGCGAGTTTTTCAGGCTGGGTGTGGGCGAGTTTGCGGGCGCTGGCGTGCCCCGTCGCCAGCATGAGCAGCGAGGAGATGACCCCGAAGGCGAGGGCGACGTTGGCGCAGGGCTTGGCGAAGTCCGCGTCGGCGCGCTTTTTCACAATATAGTAACCGCAGATGCCCAATGCCAAAAAAGCCCCGCACAGCCATGAGGCCGCCAGCGTGTGGGTGAGGCGGTCGAGGGTGGAGGGATTTAGGGCCATTTCCCAAAAGTTCGTGATGGCGGCCTTGGTCGAAGCGATGTCGGCGACGGCGGGGACAGTGCCGTGGGGGAGCGTTTCCCAAACCCGCGCGCCGTTCGCGCCGACGGCGAGTTTTTGCAGTTCAAACCCCGCCGGTGTCTGCATGAAGGAATTGGCGGCGATGATCCAGACGGCGCTCAGGTGCGCCCCGACGCACACCATGACGGTGGAGAAAAAATGCGTCTTTTTCCCCACGCGGTTCCAGCCCCATAGCGCGATGCCGAGGAAGGAGGATTCCATGAAGAAGGCGAAAGTCGCCTCGATCGCCAGCGGGCTGCCGAACACATCTCCGACGAAATTGGAATAGACGGGCCAGTTGGTGCCGAACTGGAAGACCATGACGATGCCCGTGGCCACCCCGATCGCGAAAAGCAGGCCGAAAAGCTTTAGGAAAAACTCCGCCGCGCGGCGGTAGCGCGTGTCGCCCGTTTTCAGCCACAGGCCCTCGATCAGCACGATAAACAGGCCGAACCCGATCGTAATGGGCGGAAAGATGAAGTGAAACCCCGCGGTGAGGGCGAATTGAATGCGGCTGAGCAGCTCGGCGTCCATGGATGATGATTCTGCCACAACGCCCGGAAGGCTCAACCGCGAAATCAGTTTGTGCGAAGTTTTGCGATTGAGGCCGCCCGAAACTTCGATCACCTTATGGATAATGGTTATTCTTTTTTATGCGGTTGTGGCATTGGCGGCGGTTTATCTGCTGGCGTACTTGGTGCTGCGCGCGATGGGCGAGCGCATCGCGTTTCCCGCGCCACGGGCCTCCTATGTGTTCAAGCCTGATGAAGGGTTTGTGTGGCTGAAAGCGGCCGGTGGGGTGCGCTTGGCCGCCCTGTGGCTGCCGTGCGCTGAAGCGCAATACACGCTGTTGTATTCACATGGCAACGGCGAGGATCTGGGCGAGATCCGGCCGCGCTTGGAGGAATTTTGCAAACGCGGGTTCAACGTGCTGGCGTACGAATACCCCGGTTACGGGCGCAGCGAGGGCAGGCCCTCCGTCGACGGGCTCTACGCGGCGGCCGACGCGGCGTGGGAATATCTGACGTGGGAGAAGGGAGTCTTGCCGAACGACATCGCTGTCATGGGTTATTCCATGGGCGGTGCCGCCGCCTGCCATCTGGCGAGCACATACCGCCCGCGCGCGCTGATCCTCATGGGGGCCTTCGCCACGGCGCTGCACGCGATTGTGCCCAAAAACATTTTCCCGTGGGTGCGCATGCTCGACAACGAGCGGCGCATCGCCCGCGCGCATTGCCCCGTCTACATGCTGCACGGCACGCGCGACCGCGTGGTGCCGTTTCGCAACGGCAAGCGTCTCTACGCGGCGGCGGGACAGCCCAAATATTTCGCGCGGGTGCGCGGGGCGGGGCACTATTCGATTCCCGACAAAGCCCCCGATCGCTATTGGGACGGGATTACCCATTTCATCCGCACGCTGCAGGCGGAGGATTCCGACCGATAAAAAAAGCCCCTCCGCGGAGGGGCTTTTTTGTGGGTCTGCGTTTTAGAAGCGCATGCGGTATCCCGCGTTAAAGCTCCACGGAACGTTGTACTTTTCGCCAAAATTGGCCTCGTAGTCGAAGTGGATCTGCGAGCGGTTGTCGATCTGCCAGATGATGCCCGCGCCCACGACGCCCGCCGCGCCGTCGGTGTTCGGACGGAAGAACTCGCCGCCCAGTTCGATGTTGCCGCCGGAGCTCACCTGATAGAGCACGCCCCCCTTCACGTAGGGTTGCAGCGCCATTTTGTTGAGCTCGAACGTGCGGCCCGCGCGCACCATGCCCGCGAAGCGGCCGATTTCCGGGTCGGTGACCTTGGCGGTGAAGCCGGAGTCCATATTGATATTGTCGGAGAACACCTGCAGGTAGGAGGCCTGCACGCTCGGCTCGACGAAGAAACCCTTGCCGACGGTGAACTGGCGGCCCGCTTCCAGCGACAAGCCGAAGCCGAAGCTGTCGAAGCTCGCGCCGTCCGTGGCTGTTTTAAGGGTGGAGGAGAAGCCTTGGCCCTTGACCACGCCGTCGACATACCAGCCGTCCTTGTGAATCCACGTGCCGTAGAGGCCGCCGTAACCGGAATCCGTGTCGCCCGTGCTGCCGAACAGGTCGTTCAATGTGCGCTGGCCGCCCTGATAGCCGACGAACACGCCCAGCACGGTGTAGCTGTCCGTCTTGCGGGGAAGGATCATGTCCACGCCGAAGTCCGCGCCGTAGGTGTATTCGTGGAAGTCGGCGACGCCCGCGATGCCGAGGTCGGCGTCGGTGCGCTGGCCGTAGGAGCGCACCCACGCGTCGAACTTGCCGGTCTTTTCGCGGTCGCCCATGCGCAGCTCGCCCATGCGCTTGTTGAGGTTGTCCATCTGCGCGAACCAGCCGATCGACATCGCCCCGACGGCGTTGACCGCCGCTTGGCCGGCCCCGCTGTAACCGCTGCGCTTGAGATCCCACGCGTGCGAATCGGCGGTGACGAGGCTATACCGGTAAGCCCCCGCGTCCAGCGTGCCTTGGAAGGCGTCCGCCGCCGCGCTGCCGTCGACGGTGATGATCCCCGCGATGGACTGCAAGCTCGCCCCCGCGCCCACGTTGGTCAAGAGCACCGTTTGCTGCGTGCCCGCCGCCGCGTCGCCCAGCACCACGAGCTTGTCGGCCTCGCCGCTGACAAGATCGACCTCCATGGTGAGGGTGCCGACGCCGGAGATCGCGCCGAGCGTCACCGTGTTGTTCAGGTTGACGAAGTCGAGCGTTCCTGTGTTGTGCAGGTTGCCGCTGACGGTGAAGGAGTCGAGGGTGTCCTTCAGATAGATGGTGCCGGAGTTGGTGATGTTGCCGGGGCTGAGGATATTGCCGGTGAAGGTGCTCAGGGTGTAGGTGCCGGTGTTCACCAAGTCGCCCTTGTAGGTATCGACGTTCAGCACGCCGGAGTTGGTCCCGACGCGCTCCGCTATATACGTCTGCACGCTGAGCGTGCCGCCGGCGAGGTTGTTCAAGTCGCCGGAAAGGGTGGTTATGTAGAGCAAGCCCGAGTTGGTCAGCGAGCCGATGAGCGTGCCGATGTTGTTCGCGATGGTGCCGGAGTTGGTCAGGCTGCCCGTCAGCATGCCCGACACCGTCAGCGCGCCCGTGTTGACCACGTCGCCCGAGAGCGTCTGCACATCGAGACGGTTCGAGCTCGTCACGTTACCCGTGAGGGCGGTGCCGTAGAGGATGCCGTTGTTGACCACGTCGGCGGACACCGTGCCTATGCTTGCAACCCCGCTTTCGACGGACAACGACGCGGCCGACAGGGTTGTCCCGACAAAACTGTCGCCGCGCAGATAGACGGAGCCCGTGCCGGCGATGACGCTGGTCGTCGCGCTCGTGGCGGTTACCACCAAGGAGGATGTCGTATCCAAATTTATAATACCCTTGCTGTCCATCGCCCGCGAGACGGTCAGAACGCCGTTGATGGCGCTCACCGTGGTTCCGGCGCTCGTCAGCAGCGTCCCCAGCGCGCCGCCGCCGTTGAGGCCCACGCCGCCGCCCGTCACCGAGAGCGTGCCGCCGTTGTTGTCCACGGCGTTGGCGAAATTCAGCTGGCCCGCGCCC
>JAVBTG010000174.1:0-3061 GCA_031556275.1 Opitutales bacterium
CATCGTGTTTGTGCTGATGTTCGGGCTGTATATTTTCTGGCTGTTCATGCTCTTGGGCGGGCAGATCACCTACGCGGTGCAAAACATGGAGCACGTGGCCCACGAGCGCGCGTGGCGCGACGCCAGCCCCCACGTGCGGCACCTGCTGGCGCTCGCGATTTTTGTGCTGTGCGCGCGGCGCTTTGAGAAATGCCAAGAGGCCGCCGACGCCGCCGAATTGAGCGAGCAGCTCGGCGCGCCCCCGCATTTGGTGAACGAGGCGCTCGCGCAGATGTGCGAGGCGAACGTGCTCTCGGCCGTCGAGGCGCAAAACGGCGGCACGGACGTCGTCCTGCGCTACCAGCCCGCCCTGCCGCTGGACAAGTTCCGCGTGATCGATTTGCGGCTGCGTTTGGACAGCGAGGGCAACTCCGAGGGGCTGGAACTGCTGCGCGAGCGCGACCCCGCCATCCCCGTCTATCTCGACGCCATGAAAAAGTTGCGCGACAGCGACGAACTGGGCGCGACCGTGCTCGATTTGATCTCCAAAAAGGCGCCCGCGCGGGCCTGATGGGGCGGTGCGAGATTTGTAAAGACACGCCCCATAATGTAAAAATGACCCTTCCTTGACACGGCGGGCGCGCTTTTGCATGCTATACTATTCACTTAACGACAATTTTTCGGCTCTCCTATGATTACTTGGATTCAAGTTGCCATGCAACGCCACCACAAGTGGGTCTTCTCCGTCCTGCTTGTGATTATCATCATCGCGTTTGTGTTCACCATCGGCAACGTGCCGATCGGCGGCGGCGGCGGCGGGGCCAAGCAGGGCGAGTATTTCGGAAAAAATCTCAACAACGAGAACGACATGAGGCCCGTCGCCAACGACATCGGAATCTTGTTCTGGCTCGCCGGGCGCGGCCCGTCCACGAAGGAGGCCGAGCAGCAGATCATTTTCGAGCGCATCGCCGTGACGCATGACGCCGACCAGCTGAATTTCCCCGGGCCCTCGCAGGAACAGTTCATGGATTTCGTGACGCGCCTGCCCGCCTTCCTGAAGGAGGACGGCAGTTTCGACAAGGTGAAGTTTCAGACGTTTCTCGACGGCATCGAGAGCAACCCGCGCATGAACCGCGAGATGATCGACCAGGCCCTCTCCAACAACGCACGCGCGTTCCTGATGACCAATCTGCTGATCGGCCCCGGCTACGCCTTGCCCGAGGAGGCCAAGCTGGCCCTCGAACAGCGCAACGCCGAATATGTGTTGGAAACGGCTGAATTGGATTTGGCCAAGGCCCCCGCGGCCCTTGAGGCCGACGCCGCCGGCGAAAAGGCTTTTTACGAGCTGCACAAGGAGTCTTACCGCATCCCTGCGAAGATCGAGGCCGACTTGATCGCCTTCCCAGCTGAAAAGTACGCGGCGTCCATCCCCGCCGCGAAAGACGAGGAATTGGAGTCTTTCTTCAAGCGCAACGAGCGCGCTTACGCCGGGAAATCTTTTGTCGAATCAAAAGACCAAGTCGCCAAGGATTACACCGCCGCGCTGGCCCGCCGCGCTGCCTCGCAGGCGGCCTTTGACTTTGCGCTGGCGGTTGAAAACGGCCGCATCGCCGTCGGTTCGCCCCAATGGGACGCTCTGTTGAAAAAAGAAGGGCTAAGCGCGAAGCCCCTGCCCGCCTTTGCCGCCGGCGAAGTTATCGCGGGCGTCTCCGTCGCGCCCGAGGCCTTGGCTGAAACGGTCCGGCAGCTAGCCCGCGAGGACGGACGCAGCTACTCCGAACCGCAAAGCACGCAGGACGGCGCGGTCATTTTTGTGCGCAAGGCCGTCATCGCCTCGCGCGTGCCGGAATACGCCGAGGTGGCCGACAAGGTCGCCGAAAATTTCGCAAACTACCGAAAGGCGCAAGCCGTCAGCCAGTATCAGGTGCAGGCGTTGGACGCGCTGAAAAAAGCGCTGGCTTCCGGCGAGTCCTTTGACAAGGCCGTGAAAACCGCCGGGCTTGAAAACGCGAAAAAATACGGCCCCTTCACCACGGCGAAGGCTCCCGAGGATTTGCCCGGCGTCGCCCTTTACGCCGTGCAGGACGCCGCCAAGGGCGAAGTGCGCGTGGCCCCGGCGCGCGGCAAAAACCCTGTCTATGTTTATGTGGCCGATAAAAAGGTTACCCAAGTGAAGGCCGGCGACCCCGAGACCGCGATCGTCGGCACGCAGCTCGCGCTGATGTCCGCGCGTGCCACGCAAAACGCCGTCATGCAACAGAAGGTGCAGAATGAGCTCGCGCGTTCCGGGATGCTCCGAGGCGACGACGCCGAACGGCAGTAAGGTTTTCAAACGCGCAAAAAAATCCCCGACACACATCGGGGATTTTTTTGTGCGACGGTTTGAATGGGAGACTTTAAAAATCGAAAAGCGTGCGAGGATCGGGGGTCGCGACGTCGAGGTCTATGATGCCGTCGGGATGAAGTTGGTGCCGGAACCACGTGCGCTGTTTACGCAGAAGCCCGCATGTGTTTTGCGTGATGCGGTCCGCCAGTGCGGACAAGGGCGGCGGCGGTGAGGCGGCGAGCCATTCGAGCGTTTCGCGGTAACCGATGGCGGTGGCCGCCGCCTGGTTGCGTTTGAGGCGTTCGGACAAGGCGCGCACTTCGTCTATCAAGCCCGCTTCCAGCATGGTTTCGGCGCGGGCGCGGGCGCGGTGTTTTAAGGAATCGGGCGAACGCGTGAGCAGAATGGTTTTTCGGGTGAAGGCGTCGAAGGGCGACGTGAGTTTTTCGAATTCGGCGCGCATCTGGAAAAGGGTTTTTCCGCTCGCCATGCAGCGGCGCAAGGCGCTTTCCACGCGGCGCGGATTGCGGGTGTCCAAAGCGCCGAGACCCTGCGGATTGAGGGTTTGCAGGACGCGGACAAGGCCGCCGATTCCGTGTTCGCGTTCGATGCGCAGGACTTCCTCGGCGACGGACGGCGGGACGGCGATTTCGTCGGCCACGGGGGCGTAAAAACATTTGAGATAAAAGCCGCTGCCGCCTGTCACCAGCGCGTTTTTGCCGCGCGAAAAAATGTCGGTGACGGCGGCGAGGGCCG
>JAVBTG010000180.1:0-11158 GCA_031556275.1 Opitutales bacterium
AGTGTCGTGCAGCGTTACGTGGCGGCCAAAGACGACCGGCAGATGCGCAAGAGCCTGTGGGTTTCCGTGCTGATGAACATTCCCATTTGGACGGGCTTTATGCTGATGGGCACGGGGCTCTATGTCTATTATCTCTATTTCCCGAATGCCGAGGCCGCGAAAATTCTCACGGGAGAAGTGAAGGCTGAGGAGATCATGCCGCTGTTCCTTTCCACGAAAGTCCCCATCGGGCTCAAGGGGATCATCATCGCGGGCATCATGGCGGCGGCGATGTCGACGCTGGCTTCCTGCATGAACGCCTTCGCCAGCGTGCTGACAACCGACGTGTATAAACGTTGCTTTTGCCCGGGAAAATCCGGACGCCATTATCTCATCGTCGGCTGGCTGTTCACGGGAATGGCCGCCGTGCTGATGCTGATGGGGGCGTTCACTTTCCTTAACGTCGACACCAAAACAATGGCGGAAGTCTCGACGGTCGGCACCGCTATCACGGCGGCGGGGCTGCTGGGTGTTTTTCTGCTGGGTTTTTTCAGCCGACGGGCGACAGAGGGTTCAATCATTTTGGGAATCGTTTTCTCACTGATATTCACGGCATGGTATTTGCTTTCGATGTTCAAATGCCTTCCCGCGTCGATCGCCTATCCGTTCGATAATTATTACATTGGCATCCTCGGAAACCTGTTTATGGTGGCGATAGGGTATTTCTTCGGCGGTCTTTTCAAAAGCAAACCGATGTCCGCCGACGCGGCGTTGACGGTCTGGGACAAATCCGCACAACAGGAATAAACAATATGAAAACTACTCTCGCAAGCTTACCGTTTTTCTTCGCGTGCGCCGCGCTGTGGGCCGCTCCCGCCGGCTATGACGAGCCGAAGGAAACCGTTTTTTCGGCGAAAAAGGGCGCATGGGAGCAGAAGGCCAATTGGAGCGGGAAGGATGTTCCTTCCGGAAACGCCTTCGCCATGTTGCGCGGCTCGTGCGCGGTGAGCGTCTCGCAAAAAGTGCCGAACATTGCGGCGATGCATATCGGAAGCACCGGACAAGCCCCCGTCTTGACGATCGCCAACGGCGGCTCGCTGGAAGTCAAAGACGTGCGCGTGTGGCGCAATGTGAAAGAGGCGGACGCCGTGCTCACGATCGACGGCGGCGAATTCAAGGCGGGCCTTGTGAGCGTGGGCGGGTGCCGCACCCTTTCGAGCACGGGCACGCTCAACGTTAATTCCGGAAAACTTCTTGCGCGCATTTTTGTCGGCAGCGACCTGCCCAAAACGGGCGCGGGCACCCTCAGCATCAACGGCTCCGACGCGAGCGCCGGCCCCTTGGAAAAACGCGGGCAGCTCAACGTCGCCACTTCCGGGACGTTGTGCTTCAATTTAGATGAAAAGGGCGTCGGTACCATCAATTTTGAAAACGCACCGGTGCTTTTGGCCTCGGGTTCGCGGGTCGTCGTCAACGGCAAGAACTATCGCGGCGGCAAGAAAACCATTTCCTTGATCGTCTGCGGTTCCCTCCGCGACGAGGGAGCCTCGATGGTTACGGAGGATTTCCCCGTGGGTATGTCAGCGACCATCCAAAAGAAGGCGGGGACACTTTTGTTGCGCATCGACAAGACGGAAAAGTAGAAGTTTGTCGCGCGCACAGGGCGCGGGTTTTTTGAAAATTTCTATTCGCTTGCGCGGGCGTTCCCACAGGCGGATAATGGCGGCGTTTTTTAATCCCTTTTGCGCCATGGCTGAAAAATTCCCCCGACGATCCTTTTTGAAGCATGCGTTAGCCACAGGCGTCGGCGCGTTTGCGCTTGGCCGCTTATGGGGAGACGCAAAACCAAAGGGAGACGACCTCGCGCAGGCGATCGCGCCGCAGGGCGGCCCGCATGCGCCGATCGGGCCGCGCGTCTTTCGCGTGGGAAAATCTGTTCGGCTGGAACTTCCACTGACCAAGCAACAGCGCGAAAAGCTCACATCCCTGATTATCGCCGATGATGACGGTTACGCCATCGACGGCACTTGGGGGGGAGGCGGGAAAGAATTTCCGATGAAGGTCGAGGACGGGCGTGTTGTCGTGGACTTGGCTTTTCCGCGCGAAGGACGCTATGTGGTCAAGTTGCGCGGCAAGGGTAAACGAAAAGGGCAGGCGGAAAATTTGGAGACGTTCGTTTTTTACGCGCTGAACGAAGATCTGTGCGCCGTGCGGCCCTACAAGGGCGATTTTCACATGCACTCGACTTTTTCCGACGGGGTCGCCTCCCACACGGACATGGGATTCCAATGTCTGGAGGCGGGCTACGACGTGCAGGCGTTGTCCGACCATCGCAAATACGAGGGCTCGCAAAAATTGCAGGAGGATTTTAAGAACATCCCCATGTCCATGCGGGTGTGCAACGCGGAGGAGATCCATCTCTCGACGGTGCATGTGCATAGTTTCGGGGCCTCCGGCAGCGTGACAAAATGGGCCGAAAACAACCACGACGCCTTTGAGAAAATGGTGGCCGCCGTGATGGCGGAATTGCCGGACAGCCTGTCGGACGGCGACAAGGCCATCGTGGCGAAGGCCGAGGCCGCCTTCGAGATCGTGCGCAAATTGGGCGGGGCGGCGGGGTTCGATCACCCCTATTGGCGGCGCGGGAAGGTTGATGTGATGTACCTCAACGAGCCGACGCGCGACGCGCTTTTTGAGCGTGGCAAGTTCGATTATTTTGAGCTTATCAACGCCTCCTGCCAGAAGACCAACATGGATTTCATGCTGGCGCGCTACGCCGACATGCGCGCGCGGGGGATGAAAAAATATCCCGCGGTCGGCGTCAGCGACGCGCACCGATTGGACAAAGTCGGCAAAGGATACACCCTTTTCTTCGCCACATCGCCGGAAATCGGGGATATCAAGGACGCCCTGCGCGCCCAGCGCCTTGTCGCCGTGGATGCCAGCCATTCGGACACGCCCACATTGCTGGGTGATCTGCGATGGGTGCGCTACGCGGAATTTTTAATGAATGAATTTTACCCCCGACACGACGCGCTGTTCGCCCAGCAGGCGACGCTGGCGCGCAAGGTTTTCAATGGAGACGGCGCGGCGAGGGATGCGTTGCTCGCCACAGTGGCGCAGACGGATGAATTGTTCGGGGCGTTCTGGCAGGTCTGAGCATGGTTTCAAAAACGCACAAAAAAACGCCTCCCCAAAAGGAGGCGTTTTTGTTGGCGCATCACCCGTGTTTCGGGCAGGTGGCGCAGGGCAACTGCTTGAAGAAGTCGTTGCCCTTGTCGTCCACGAGGATATCGGCGCTTTTTAGAACAAATCAATTACTACGTCAACTGAGTTAATCTAGCGTGAATTGTATTAACCTAACGTTCGCTTCCATATATTTGCTTGCGTGTAAATTCTATATCTAATCGGAGAAGTCGATCTCGCGTTGAGTGTTGTCAATGCGTGGAGGCGTGCGGAGGGCGTCGGGCACTTGCCCAAATGCTTCTGCGGGCATGCAGTCTCCATCGGCTAGAATCTTTTCAAACAACTGCGCTTGATCACGATGTATTTCCACTGTGCGGGTAAGCAAATTTAGGAGCTTTAGAAACTCAGTAAGGGTTTCGTGTGTCCAAGCAATAGGTGTGATATTGTCTAGCTCGGACGATTTTTTCCCTTTGCGGTTTTTAAGGCGATAACCCAGCCATGATTGCACAACTTTTAGCCCGGAAATTTCGTATTCCCAGACTTCTTTGGACACGGGGGCGAATCGGCCTGTATCCACGCTGAGAATCTTTCTGTTATCATCATAGGAGAAAGATTCAGGCATCCGGTCGCTGGGCATGGCGCTTGTGCATTTTACCGTCTGCAACGACCAAGTCCGGTTTTTGCAGAAGCGCTCGCCATAGGTGTGTAGGAAAATAAGCTCTTTCCCTAAATCTACCGCGCGTTTGAAGAGATCTTTGCGTTTAGTAAGTGGCAATCGCAGTTCACTGCTTTCCAATTCTTCGGCGAAATGTCGAGTGAAGGTGGGTTGCGCAAGCACTGCGTAGGCGTATGCGACAAAATCTTCTGGCGTGACGAAATACTTGTAACTGTGGCTTAATGCTTGGATTAATTGTGGATGCAGATTGGGTTGTGTAGCCTGAGCATCGCGATAAAGGGGGAGAATATCCTTTGCGCCACGTCCTGAGAAAAAATCCATATCAGGAATGAATGATGTGATGCTTAGTGCAGGTCCATCTCCTAATTTTTTAGTCAATAGGCTGGCTAGGAAGACTTGTTTCTGTGAAAGTGCCTGCCACAATAACGGGCTTGATCTATCGATAAATCGGCCGTCGTTAATTATAAATTGTCGATCGAAGGATCTAAATGAATATTGTTGGGCGGATGGAAATTTCGAATATTTGGTCAATTCAATGATGCGTGATTCATCTTTGCAATGAGGCACACACGATTCCGTGGGGTCTGTAATTTTTTTGCCAGTTGGAGAATCTTTGAAAAGCGAGCTTCTCTGCGCTAAATCGGATTGAGCTAGTTGCTGGAAACGCTTTTCAAGAACATCTTTGTTGGAAGAAATTACCCACGTGCGGCCGCATTTTACACCAGATTGTTGCCAAGGCATCAAATCTGTCAGTAAAGGCCATGAAAAGTAAACGCCTTTTCCTTCGGGACGAAAGGGTGCCTCCCATGCGTTCGGACAAAGATCAAAAACCAAATCGTTCAGGGATTTTAGCTGTTCCAGCTGGAGGAGTTTTCCTGCGCGGGTGCCTTCGATGCGGGTATAATGAACGTGGGCGGGAGTTTTTGGCTTTGGTTTTTGATAGCGAACTGCGATTGTGATGGCCACGGGGGTTTGGATGACGAAGACATTTTCATCCTGTCTTGTGCCGCGGCCTTCTCCACCTAAATCAATGATCCAAATTTCATCGCAAAGTTGCCTCATGTATGACCGCATGCCCAAGAAAGCATCGCCATCAATAAAGGAACTTGCAGTGATAAAGCTGACAATTCCTTGCCCCAATGCCAAATCGTGTTCAAAGGTTTTCCATAGGGCCCAGCGCCAGAAATAGACGTAAAGATTGTAGAGATTCTTTAGATCGCCGCCTTTGCCCGCTGCTTGCACGGGTTCAATAAAATCCTTAAGAATAGCGTCTTTTTGATCATCTTCATCACCATGGCGCACCCAGCCGCCGGTGAAGGCTTTGTTGCTGGAAGTAGCCGCTTCGTGACGGCCATAGGGCGGATTGCCGAGGCAGACGAGAATGGGGACGGTTTCCTTTACACGCTTGGCACGTTTATGTTCGAGTCCTATGGGCCTGTAAAGTAAGGGAAGTTCGGGGATGGCTTCGTATGGCGATTCCAGCGTGTTGTTGAGCATGATTTGCACGCCATCACCGGGGAGTGTTCCTTGATATTGCTGCAGCATGCGGGTTAACCGTAAAGCCGCCACGGCATAGGGTCCGACCATGAATTCAAAGCCGTAAAGATTGTTGCCCATAAGGGAGGCGCGAGCAGACATGGCACCTTTTCCCTCTGTTTGCAAAACTTGTTCCAATGCGTGTTCAATGACGCCCAGCAGGTAAGTCCCTGTCCCTACCGCAGGATCGAGCACTTGGACATTGTCTGCAAAGCCTAATTTTTTCCCGAATTTTGTGCGTAGGAGTTCGTCGACAAGGCAAACCTGCGCTTTGACAACTTCAACTGGAGTATAGTAAACGCCCGCACTGCGCCTTAACTCGGGGTCGTACTCTGCCAAAAAGTCTTCATAGAAGTGCAGCCAAGGATCATGCCTACCCCCGCTCATGGAACCGGTGGGGGCCGCCCCTATAACACGCATGAGCATGTCCAGTGATGCGCCCAAATGCTCTTTGACGAATGGATCCGTCAAGACCTTCAATGCACGCGATAAAAGGCTATTGGCATGGGTGAGTGTGGCGACGGCTTCGTCAATAAACAACGTGTCGCTACCGTTGGAGCGCGCTAGAAGCAAAGAAAATGTGACGGTTTGGGCATAAGCGTCGGCAAAATGGGCGTCGTCAGTGCCCGGGAAGAGATACCGTCGCCAATCATTTGCCGCAGCCATAACCCCTTCTACGCCGTTACGGAGTGCATCTAACACATCGTCACGAAGATTTCGGCAAAGCGGGGCTATGTATTGGGCCAGCTGTTTGGCACTCTTAGGAACAATGGGCTGCCAATCCAGAAAATCGCACAGCAACGCAGCAAATAGTCGGGTGTTTTTTGCATCAATCGCATTTCCTCCCATTAGGCATGGATTGTTTGCTAGGCTAAATCCATGCACACGTTCACCCATGCGGTAAAGGGCAAATTCACAGCCATCACTATAAATAATATTGGGAAGATTTTTAAAACGCTCCCATTGCCGTTTGTCATGGCCTTTAAAAAGAGATGTATTGGCACCTTTGCCCGGCGCCTTCAACTCGACATACCCGCAGACAAGTTTGTTGCGCGTCACACCGTAATCAGGACGCCCTATGCCATTGCTCAGCGAAGTTTCGCCAATGGGAATGACTTCGGAAACTCCCATTGCCGTAGAAGCATCGCGTAGGAGTTGTTCGAATGGCGCGCGAAGCTGATCTTCCGGTTCTCCGGAAACGTGAGTAGCGAATTTTTCTCTCACCGTCTCAGCGAAACGAACGAGAGTATCTGACATCCGTGTGCTCAAGAGGTTATGGTCTCCGTATAGGCATGCTGATGGACTGATGAAAATTTAGCGATATTATTTCTTCGGGCAGGTGGCGCAGGGCAACTGCTTGAAGAAGTCGTTGCCCTTGTCGTCCACGAGGATGAAGGCGGGGAAATCTTCGACTTCGATTTTCCAGACCGCTTCCATGCCGAGTTCGGGGTATTCCAACAGTTCGACTTTCTTGATGTTTTCTTTGGCCAGAATCGCGGCAGGGCCGCCGATTGAGCCGAGATAAAAACCGCCGTTGTCGCGGCAGGCGTCCGTCACTTGCTGGCTGCGGTTGCCCTTGGCGATCATGATCATGGAGCCGCCGTTTTTCTGGAACAAGTCGACATAGCTGTCCATGCGGCCGGCAGTGGTGGGGCCGAAGGAGCCGGAGGCGTAGCCCGTCGGGGTTTTGGCCGGGCCCGCGTAGTAGACAGGGTGGTCCTTGATGTACTGCGGCAAACCTTCGCCCTTGTCGATACGCTCCTTGAGCTTGGCGTGGGCGATGTCGCGGGCCACGACGATCGTGCCTTTGAGAGAGAGCAGGGTGGTCACCGGATGTTTGCTCAGTTCGGCCAAAATTTCCTTCATGGGGCGGTTCAGGTCGATCTTCACGGCCTTGCCCTCGCACTTGGCGGCGGCGCGGAAACGCTCGGGGATGAACCGGCCGGGGTTGGCTTCCAGTTTTTCCAAAAAGATGCCGTCCGTGGTGATCTTGGCCTTCACGTTGCGGTCCGCCGAGCAGGAAACCGCGATGCTGACGGGGCAGGAGGCCCCGTGACGCGGCAGGCGCACCACGCGCACGTCGAGGGCGAAGTATTTGCCGCCGAACTGCGCGCCGATGCCGAGGTTTTGGGCGATTTTGAGCAGGCGGTATTCCCATTCCAAATCGCGGAAGGCTTGCCCGCCGTCGTTGCCCTGCGTGGGCAACTCGTCGAGGTACTTCGCCGAGGCGAGCTTGACGGTCTTCAAATTCGCGTCCGCGCTCGTGCCGCCGATGACGACGGCCAAGTGGTACGGCGGGCAGGCTGCGGTGCCCAGCGACTTCATTTTTTCCGTCAGGAATTTTTCAAGCGTCTCGGGGGTGAGCAGCGCCTTTGTCTCTTGGTAAAGATAGGTTTTGTTGGCCGAGCCGCCCCCCTTGGCGATGCACAGGAACTTGTAGGCGGCCCCGTCGGTCGCGTAGAGGTCGATCTGGGCGGGGAGGTTCGTGCCGGTGTTCTTTTCATCCACCATATTGAGGGCGACCGTCTGCGAATAGCGCAGGTTTTCCTGCGTGTAGGTTTCGTAGACGCCTTTGCTCAGGGCCTCGGCATCGTCGATCCCCGTCCAAATCTGCTGGCCCTTTTTGGCGACGATCGTCGCCGTGCCCGTGTCTTGGCACAGCGGCAATACCCCCTGCGCGGCGATCTCGGCGTTGCGCAGCATGGTGAGCGCCACCATCTTGTCGTTGGGGCTGGCCTCCTTGTCGTCCAGAATCGCGGCGACTTGCGCCAAGTGGGCGGGGCGCAGGTGGAAGGCGACGGCCTTGAACGCCTCGCGCGCCACGAACGTGAGCGCCTCTGGGGATACCTTTACGATCTCCTTACCCTCAAACTGGGCGACGCTGACGCCTTCTTTGGTCAGCAATTCGTACTCGGTTTTGTCTTCGCCGAGCGGGAACGGGTCTTGGTAGCGGAACGCGGGAGTGGCCATGATACGGAGGATTAAAAAGAGGGAATAAAGAAACTTCCAGTATGCCCCAGCGGCGGCGTGTAGGTCAAAGCTTTTGAGGGCGGCAAACACACCCTTGACGCTTCCGCGCATTTTCCACATCTTCACAGGGGATAAAGACGCCATGAAACGCCTGTTGACGATATTTGCCCTTTGTGGGGCTTTTGTGTGGGCCGCCGCGCCCGCCGCCGATTCGATCGCGCCCAAAAAACCCTCGTTGGACGGGGTGTTTGTGATCACTGAGCAAAGCCCCACCCTCGATTGGTGGGCGAAAGTCCCGACGGACACGGGGGCGCAGATTAGCCCCGTGCGAAAACTGTACCGAGGGCAGCCGTTTTCCCTGATTCCTTTTGTGATGGGGTACACGCTGGGGCCCGACAACGCGTTCGACCTGAGCTATTCGTTGACCAAGCAGGCCCCCGACCAGACGCGGCAGCTGTTATTGAAGGATTTTCCCATCAAAGGGCATTCGGCGGACGCGCGGCTGTTGCAGGCGTCCCCGCAGTTCATCAGCGGGTTTTTCGAGGACAGCGACCCCTTGGGGACGTATCACTTTTCCTTCGAACTGCGCGACCAAATTTCGGGCGGGACGATTCAGAAGGAGGGCGTGGTGGAGTTGGCCGACTGGAAGCGGCCCGCCGACGATTTGTTCACCGCCCAGCAGCTCCAGATGGGACACCTGCGCTATTACGCGCAGCCCGACCCCGACTGGCTGTGGTTGTCGTTTTTGTCGGATGAGGTTTCGTTTGAACAGAGCGGTTCGGCCATGGGGTTCAACTGCGTGGTGCTGGCGTTTTACAAACACGCGTTCGGACGCTATGTGTTTTTGATGCCGAAGCTCGACGAGGCCTTCGACAAGGCCACGCCCTCGCAACGCTTGAAGATCATTTTGCTGTACGCGCTGATGGAAAAACCCGAAATCGCCGCCGGCCGGCTCAGCGAGGACGAGCGCGCCTATCAAAAACAGATGCGCGCCGTCGAGTTCCCCAAGCCTTACGAGCAGTTGGACACGCCCGGCGAGATCGACTGGCTGTGGGGCGAGTTTTTCGCCACGGGCGAGTACAAGCCCATCCGCCGCCTGTGCGAGGCGCTGACACTGCTGCCCTACGCCAAGGCCGCCGAGCGCGTGCTTGCGGCCAAGGACGAAGCCGTTTCCGACGCCGATGTCGAGGCGTTTTGGAAAGGCAAGGCGTTCGCGGGGTTCATGCGCTCGGCCTTGGTCAACGCGCAGGCGGCCCCGCTGGCGCGCCAGTATCTCGGCTATGTCTTGGAGCGCGAGCCGATGGACGACAACAGCCGCGCCCTTTTGCTGGTGCTGATGCGCAAGCTGTGGCCCGAGCGCTACGGCGAGGCGATGCTGCCCGCTGCGGAAAAGAAGCAGTCCTGACGCGCTTTTTGATTTTTTATGAAAACGATAAACCACCTCATCAAGATCGTTCTTTTGTCGCTGGTGACGGCGGTGTTTGCCGCTCCGGCCGCCACGGAAACTTCCGGCAGACCGCCGTTCGATTTCGTTTTCGCTGTCACGCTGCAGAGTGACACGCTGGACTGGTGGGATAGGGTTCCGTCCAATACCGGTCCGTCCATCGATCTTGTAACGCAAGTGTTTCGCGGGCAGCGCATTCTGATATTGCCAATAATAGGCGGCTATGCCGTGGACGGGCAGGGTAATTATGACATGCAATACGGACTGAAGATGCGTCGCCCAAACGGCAAAGAGGAGAGCATCTTTGAGGAAATTCCCATAAAAGGAAACACGCCTAATTCCGCGCACATGCAATTGCCGCAGCAATTTGCCGTGAATTATTTCGAGGACAGCGACGAGGACGGCGATTACAGTTTCACCGTCGTGGCGCGGGATAATCTGACAAAAAAGGAGGTTTCGCACGCGCACACCGTAAAGCTGCAGCCATGGTCGCAGCTTGACGACCCTGCTTTGAGTCAAAAGGAGATGAAAAATGGATTCTTTCAATATCAGCATGACCGCGACGCACGCTGGCTGTGGCAGTCTTTTCTGGCCGACAAAATGACTTTCTGGCAGAACGACGCGCCGAACGGAATCAATTACGCAATCTCCTCGTTTTATAAAAACGCCTTCGCCGCGCAGCCGGATTTGTTCAATCAACTTGTCGCGCGGTTTGAAAAGGCGTCTCCCAAGCAGCGGTTGAATATCATCCACCTGAACTATCTTTTGGGCGCGGGGAAAATTCCCGAAAACGCCATGAACCCCGAGGAGCGCTCCTATCTTGCGCAGTTGGCTCCTCTGCCGGATCCCTATAAAGAGATCGCGTCGGCAGGAGACTTGGATGTCTTGTGGGGCGAGTTTTTCGCCACGGGTAATTACAAGCCAATCCGGCGGATGGTGGACGCCTTTGATTTCATCGACGCAGCGAAGGAGGAGGCCACCGACCGCGCGACGCTGGAAAAAGGAGCGATTTTCAAGGCCGCTTTGTGGTCGTTGCAATCCAACAGCAAACGCATACCGCTGGTGCGCCAATATCTGGGTGCCGTTTTGGAGAGAGAAAAACTTTCCGACCGAACGGGTGCAATACTGTACACGTTCCTCAAAAAGATTTGGCCCGAGCGCTATGACCCGTCGGTGAAAAAGGATGAGGAGTCGGCGGAAAAGGCGGACGAAAATCAGTCCGAAAGCCCGTAGTTTTTCGCCTTGTAGGCGAGGATGCGGGCCGTCGTGCCGAGGGCGCGAGCGGCCGCAGCCATGTTGCCTTTGCTGGCGTTGAGGGCTTCCTTGATGACGGCCTTTTCAAACGCGCCGACTTGCTGCTCCAGCGT
>JAVBTG010000094.1:0-10278 GCA_031556275.1 Opitutales bacterium
TTCGACGACAACGCCCTCTATCGCCACCCGGACATCCAGTCCTACCGCGACCTGAACGAGGAGGACCCCAAGGAAGTCGCGGCCTCCACGTTTTCGCTGAGCTACATCGCGCTCGAGGGCAACATCGCGTGCCTGGTCAACGGCGCGGGCTTGGCGATGGCCACGATGGACATCATCCAGCATTTCGGCGGCAAGCCCGCCAACTTCCTCGACGTCGGCGGCGGCGCGACGGAGGAGCAGGTGACGGAGGCCTTTAAGATCATCCTGACGGACCCGTCGGTGAAGGGCATTCTGGTCAACATCTTCGGCGGCATCATGAAGTGCGACATCATCGCCCGCGGCATCATCGCGGCGGCCAAGAAGCTGGAGCTGAAACTCCCGCTGGTGGTCCGCCTCGAGGGCACCAACGTCAAGGAGGGCAAGGAGCTGCTGCAAAACAGCGGGCTCGCCCTCATCCCCGCCGATTCCCTGAGCGACGCGGCCGAAAAGGTCGTTTCCGCCGTCAAGGGCCTCTAATTCCAACGCACAGGAGCATTTTAAAATGAGTATTTTGGTAGACAAAAACACGCGCCTGGTCGTCCAGGGCATCACCGGCAAAGCCGGCAGTTTTCACGCGCAGATGTGCCTGGAATACGGCACCAACCTCGTCGCGGGGGTGACCCCGGGCAAGGGCGGCCAGAAGTTTCTGGACAAGGTGATGATCTACGACACCTTGGCGCAGGCCGTCAAGGAGCAGGGCGTCAACGCCTCGATGGTGTTCGTGCCCCCGGCCTTCGCGGCGGACTCCATCTTGGAGGCCATCGACGCCGAAGTGCCGCTGGTCATCTGCATCACGGAGGGCATCCCCATCCGCGACATGGCCCAGATAAAGGCCCGCCTGCGCTACAGCAAGACGCGCCTGATCGGCCCCAACTGCCCGGGCATCATCACCCCGGGCCAGTGCAAGATAGGGATCATGCCCGGCTACATCCATAAGCCCGGAAAAGTCGGCATCGTGTCGCGCTCCGGCACGCTGACGTACGAGGCCGTCTGGCAGCTCACCTCCGTCGGTCAGGGCCAGTCCACGGTGGTAGGCATCGGGGGCGACCCGGTCAACGGCACGAGCCACCTTGAGACCGTCCGCATGTTCAACGAGGACCCGGGCACCGAGGCCATCATCATGATCGGCGAAATCGGCGGCACCGCCGAGGAGGAAGCCGCAGCCTACATCAAGGAGCACGTGAAAAAGCCCGTCGCAGCCTTCATCGCCGGCGTCACGGCCCCCCCGGGCCGCCGCATGGGCCACGCGGGCGCGATCGTGTCCGGCAGCAGCGGTTCCGCCGCGAGCAAGATCGACGCCCTGCGCGCCGCGGGCATCGCAGTGTCACCCACACCCGCCGACATGGCCAAGACCCTGATGGGCATCTGGCATCCGTAATCCCGAATCGAGGGCATACCGCCTTCACAAAAACGCCCGCATTTTCCATGCGGGCGTTTTTTTGCACTTTACTTTTCGGGGGTGTTTGCCAAGATGGGGCCGAAAATTTCAAAAAAAAG
The DNA here is from genome assembly GCA_031556275.1 of Opitutales bacterium. Lineage (GTDB taxonomy): Bacteria > Verrucomicrobiota > Verrucomicrobiia > Opitutales > JAKPNF01 > JAKPNF01. The sequence goes on from JAVBTG010000094.1 coordinate 1,537, forward strand.
CGGCGCGGCGCACACACGGAAGAATCACGCGCCCGCGCCCCGTTTCCCCCAACGACGTCCCCCGCCATGAGCACTTCCCGCGCGCGCGTCCAGGACGCGCTAAATTTCCGCCGGCCCGACCGCGTGCCCGTCGATTTGGGCGGGCACCGCACCTGCGGCATCGCCGCCATCGCCTACGCCAAGCTCAAACAGGCCCTCGGCATCGCCTCGGGCGATACCTACGTGTACGACGTGGGCCAGCAGTTGGCGATCGTCGAGCCGCGCGTGTTGGACGCCTTGGGCGTCGACACGGTGGAGCTGGGCCGCGCGTTTTTGACGCAGCCTTCGGACTGGAAGGCGTGGACGCTGCCCGACGGCACCCCCTGCCGCATCCCCGCCTACGTCGACATGCGCAGGGAGGGGGAGGACTGGTATGTCTACAACCCGTCGGGCCGCAAACGCGCCGTCCAGCGCAAAGGCTGCCTGTACTTCGAAAGCGCCGCCTATCCCTTGGCGGATTACGAGCTGGAAGACGGCATCGAGCCTGCGATGGCGCTGTTGCGCGGCGGCGAGCTGCGCGGGGCGGCTGCCCCGGGCAATCATTTTATCCTCGACGCCAAAACCGCGCCCGCCATCGCGCAAACGGCGCGGGAATTTTACCAAAACACCGACCGCGCGGTCGTCGGCCTGTTCGCCGGCAGCCTGCTCAAGGCGACCCAAGACCTGTTCGGGATGGAAAACACGTTTGTCCAAATGGCCGCGGCCCCGGACGAATACGAGGCGCTGATCGCGGCCGTCTGCGAGCTGTATCTGGAAAACTTGGAACACTGGATGACGGCCTTCGGCGACAGCGTGGACGTCATCCAATTCGCCGACGATTTCGGCAGCCAGACGGGCCCGCTGTTCTCGCCGCAGATGTACCGCCGCTTTTTCAAGCCCTGCCAAAAACGCCTGTGGGATTACATGCACGCGCATTCCAAAGCGAAACTGCTCCTGCACTCGTGCGGCGGCATTGAGCCGCTGTTGGAGGACATGATCGAGATCGGGCTCGACGCCATCAACCCCGTCCAGATCACCTGCGAGGGCATGGAACCCGCGGCGCTCAAACAAAAATACGGCGGCCGCATCGCCTTCTGGGGGGGCGGTTGCGACACGCGCGACATCCTGCCGCACGGCACCCCCGCCCAAATCCGCGAACACGTCCTGCGCCAGTGCGCGATTTTATCCCCGGGGGGAGGATTCGTCTTCCAGCAAGTGCACAATATCCAAGCCGACATCCCGCCTGAAAACATCATCGCCATGTACGAGGCGGTGAAGGAATTTAACGCCGGCCGCCCGGGATCCTGAACGGCGGTTCGGCATCGTTGCTCTTTACCTATCTCTAACCCCATATCCCCATCATGAGCACATCCCGCGCCCGCGTCCTCGACGCGCTGAACTTCCGCCAACCCGACCGCGTCCCCGTCGATCTGGCGGGGCAACGCTCCTCCGGCATCGCCGCCATCGCCTACGCCAAGCTCAAGCGGGCGCTCGGCATCACCTCGGGGGCCATCTACACGTACGACGTGACCCAGCAGCTGGCGATCGTCGAACCGCCCGTGCTCGACGCGCTGGGCATCGACACGGTCGAGCTGGCCCGCGCGTTTTTGACGCGGCCCTCGGATTGGAAGGACTGGACATTGCCCGACGGCACCCCTTGCCAAATCCCCGCCTACGTCGACATCCGCAAGGAGGGGGACGACTGGTATGTCTACAACCCCTCGGGCGGCAAACGCGTCGTCCAGCGCAAGGGCTGCCTGTATTTTGAGAGCGCGGGCTATCCCTTGGAGGACTACGAGCTGGAGGAAGGCGGCGTCGAGCCGGTGCTGGCGCTGGTGCGCGGCGGGACGCTGGGCCGCTCGATCACGCCGGGCAACCATTTCGCGCTCGACGCCGCCAACATGCCCGGCCTCGCGCAGACGGCGCGGGAATTTTACCAAAGCACCGACCGCGCGGTCGTCGGCGTCTTCATCAGCAGCCTGTTGGAGCTGACGCAGGGGCTGTTCGGCATGGAGAACACGTTTGTCCAAATGGCCTCGGCCCCGGACGAGTATCAGGCGCTGATCGAAGGATTGTGCGACATATACATGGAGGAACTGGAAAAGTGGATGGCCGCCTTCGGCGACAGTGTGGACGTCATCCACTTCGGCGACGACTTCGGCAGCCAGACGGGCCCGCTGATGTCGCCGCAGATGTACCGCCGCTTCTTCAAGCCCTCGCAAAAACGCCTGTGGGCGTATATGCACGCGCATTCCAAGGCGAAACTGCTGCTGCATTCGTGCGGCGGCATCGAGCCGCTCCTAGACGACATGATCGAGATCGGGCTCGACGCCATCAACCCGGTGCAGATCACCTGCGCGGGCATGGAGCCGGAAGCGCTCAAAAAAAAATACGGAAGCCGCATCACCTTCTGGGGAGGCGGCTGCGACACGCGCGACATCCTGCCGCACGCCACCCCCGCCCAAATCCGCGAACACGTCCTGCGCCAGTGCGAAATCTTCTCCCCCGGGGGAGGCTTCGTCTTCCAGCAAGTCCACAACATCCAAGCCGACATCCCGCCCGAAAACATCATCGCGATGTACGACGCCGTAAAGGAATTCAACGCCGGCCGCCCCGGTTCTTAAGTCATTTGTTGTCCCGCAACACGCGGCACGGCACCCCCGCCGCCACGACGTTCGAAGAAATGTCTTTGACGACGACGGACCCCGCGCCGATCACCACGTTGTCGCCGATCGTCACCCCGGGGGCCACCGTCACCCCCACGCCGAACCAGCAGTTTTTGCCGATCGTGATCGGCTTGGCGTCGCACCCGAGGATCTCGCTTCCCACGCGCAACCCCGTCTCGATCGGATGGCAGGCCGCGCATATCTGGACGTTGGGCGCGATGATGGTGTTGTCGCCGATACGGATAGGAGCGCCGTCCAAAATCAGCGCGTTATAATTCAAAAACACGTTGTCGCCCAAAAACAAATTTTTACCAAAATCGCACGTGAAGGGCGCCTCCACCCGCACATTCTCCCCGCAACCCCCGAGCAGCTCCCTCAAAATGGCGTCCTTCCCCGACAAATCCAAATAGGGCAGGGCATTATACACCCGCAGCCGCTCCCGCGCGTGCGCGTAGTCGTCAAACGTTTCCCGCGTCTCAAAATAATAGCGGACAAACCGCGCCTGTTTTGCCTCGTCCATAAAAAATAAATTCTAGCGTTTACGCCCCTTTTTGCGCCCGCCTTTTTTCGGGGAAAAATCGTTCGATTTGAGCGCCTCGATCTGGTCGCGCAAGACGGCGGCCTTTTCAAACTCCAAATCCTCGGCGGCTTGGAGCATTTCTGTCTCCAGCTCGGCGATGACGGCGGCGACATCCTCGTCGCCGCCCGCCTGCTTGAGCGAGACGGGATCCCTTTCGCCCATGCCGTCGTCGACATGCAGGCTCGTCTGCTCCAGCCGCTTGACCCCGTGCGGGACGATCCCGTGTTCTGTGTTGTAGGCGAGCTGTTTTTCGCGGCGGTGCCGCGTCACCTCCAAGGCGCGTTGAATCGAGTTGGTCATCACGTCGGCATACAGCAGCACGCGTCCCTTCTCGTGGCGGGCGGCGCGCCCGGCGGTTTGGACGAGGCTCGTCTCGCTGCGCAAAAACCCCTCCTTGTCCGCGTCCAAAATCCCCACGAGCGCGACTTCCGGCAAATCCAGCCCCTCGCGCAACAAATTCACGCCGACGAGCACATCAAAAGCCCCCTTGCGTAGCCGCCGCAAAATCTCGACGCGCTCGATCGCGTCGATGTCGGAGTGCAGATACTCCACGCGTACTTTCGCCTCGCGCAGAAAATCCGAAAGGTCTTCCGACATGCGCTTGGTCAGTGTCGTCACGAGCACGCGCTCGCCCGCGTCCACGGCGGCGCGGATTTCGCCCAACAGATCCTCCACCTGCCCCTTGATCGGCCTGATTTCCAAGACGGGGTCGATCAGCCCCGTGGGGCGGATCACCTGCTCGGCCACGACGCTGGAAAGCTCAAACTCCGTCTTGGCCGGCGTCGCGGACACAAAGATCGTCTGCCCCGTCAACTCGCGGAACTCCTCAGCCGTCAGCGGCCTATTGTCGAGCGCGGAGGGCAGGCGGAACCCGTACTCCACGAGCCGCTCTTTTCGCGCGCGGTCGCCGCGGTACATAGCCCCAATCTGCGGCAGCGTCACGTGGCTTTCGTCCAGAAAAAACAGGGCGTCTTTCGGGAAAAAATCGACGAGGCACCACGGGCGGCACCCCAGCCCGCGTCCGCTCAAGTAAGCGGAGTAATTTTCAATGCCGCTGCAAAACCCCATCTCGTTGAGCAGTTCGAGGTCGTACTCCGTGCGCATGCGGATGCGCTGCGCCTCGACGAGTTTTCCCTGCGACTCAAACCATTTTACCCGTTCCTCCAACTCCGCGCGGATGCCGCCCAGCGCGGATTCGATCTTGTGGCGCGGCGTCACATACTGGTTGGCGGGGTAGAGGTCGAAATGCGCCAGCGGCAGCCCCAATTCCCCCGTGAGCGGGTTGAGCGGTTTTACCGATTCCACCACGTCCCCGAAAAATTCCACGCGGATGGCGCTCTCCATGTAGGCGGGATAAATGTCCACCACGTCGCCCCGCACGCGAAACTTCCCGCGCCCCAATTCGATCTCGTTGCGCTCGTAAATGCACTCGACCAAACGGCTGAGCAACTGATCCCGCCCCAGCACCAATCCGGGGGCGAGCGTGATGCGCAAGTCCCTAAAATCCTCGGGAGACCCCAGCCCGTAGATGCAAGAAACACTGGCCACCACGATCACGTCGCGCCGGCTGATGAGCGCGCTTGTGGCCGAAATGCGCAACCGCTCGATCTCCTCGTTGATCGAGGAATCTTTTTCGATATAAGTGTCCGTCTGCGGCACGTAGGCCTCGGGCTGGTAGTAGTCGTAATAGCTGACAAAATACTCGACCGCGTTATTGGGAAAGAAATTTTTGAACTCCGAATACAGCTGCGCCGCGAGCGTCTTGTTGTGCGAGATGATGAGGGCGGGGCGGTTCAGCTGCGCGATGACGTTCGCCATCGTGAACGTCTTGCCAGACCCTGTCACCCCCTCCAATGTCTGATACCTGTTGCCCGCGCGCAAACTCCCCGCCAGCGCCTCGATGGCGGCGGGCTGGTCGCCGCACGGCGGGAAGGGGTTTTTCAGTTCAAAATCCATCACTCAAAAAGCCTGCGCAATTTCGGCAGGTCCACGTCCGTCAATCGGTAAGCGACCAGATCCGCCTTGCCCACGAGCGACGACAGCGAATTCGTCGTGGCGACCCCCACGGACTTCATCCCGCCCGCGCGGGCGGCCTGCAACCCCGCGAAAGAATCCTCAAAGACAACGCACGCTTGCGGCTTTCGCCCGATGCTCGCCGCGGCTTTTAAAAAGACTTCCGGATCGGGCTTGCCGACACGCACGTCGTCCGCCGAAATGATTTTTTCGAAAAAATCGCTCAGGCCGAGCAACCGCATGACCGTCACGATATTCTCCCGCTCCGTGGAAGACCCCACCGCGCACGGAATGTTCGCCGCCTTGAAAGATTTCAGCAATTCGCGCACCCCGGGCAGCGCCTCGATGCCCTGCTCCTCGACCACCTCGCGGTAGAGGGCCTCCTTGCGCAAACTCAGGTTGCGGATCTCGTCGGGGTTTTTCGTCCATCCCAAAATCTCGGGAAAGATGTACGCGTTCAAGCGCCCAAACCCCTTTTTGAAATGCCCTTCGGGAAGCGTGCGCCCCTGCTCTTTGGCGAGCAATTCCCAGCTTTTTTCGTGCGCGGCGGACGAGTCGATCACAACGCCATCCCAGTCAAAAATCATGCCAATGTCCATATCCCTCAACCATCCCGCCCAAAACGCCCTCGCGCAAGCCAATTCCTCGCTGAAAAAACGGTTTGAAGCATTCCGCCAAACCGCTAGAATTACCGAAATATGCCTACTGCCATCGTCAAACCGAAAGTCCGCGGCTTCATCTGCATCACCACCCATCCCGAGGGATGCGCCGCCCACGTCGCCGAACAGATCGCCCACGTGGAGAAAAAAGGCCCCATCCCCAACGCGCCCAAACGCGTGCTCGTGATTGGCGCCTCGACGGGCTACGGCCTGGCCTCCCGCCTCGTGGCGGCTTTCGGCGGCAACGCCGACACGGTGGGCGTATTCTTTGAACGCCCCTGCGACAAGGGCCGCCCCGCGACGGCGGGCTGGTACAACACGGTGGCCTTGGAAAAGGCGGCCCGCGCGAAGGGTCTAAAAGCCTTTTCAATCAACGGCGACGCCTTTTCGGACGACATCAAACGCCAGACGCTCGACGTGGTGAAAAAGGAACTGGGGCAGGTCGATCTCGTCGTCTACAGCCTCGCGTCCCCTCGCCGCACCGACCCCAAGACGGGGGAAGTTTATAAATCCGTCTTAAAACCCGTGGGTGCTTCCATTACGGCGAAGACTGTGGACACCGACCGCGAGATCGTCCATGAAGTGACGATAGAGCCCGCGCAGGGCGACGACATCGCCCAGACGGTGAAGGTCATGGGCGGCGAGGATTGGGAACTCTGGATGCAGGCGCTCAAAGCGGAAAATCTGCTCGCGCCCAAGGCCGTCACGGTGGCGTATTCCTATATCGGCCCCGACGTCACGCACGCGATTTACAAGGACGGCACCATAGGCCAGGCCAAGCTCGACGTTGAAAAGACAGCCAAGGCGCTTAACGAGGGACTTTTGGTCGATATCGGCGGCAAGGCGTACGTCTCTGTCAACAAGGGGCTTGTGACGCAGGCCAGTTCCGCGATTCCGGTCGTGCCGCTGTACATTTCCATCCTCTACAAGGTGATGAAGGCCAAGGGCCTGCACGAGGGCTGCATCGAGCAGATGTACCGGATGTTTGCCGAGCGCCTCTACACCGGGGCGGCGGTGCCGGTCGACGCATGCGGGCGTATCCGCATCGACGATTGGGAGATGAAGCCCGAAGTCCAGCAGGCCATCAAGGAAATCTGGCCGAAAATCACGACAGAGAACCTGCGCGAGCTTTCGGACTTCGAGGGCTACCAAAAGGAATTTTTAAAACTTTTCGGCTTCGGTTTCCCGGAAATCGACTACGAAAAAGAGACCGAGCTGGATTTGCCGCTTTGATGAACAAAAGTGAACAAAAAAAGAACCGTTTTTAACAAAAAACGGTTCTTTTTTTGTTCCTATGAACAGGAAAAAACCGCCAAAAAACCGTCAGCGCGTCAGCAGGAGGATTTTTTGAAAATTTACCTTGCGCGCCTCGTCGGTGATCAGGGCGAGCCGTTTGACCTGCGAATTTTCGTCGATTTCGATCAGCAGCGGGCGCTCGTGGTCGGCCTTGGCCAGCTCGCTCAAAATACCGGGGAGCTCCGCTTCGGGTACGCGGGTTTGGTTGATAAAAATTTCCCCCTCCTTGGTGACCTGCACGCGCACCACGTCCGCCGCCTGTGTCGGCCCCGCCGTGTCCGCGTGCGGGGGCGTAATCCCGAGCGAGTGCCCCTGCTTGAACTGCATCGTGATCAGGAAGAAGAAAATCAGCGTGGTGAGCACGTCGATCAGCGGCACGATGTTGATCTCCGGCCGCTTGCGTTTGCGGACGTAGAGGCTCATGTGTGTGCGCGTCCGTTGCCGTTGCGGCGCGTGATCTCAAGCAGGCGCTCGGCCAGCATGTCGAGCTGCGTGGAGAGCAAGTCGATACGGCGCACGATGACGCCGTGAAAAACGAGCGTGGGAATAGCGATGATGAGCCCGATCACCGTCGTCGTCAGCGCGAGGGAGACGCCCTTCACAAACGCCTGCGTCTCGGGGATGCCCTCGGGGGAGACGTTCGCCGTGAAGACCTGCACCAGCCCCACGACGGTCCCCAGCAGGCCCAAGAGCGGGGCCGCCACGATGATGATGTCCAAAACAAAGACGCCGCGCTCCAGCCGCGCCAGTTCCATGCGCACGTAGGATTTGAACGTCTCGGGGTCGGGGTGCTGGACGCGGAAAAAGTGCAGGATGCGCGCGCCGACGCTTTTGCCGAAATCGGGCAAATCCTCGATGCGCCCGCCGACAAGCCCGTCGATGAGCGCCTGTGGGATGATCCGCCGCGAGCGCAGCGCCAGCAGCCGTTCGGCGATGACGAACACGGCCAGCAGGGAGCACAGCCCCAACGGGTAGATGAATATGCCAGCCCCTTCGATGATGGTGACCATATGAAAAACGTGCGAAAAAGATGCTTTTCCGCGATTGTGAAGCCGCACGCACAGTGCGACAAGGCTTTTTCAAAGATTTCCCGCGTGAGAAAGAAAAAGGGACGCGGGGTTTCGCGTCCCTTTTTCTTTCTGCGTGGCACTTTTTTAAGGCGTCACTACGTTGAACATCATTTTGAAGTCGTCGAGCATGGCGAGTAGTTCTTTGAATTTTTCGCCGTTGTGCTTGAACTTTATTTTCCCGGACTTGACGAGGTCGTCGAGCTTTTCAAGACCGGCGATCATCATGGCGAAGTCCTCGCGGTTGGCGACCTGCATCGTCTCGTCGGCGTTTTCGACGTTTTTTCCGGGGGTGTAGATCAGCACGCTGTTTTGCAGCGTGAGCAGATACTTTTCGCCGTTTTCGCCGAATTTCATGTTGATGAGCATTTTCTTGCCCGCGGCCTTGTCGACGTCGAGACGGATGCCCATGTAGTCGAAGAGCATGTCGGTGCTCATCGCCC
>JAVBTG010000066.1:0-5971 GCA_031556275.1 Opitutales bacterium
GGCACCGTCGTCTTCGACAAGGTGCAGCCTAACCCCACGTTGGAGCAAGTCATGGAAGGCGCGCAAGTGGCCCGCGTGAACGCCTGCGACTTCGTCGTCGCCTTGGGTGGCGGCAGCCCCATCGACGCCGCGAAGGCCATCGCCATCATGGCGCACAACCCGGGCGACTATTGGGACTACATCCAATCCGGCTCCGGCAAACGCCAGCCGATCACCGAGCCGGTTTTGCCGATCGTGGCCATCACCACGACGGCGGGCACGGGCACGGAGGCCGACCCGTGGACGGTCGTCACCAACGAGGCCACGCACGAAAAAACGGGCTTCGGCGTGCCGCAGACATTCCCCGTCCTTTCGATCGTCGATCCGGAGCTGATGGTGTCCGTCCCGCCGAAATTCACGGCCTATCAGGGCTTCGACGCGCTCTTCCACGCCAGCGAAGGCTACCTCGCCCGCATCGCGAACCCGATCAGCGACTTGTTCGCCTTAAAATCCGTCTCGCTTGTCGGCCAAAACCTCGCCAAGGCGGTGGCCGACGGCAAGGACATTTTCGCGCGAGGTTACATCGCTCTGGCCAACACCCTCTCCGGCATGGTCGAGAGCACGTCGACGTGCACGTCCGAGCATTCGCTCGCGCACGCGATGGGGGCCTTCCACCCCGAACTCCCGCACGGGGCGGCGCTGATCATGATCTCCTGCGCCTACCACACGCATTTTGAGAAAAAAAGCCCCGAGCGCTACCGCGATCTGGCCCGCGCCCTCGGCGCGCAGGATGGCGAATCCTTCGCCGACGCCCTGCTTCGCCTGCAAAAAGCGTGCGGCGTGGACGGTTTAAAAATGTCCGACTACGGCATCAAGCGAAAGGAACTTCCTTCTATCGCCCAAAACGCCCGCGAGACAATGGGAGCGCTTTACAGCGTAGACCCCTCTCCGCTTTCCGACGACGACGCCCTCGCCATTTTGGAAAAATCCTACCGCTAAACTCATCCACCTCCCCCAATGAAACAAATCCCGTTACTCCATCGCCTGTTCGCCGCCGCCCTGCTCGGCGTCGCCGCCCTGCTGACCGGTTGCAACACCCCCGGCAACTACACCTACAAGGAGGGGCTCGATTACAGCCAGTTCAAGACCTACAAGATTCAGCCCATGAGCGAATCGCTCATGACGATCTACCCGGTCCTCCAATTCCAACAGGCAGCCATCTACGACGAAATCAACCGTCTGTTGAAAACGAAAGGGTTCACCTCCGCCGAGGGCGATGCCGCAGCCGATTTCACGGTCAAGCTGGACTACACGCAGACCCACCAGCCAAACCCCGACATCCGGCTTGTCGCCGACGTCGACGCCTCCGGCTACGTGCCGCTGACGATTCCGGTGGGCCACCTCTACCTCGACATCGTGGTGAAAGACCACGTCGTCTACCGCGGTTGGTCGCCCTGGGGCGTGAACATAGAGAATTTTAACGCGAGCTCGGCCCGTCAAATGGTGCAGTGGTGCCTCGAAAAATTCCCGCCGCCCTATACCAAACCGGCGGCGCCGGAAATCGTGCAGCTCGACGACAAACCGTAAAAACAGCCCGCAAAAAAACGCCCGAAACATTCGGGCGTTTTTTTGTGTTTGGAAAACCGCCTTTAGTTGCGCAGGTGATCCGCCGGTTCCGACGTCCCCTCCGCGAACCCGGGGGTGTTGCCGCCGCGCTCGCGCATCGGCACGTAGTTGCGCTCGCGCGAGCCCATGTAGATCTGGCGCGGGCGCTGGATTTTTCCCTTGGGATTCTCGGCGACTTCCTTCCAGTGCGCGATCCAGCCCGGCATGCGGCCGATCGAAAAGATAACCGTGTACATGTCCTGCGGGATGCCGATCGCGCGCAGGATGATGCCGCTGTAAAAATCCACGTTAGGATACAGGCGGCGCTCGATGAAATAGGGGTCGTGGATCGCCTTGTCCTCCAGCACGTGCGCGATATCCAAGAGCGGGTCGTTGTTGCTGCCGGTGGTGTTGAGCACGCGGCCGCACGCCTCCTTGAGGATACGGGCGCGCGGGTCGTAATTTTTGTACACGCGGTGGCCGAAGCCCATCAGGCGGCGCTTGCCCGCCTTGGCCTCCTCGATGAAGCGCGAGCCGTCGTCGCCCGAGGCGTGAATCTCCTCGAGCATCGCCATCACCGCCATGTTGGCCCCGCCGTGCAGGGGGCCCCACAGCGCGCTGACCCCGGCCGAGACGGAGGCGAACAAATTGGCCCCGCCGCTGGCCACCATGCGGACGGTGGAGGTGGAGCAGTTCTGCTCGTGGTCGGCGTGCAGCAGGAAAATAAGGTCGAGCGCCTTCGTCACCTCGTCGTGCGGGTAATATTCGTGGTAGGGCTCCGAGAACATCATGTGCAGGAAGTTCTGCGAATACCCCAAGTCGAGGCGCGGGTACACGAAGGGCTTGCCGTGCTTCATGCGGTACGACATCGCCGCGATCGTGCGGGCCTTGGAAAGCAGGAGGGTCGCGGCCTCGTCGAAGGTCTGGATGTCGCGCTCGCGGTTGTTGCTGGCCAACTCCGGATAGTAGCACCCCAGCGAATTGAGCAGCGCCGACAAAATCGCCATCGGCGGCGAGCTGTTCGGGAATCCCTCGAACAAGTGGCGCATGCCCTCGTGCACGTTGGCGTTGCGCAGCACCTTTTGCGAAAACGCGCTCATCTGCGGGCGGGTGGGCAGCTCGCCGTAAATGATCATGTGGGCCGTCTCGATGAAGGTCGAGTTCTCGGCCAGCTGCTCGATCGGGAAGCCGCGGTAGCGCAAAATCCCCTTCTCGCCGTCGATGTAGGTGATTTTGCTTTCGCAGGCCGCCGTGTTGGCGAAGCCCTCGTCATAGGCGACATGCCCCGTCGTCGATCGCAAAGAACCGATGTCGACGCCGAGCTCCCCTTCCGTTCCTTCGCGGACGGGGAAGACATGGTTTTCATCTGCGATGCGTATGATGGCGGAATCTTCGTTCGACATGGCTAAAATATTTTTCTAAACAGCGTGCGAAGCATCACTATGACAGATTCGCCGCCGATTGCAAAAAATTTTGATACAGGCGCAACCCGGCCGCCTGGCTCTTTTCGGGATGGAATTGAGTGGCCGCGCACCGCCCCCTTTTCACCGCGCTGGTGAATGGACGCCCGAACTCGGTCGTCCCCCATATAAGCGAGGCGTCGGGAGTGTCCACATAGTAGCTGTGGACAAAATAAAACGCCTCACCGTCCCCCCGCACGCACGCCAGCAGCGGGTCGTTTTCCGGACGCGTAAATCGCACCTGGTTCCAGCCCATATGCGGCACCTTGTACGCGGGCCCGAGGCGGAATTTGCGGACACTTCCCTTGAAAACGCCCAATCCCGCGATATCGCCTTCCTCAGAAAACTCGAAAAGCGCCTGCATCCCGAGGCAGACCCCGAAAAACGGCCTGTCCGCGGCGATCCAGTCCCTCAAAAAACCGTCGAACCCGGTCGCCTTGAGCCGCCGCATGGCCTCGACAATCGCGCCCTGCCCCGGGAACACCACGGCGGCGGCGCGCTCGGCCTCGGCGGGCGTCTGCGCGAGAAAGGGGGCCCCGCCCGCCTTCTCGAGGGCGCGGGCCACGCTGTGCAGGTTTCCCATGCCGTAGTCGACGACGGCGACCCCCACTTTGTCATTGTTTTTTGAATACACTTTTTTTAAAAACCGCCGTCCGAAACGCGCCCAAGCGCGCCCGGGTGAGAATTAGAGCGTCCCCTTGGTCGAAGGCAGGGCCCCGCAGGCGCGCGGGTCGATCTGCGTCGCCATGTCGAGCGCGCGGGCGAATCCCTTGAAAATCGCCTCCGCCACGTGGTGCGGCTCGTCGCCGTACTCGATGGCGATGTGGAGGTTCGCCCCCGCCTCGTTGGCGAAGGCCTGGAAAAACTCGCGCACGAGCGAAAGATGAAAATCGCGGATCGAGCCGTCGGCGGCCACCTGATACACGAAGGCCGGGCGGTTGCTCAAATCGAGCGCCACGCGCGCCAGCGTCTCGTCCATCGGCAGCAGGAAAAACCCGTAGCGTCGCATCCCGCGCTTGTCGCCGACGGCCTGCTTGAGGGCCATGCCCAGCACGAGGCCCACATCCTCGACCGTGTGGTGATAGTCGACGGACAAGTCCCCCTTGGCCCGCACCTCAAGGTCGAACAACCCGTGGCGGGCGAACAGCGTCAGCATGTGGTCCAGAAACGGGATGCCCGTGTCGATCGCAGACTGTCCCGTCCCGTCGAGGGAGAGGGTCAGCTCGATTTTCGTTTCGTGGGTGTCGCGTTTCAGGCGAGCGGTGCGTGTGTCTGCCATAGGTCGAGTGCGGTGTTAAAGGCCTGCATTTGGCTGTCCGTCCCGATGGTAACCCTCAGGAAAGTGGAAGTCAAAGGGTGATTCGGGAAAGCGCGCACCAAAATTTTTTGCGATTTGAGAAACGCGAACAAATCCGCCGTCAGCGCGGGGGACGTATTCCCCGCCCGGTCGCGCGGCTGCGTGAAGATGAAATTCGTCCGCGAGGGATATGTGAACCACCCGCGTTTTTCCAACGACGTCTCAAGCTTCCCGCGCGTGGCCCGCACACGGGCGACGGTGTCCGCCAGATATGCCTCATCCTCGATCGCCGCCACGGCCGCCGCCTGCGCGAGCCGGTCGAGGTTGTAGCTGTCCCGCACGCGGTCGAGCATGTCGATCACGGCGGGATCGGCGACGGCGTACCCCAGCCGCATTCCGGCCAGCCCGTAAGCCTTCGAGAACGTGCGCACCACCACGAGGTTGGGGTGGTCTTTGAGCAAGGCCGCCGCGCTTTCATCGGCAAACGGCGCATAGGCCTCGTCCGCCACAAAAATGCCGTCGTATCGCCCGATCAGGCGCGAAAGTTGTTCGTTGGAAAACCCGACGCCCGTCGGCGCGTTGGGCGTCGTCAAAATAAAAAGATTCGCCCCGCAGGAAAGGATGCCGTCTTCCGGCAACGCCATCGACGCGTCAAACGACACTTCTTTGAGCGCGGCCCCCTGCATGGCAACCAACACCGTATACAACGAGTAGCTCGGCACCGTCATGCCGACAGGGTGCGCCCCGTCCGCAAACGCGCGGATCAGCAAATTCAAAATATCGTCCGACCCGTTGCCCGCGATCACCTGCGAGGGATCAACCCCGTGGTGCTTGGCAATGGCGGCGCGCAAACACGCGGACAGCGGGTGCGGGTACAACCGCAACGCCTCGCCGTCGGCGCCCACCTCTTCCAAAATGGCGGCCCGCACACGAGGGCTCGGCGGATAGGGGTTCTCGTTGGTGTTGAGTTTGATCCAACCGCCGTCCGAAGGCTGCTCGCCGGGCGTGTAGGCGGACAACGCCCGCACGCGCCCGACGGCGTATTGCGAAAGGTTTTTTTTGGTCATTTCTCCAAGCGGATAAACAGCGATCGCCCGTGGGCGTGCAACTGCTCCATCCGGCTGAACGTTTCAACGACCGGCCGCGCCTTTTCCAAGGCCGCGCGGTTATAGCGCACGACGGAGGTGCGCCGCATGAAATCGTCGATGCGCAACCCGCTGAAAAACCGCCCCGTGCGCCCGGTCGGCAGCGTGTGGCTGGGGCCAGCGGTGAAATCGCCCAAGGCGGTGGGAGTACCCTCGCCCAGCAGCATCGCGCCGGCCGTCGTGATATTCTCGGAAAGCCACTTTTGCAGCTTGGGCTCCTCGACGTGGATCTCCAAATGTTCGGGGGCCACAAAATTCGCGATTGCGGCGGATTCCTCCATGCGCTTGACGACGGCCACGAAACAGCCTTCCGTCAAAACCTTTTGCGCGCCCTCGTTGGGCGGCAGCAGCGCGCGCTGGCGGTCAATCTCCCTCAAAATCTTCTTGAGCGACGCCTCGCCCTGCACCACGAGATAAATCTTTTCCTTGCCCGTGCCGTGCTCGGCTTGGGCGAGCAAGTCGGCGGCCGTCCACGCCGCGTCAGC
>JAVBTG010000120.1:0-12755 GCA_031556275.1 Opitutales bacterium
CCATTGCGGGCAGCATCACCCGCCACCGCCCATCAACCCCCGTCCGAACTTTTTGTTCAACTCCCGCAAACCGCACCGACACATTCTCCTCCGCATCAGCCGTCCCCCAAACAGCCACCGCTTTCCCCCGCTGCACCACCATCCCATCCCCAAAGGGCAGGGCAGGTTTAACAGCCGCACAAGCCACCCCAGCCATCACAAAAAACAAAAAAATCGTCAAAAAACGTCGCATAATATTCCCAAGGTTTGCAGAAAAAGGTAAAGAAACAAAACAGCGCCCCCAATCGGGCCACCCCTCAATCATCCCATTTTCCACCCCCTCTTTTCCATGTCCCCCGCGACGAATTTCTTGGCTTTTTTGCTAATTTCTTTGAAATGCTTATGCCGATTAAATACTGATAGTTATAAAATTTTTTGACGGGAACAAGTCATGGTTTTATGACTTTGACGCCGACGGCTTATTGTCGTTTCGGGCATCAATTAAAATAATTCCTGCGCCGTCAGGGATTTTTAATTTTTTGATTATACTTTTTACCCGTGCTTTATCGGCAGCGGTAAAAAACATAATAACTTTATATGACTGTGTGGTCTGGTTCGCGGATTGGTAAATTTCTACCTGACGTTGCAAAGTTCGCTCGAGCTGCGAATGGCTCGCCAATTTGAATTCTACCAGTGTTGAATCAGATGCGCCTCGCGAAATTTTGAAATCGACTGGCCCGCGTCCATTATTGACTTCAGCGTCCACTGAACTAGGGGAGCCTTCCCAGACCAATTTAAATGCGATTTGGAGGTCTTTTTCACGCTCAATCTGATTCCCTTTAGTGTCATAAAAAAGACGATATCCGTCTTGATTTTCAATGATTTGCTTTAAAAATTCTATTTTGCGTTTAGTTTCCTCTAATGTAGATTCTCTCGATTCATAAAAAGAGGTTTTCTGGAGTCTTGCCATGAGCAAACCGAGATTCTGGACAAGAAGATCTTTTGTCCGCTCCACATGCTCGCGACTGCGTTGTACGGCCTCATCTCCATGATCCTCTTTGTAGCGAATATAATGATCTATCAGTTCCGGGAATTTCAACAGAGTCTTTTCGACAGCCTCATTGTAATCTTTTCGTGCAGGCTTTTTGGGGATGACATCCTTGAAATAGCGATTTATCTGGGCTCGTAGCGCTTCATTGGGAAGAGCTTCACGAATATGGGAGAAATCGTTTCTTAAATCCTCCTTATTAATCCATGTGTCGTCCCTTGTGAGGATATCCTCGGGGGTGAGCAAGACATAATCGCCGTTCCACCAAGGCAAAACATATTCCCCGCCTACCCAAACTCCTATTTTGTAATTGAAATTCGCGCGTCCAATTGTGACGCGCTTACACAATTTAGCATTAATATGTTTCTTCGCGAATATCTCGGTGTATCCAAGAAGATAGGACTTGATGAGATTTGTGGTAAAGTCGCTTATGTTGTCCCTCCCCACGCCGGGGCGGATGAGCGTTAATTTCTCAAGATGTGATCCTTTTGTCACTTGCTCATCGCCAAATTCGCGAAACAAATCATTGAGGTTTGAATTGAGCGCGGTGGCAAATTTTAATCCCAATCCAGCTCCCCTGTTTCCTGATGAGCAGAACCCTAGGCAATTTTGATGCACTTCCTTGAAACAATACAAATCTCGGAGGATCCCATTGTTGGTGTGCCCATTGATGGAAAGATCGCGCAGATAAGTGATGTATTTTATTATGCCTTCGTGCAATGACTGATATTCTTTTTTCTTGCTGGTGAAAAGCAGGAACGGATCTATAAATAATGGCAGATCTACAACTGGAGACACATCAAATGCTCCGTACTTCTTGAGTCCCCCGGGTGGTGTGTTAAATATTTCGGAAAAGTATACTTTTGGATATTTTGTATTCATAAAAATTTTCCAATTTAAGCCAGAAAAATTATACCTTGATGGTATTTTTTTATCCTCAAGAAAACAACTTTTTTCTCCAAAGATTTGGCCGCTAATTTTAGAACCGCAGAATTCCCTTACATGGAAATAGAAGGCGTGGCTATATGGGGCGTATTTAACATGTAAGGCGGTTTTCCCTTTTTTTATGCAAATTTTAGTACAAAACTTTTTTTGGCGACCTAGCTTTTGTCCCCAAATTATGAACCCTATGTACCGGCCAATCTGGGAAAAATTAAGCCCTAATCCCTTTGTTTTAGAGGGATTAGGGCTTTACTGATTGATTATCAAACTGGCTGCTCGGGCTGGGATCGAACCAGCGACCAAGTGATTAACAGTCACCTGCTCTACCGCTGAGCTACCGAGCAAAAAAGTCAATGCATCGCCCCGAAGGACGAGCGGCATAAAGGTTCAATCTATCCGGATTTTTCCACTCCAAGCAAGCAAAAAATAAGACCGCTTCCCGTGGCGGCTTCGCAAGCCGCCCCTCGCACGGGAGAGTGTTTGCATTATCACGCAATCATCCTATTATTTGTGATTCTCCCGCCCATGAAAAATTTCGGCCCAATCGCCTCCGCCGCCACCGGCATATTCCTCATCTTCATGGGCGCGGCCTTTTCGGGCATGGGGCTTTTCGCCATCCTCACCGCCGCCCCCGTCAAAATGAACGGCGCCGAAGCCTCGAGAGGGGAGGCGCTGGCATTCCTTTCCTCTTTTGTGCTCGTCGGCATCTTCTTGGCCTGCGCGGGCGTTTATGTGTTTTTGCGCATGTTAAAACAGCGCAGGCTCGTCGCCCTGTATCCCGACCAGCCGTGGCTGCAAAACCCGCATTGGGCGCAGGGCAGGATTAAGGACGGAAATTTTTCAAGCATGTTGGGCTTTGCCGGCATCGTCGTTATCTGGAACCTCATCGCGTGGATTCCCGTGCTGAATGCGGCGCGCGAAGGTGTCCTTTCCAAAGTGTCCCCTGCCTTGCTCTTGCTGATATTTCCGACGATAGGCATCATCGGGCTGCTCGCCCTCGGCTATCAATTTCTGCGCTGGCGCAAATACGGCACCTCGGTTTTCGAAATGTCGCGCGTCCCCGGATTTGTCGGCGGCGACCTCAGCGGCACGATCCTCATCCGGGAAAAACTCCGCCCGTCCAACGGTCTCAATCTCACCTTACGCAATGTGTGCAGCTGGACAACGGGAGCTGGCAAACACCGTAGCAGACACAAAAAAACGATGTGGGAAAGCGAACGGCATATCTCGGAGGTTTTTGAAAATTCCGTCCCCGTAGATTTCGAGATCCCTTCCCACTGCACCCCCACATCTCACGAAAACGGAAAAACATACCACTGGGAGCTGATCCTGAAGGGCGATTGCGTTGGCATCGACTACAAGGCCACCTTCACCGTCCCCGTCTTTAACCAACCCCTTTTGGCGCGCAAAATTTAAAACGGCCCATTCGTTTTTTACCGAACAAAAAGGCACCCCGATTTTCAGGGTGCCTTTCTTGTGCGAGCCAGCGAAATCGCTTCGACTTCTTACTTCAACGCCTTACGTGCCGCCTCGCACGCGGCGTCCGCCTTCCCGCGTGCCTTGGCGCAGGCTTCGAGCAACCGCTTGGACTGCTCGGCGAGTTTTGCAAACTCGATCGCGGAAACCTCGCCCTGCGTTTTGGCCACGCAGGCCGTGTTGTTGAAAATCTCCAAATCCGCCGAAAGGCTCTGCGCCTGCGTGAACACGCCCATGCCCTCGCGCAGCAGCTGCTGCGATTGGCCCTCGTCGCGCTCGATGGCGTCCATGGCGCTGCGCGCGTCGGCCAAAATGTCGGCAATCAGTCGGGTCGTGCGGTTGAGTTCGGCCGTCACGTCGATCAACGTGTTCGCCTTTTCAAGCACTTCTGCGCGGGCGGTTTTGGGGGCGACGGGCGTCCCCTCCGCGCTCATGGCGGCGGATTCGGCTCCGGAATCTTCCATCATCGCGCGGTTGAGCTGGGCGTCAGCCGTTGCCCCTTTCGACCTAACCGGCGCGGCACTCGGGCTGGCATACAGAGAGCCTACAGGGCTTTTTTCAAAAAAATGCTTCCCCGCAGTCTGCCCGTAAACGGCAAATTGCGCCAAGTCATCCAACCCCAATGGCGGAAACACGGCATTGCGGTATTTCTCATTACCCGCCAAATCATTGAGCACGAGCGCCTGTACGGAAAGGGCGCTGCCTAGCATTTTCACCCGTTCGGCGCGCAAAGCGGCGCGGCTGGCCGCGAGCTCGTCGAACGTCTTGAGGTAGGCCTCGGAGAGGGCCAGCACCTGTTCGGCGGCCTTGTCGAGCTTGCCCGCGTTTGCCTTCGCCGAGTCGGCGGCTTTTCCCGAAAAATCGTCGTACAGCTTCAGCGTCTGGCGCACGCCTTCAATGCGCGGCGCGGCAATCGCCAGCGAAATGCCGAATTTTTCGGCGTCCTGTTGGACTTGCTTGAGCTGTTGGGTGGCAGTCCCGAAATTGGCGACCACCCACGAGAAATAATTGCGGTCCTCAAACCGCTCCCCGGGGTTGAGGTTGGCGAGCTTCATCCCCTCCCGCGCCGCCTCGGTCGCGGCGCGGATGCGCGCCTCCCCGACGGGCAGATACTGGGAGAGGGCCTGCATGCTCTTTCCGGCCATGTCCAAAAAGTCGCAATTTTGCCCGAACTGCGCTTTTAGAATGTCATAACGATCGGCCAAATTCTCCAGCGCCGCCTGCGCCTGTTGCTGCGACTGCCTGCGCTGGGCGAGCTGCGCGCGGATCTGGTTCAAATTTTCCAATCGCCCGTTGAGCACAACGCCCGCGTTGACGTTCGCCTGCACGGCGTCGTTGTACATGCGCAGCGCCTCGGCGGACTGCCCGCGCGCCTCGATGGTGTTTTTCAAAACGGCGTCGTCGGCGGGGCTTTGCGCCCAGCAAACCGCGGATAGGGCCGTCAGGCCAAGGGAGATGAGTTTTTTCATAAGAAGCGACAAAAGAGGGTTCACACGCACCGTCGGATGCGCGTGTGCGCATTACACAAAACAAAAGGCGGCCCGTCTATAAAAAACGTCCGCCTTATGAAAGAATCGTATTTTCGTCCCTAGTTATTAAACCGAAACACCGCCACATCCCCGTCCTTGAAAATATAGTCCTTGCCCTCCAGTCGGTATTTGCCCGCCTCGCGCGCGGCGGCCACGCTTCCGGCCTTGACCAAGTCGTCGTACGCGACCACCTCGGCCTTGATAAACCCCTTTTCAAAATCCGTGTGGATGACGCCCGCGCACTGCGGGGCCGTCATGCCCTTTGTGAACGTCCACGCGCGCGCCTCCTTTTCGCCCGCCGTGAAGTAGGAGGCTAAGCCCAGCAATTCGTAGCTCGTGCGGATGAGCTGCGAAACGCCGCTGTCCTCCACGCCGAGTTCGCGCAAATATTCCTTGGCCTCGTCGGGGGCCAACTCCGCCAGCTCCGCCTCGATCTTGCTGCAAATGACGCAGGTCTGCGCGTCGTGCTGCTCCTTCGCGTAAGTGCGCACGGCGTTCACATAGGGATTGTTGGCGATGTCGGCCAAATCGCCCTCGCCGACATTGCAGGCGTAGAGAATCGGCTTGTTCGTCAGCAAAAAATAAGACCGCAAACGCCCCACATCCTCGTCCTTCACCTCAATCAAATTGGCGGGCTTTCCCTCGTTCAAATGGGCCACCACGCGCGTGAGCAAGGCCGTGTGCGCGATGGCATCCTTGTCCTGCCCCTTGGCCTTTTTGGACATGCGGTCGAGCTGCGCCTCGGCGGACTGCAAGTCGGCCAGCACCAGCTCCGTGATAATCGTCTCGATATCGCGCACGGGGTCGACGTTGCCCATCGTGTGCACGACATCCGTGTCCTCAAAACAGCGCACGACTTGGACGATCGCGTCCACCTCGCGGATGTGCGAGAGAAACTTGTTGCCCAGTCCTTCCCCTTGGCTGGCTCCCGCCACGAGCCCGGCGATATCCACAAACTCAATCGCGGCGGGAATGATAACGCCTGTCTTGGCGATCTTGGAGAGCACGGGCAAACGGTCGTCCGGCACCTCGACCACGCCCACGTTCGGTTCGATCGTGCAAAACGGATAGTTCGCCGCCTCCGCCTTGCGGGAGCGGGTGAGGGCGTTAAAATGGGTGCTTTTGCCCACATTGGGCAAACCGACGATGCCTGCGCGTAACATAATGATATGCGAAAACGACCACCATAACGCGCCCCCAATCCAAACACAAGCCTTTGAGGAACATGTCAAAACACCACGCCGATCTGCGCCCCAAGCACCAGCGCGTCGGGATGCACGCCGCCCTTGGTGTTCAATATGTACTGCACATTGGGCAAAATATAAAACCAACGGTTGACCTGCCATTTGTAATTCACCTCGAACATCGCCTCGTAAGACCCTCGCTGGGCGGCCTTGTCGCCGCCAAGCTGGTTGCTGTACCCGCCGTAGCTGAACCCGATGCCGGGTATGTCGTCCGGCCGGTCGGGGATGACGCCCTTAAAACTGACGCCCGCCGCCGCGAACCACGGCATCTCGCTGCGGTCTTCCATCGGCGCGTAAATAAATACAAACCACGGCAGCACGCCCTGATCGGCCCGCGCCCCTTCCGGCTGCCAGACCATCTGCTCCAGCATCACCCACACTTGGGTGTTCTGCGTGTAGTAGTTCGTGTCGTTGATCGAATACGGGGCGACCCACCCGGCGGACACGCCCACGGAATAGGAGCCGGGCATCCCCATATCGAACACGCCCTTCGACGGCCCGTAGGTAAGCTGGGCGTTTACGTTCACCCCGTCGCCGTTGGTGAACGAAAACCCGGTGCCGTGCGCGTCCATGGCCGTCTGCGCGTCGTCGAGAATCTCGTACACGCCGACGGCCAAGTTCCATTCGTCGGCCACCTGCGCCTTTCCAAAAACGCCCCATGTCGCGTTAGGGTAGGCCGAAAACCCGGTGTTGTTGCGAAAAACGCCGACAGGATTGCCGTCGATGGCGTTGCTCATGTAGTTCCAGTATTGCGGGCGCGACAAAAAGTCGTCCCCCGCGCCCAGCCGCCCGAGTTTTATCTGAAAGCGCCCCTCGTCAAAATCGCGCTCCACAAACATCGAATACAGCCGCAAATTCTGCCCGCCGTAGTTTTGCTGCACGTTGAACTCGTTGTCGATGTGCTCCACCGACAAGCTGTTGCCGTAGCGCCAGACGGCGGTCGTCATAAAATGCCAGCCCTTCCAGCCGATCATGCGCTCGAAGTCCAGCATCATGCCGAGGTTCGTGGAGCCGGTGTTGGAAAACCCGCGGCTTTTCCCGCCGACGGGGTTCCCCGCCAAGTCGGAGGAGTAGTTGAAGTTAAAGTCCACCCCGTTGTCGCACAGCCAGCACCGCGCGCCGAACCAGTTTCCCGTAAAAGTCTCTTGGTCGTTCCAGTTGTCTTGCGTTTGGTAGTGCACCGCATGGCTCGCCGCGTCGTGCTGGCCGTGCGAAAACCGTTTTTCTTTCGGGGTGGTCGTGTCAGGGGCGTCAGCCGCCTGCGCGCCGACAACACAGATGAGGGGTAGGATGAAGGCTGAAAGCTTCATATGTTTTAGGGCGTGCCTTCAAAGTTCAAAACACATCGGCTGCTCGGCCAGTTTTTGCCCCTTTTTCGGTTCCTCGCCTCGACGATGTTCTACATCGCCTCGGCTCGAAGCCCAAAAAATGGACTAAAAACTGCCTGTCGCATCCTCGGTTTGAATTTAAAGGAACACCCTAGACTATAATGCATAAACCGTCTCGCCGTCAAAACGCCCGCTCATTTTTTTTGAGACACGGCGGCCCACTTGTGCTTGACAGGGCAGGGCCTCTCGGGTTTTATTAACGATTTACAAGCGACAAAAACCTTCTTACACAGTTAGCAAATGGCTCTCAGAATCCGTCTCCAACGTCATGGCTCCGTCCACGCCCCGGTTTACCGCATGGTCGTGGCCGAAACCGCCGCCCGCCGTGATGGCCGCTTTGTCGAACAGCTCGGCAACTACAAGCCCAAGGCCAGCGGCAAGGACGTGGAAATCTCCCTCAAGCTCGACCGCGTCGACTACTGGATGGGCGTGGGAGCCCAGCCCTCCGACACGGCCCGCGCCCTGATCAACAAGGCCCGCAAGGCCACGGCGGTCTCCGCCTAGTCCTCGGGTTTTTACCCTTTTTTGCAGAGCCACGCGCTTTTCAGGCCGTGGCTTTGCGCGTTTTAACAATGGCACCCGCTTTGCGCATCGATTTGTTGACGCTCTTCCCCGGCATGGTGGAGGGCTTTTTGCGCGAAAGCATGGTGGGGCGGGCCGTCGAGAGCGGTTTGCTGGACATCCATGTCCACAACCTGCGCGACTGGGCCCGCGACAAGCACCGCACGACGGACGACCGCCCCTTCGGCGGCGGGGCGGGCATGCTGCTCAAGCCGGAACCTTTGTTCGAGGCCATCGAGCAGCTGCGCACCCCGGAAAGCAAGGTCATCTACCTGTGTCCTGACGGCGAGCCCCTCAAAAGCCCGATAGGCCGCGAGCTGGCGTTGGAAAAACACCTTATTTTGATCAGCGGCCACTACGAGGGCGTCGACCAGCGCGTGCGCGACGCGCTCATCGACCGCGAAATTTCGATCGGCGATTACGTGCTGACCAACGGCACTTTGCCCGCGGCGGTGCTTATAGATTGCCTCGCGCGCTACGTCCCCGGCGTCTTGGGCGAGGAAATGTCCTTGACGCAGGACTCATTTAACGGTAATTTGCTCTCTTTTCCGCAATACACGCGCCCAGCTGAGTATCGCGGCCTGAAAGTTCCCTCCCTTTTGCTTGGCGGCAACCACGCCGAGATCGAAAAATGGAGGCGCGAACAGTCCGAGGCCAAGACACAAAAGCGCAGGCCCGATCTGTTGCGATAAACCACCTTTTTTTACACGCTCCGTCATGAAACCCGTCATCAACGAAATCACCCAAAGCCAGCTCAAGCCCGAAAACCGCAACTTCAAGGTGGGCGACGGCGTCCGCGTCCACACCAAGGTGCGCGAAGGCGACAAGGAACGCGTCCAGATTTTCGCGGGCATCGTCATCGCCCGTCGCGGCTCCGGTGTCAACGAATCCTTCACGGTGCGCCGCATTTCGTACGGCGAGGGGGTAGAGCGCGTGTTCCCGGTCTGCTCGCCCAACGTGCTGAAGGTCGAAGTCGAGCGCCAGAGCGTGCCGATGCGCGCGCGCCTGTACTACCTGCGCGACCGCGTCGGCAAACGCGCGACGTCCGTCAAGGAGCAGCGCTTCATGGTCGCCACCACCGGCGAAGACGCCAAGGCCTAATCCCCTTTGCCCCCGCGCGCCTTACGGCCCGCACAAAAAACGCCTTCCATTTCCGGAAGGCGTTTTTTTACGCGGCCTAATGCCGACTGCCCCTCTGCCGCTTCCACAGCGGCACCAGCAACACGAGCGACCCGGCCACGAGTGTCGCCACGACGCCCGGCAGCGGCTGCCCCGCGGGGGCGGGCGGGCCGGAGATAATTCTCATCTGGGTGTCCCACCAGTCCTTCCAGCTCATGTCGTCGACGTGGAAATTTAGGTCGAATTCGTTCGCTCCCTTGAGGGTGCCAAAGTAATCCTCCCATCCCATCGTGCTGATCTTTTTGCCGTCTACCTCCAGCCAGAAGGCGATCTGATCGCCTGCGCTGAAGTTCTGTGAAAAGACATCCCCCGCGTTCAGATCGGCGAACGTCAAGTCGTACAGCAGGTTGTTGTTGGCGTCGAGGGCGCTGACGCCGAAAACGACGCTGGTGGCCGAGGCGGGCAGTTTCGAGAGGTTGAAGGAGAGGGCGGCGTCCCGGGTGACCTGCATATACGTCCCCCCCGAGTTGCCCTGCAACACAAACGCGTTGTTCGCGTCCATGGAATTCCAGCCGATATTGTACTGCGCCTGCGCCGCGCCCGACACGGTCGCCATCAAGCCGCAAATCGCAAGTAGCTTGGCGATGGTCTTCATAGTTTCCTCCTCGCTAGATAGGGTTCTAGTTAAGGTTGCACCTTCATGCTAGCGCCCCCGGGCCTTTTTGCAAACAAAAAAATAGCCTAATCGGACAAGGGATAATGACTTACTAAAGAATTACGCACATCCAAACAACTGCCACGTTCACTAACGCGCAGAAGACGGCGGCGCTCCCCATGTCCTTGGCGTATTTGGCGAAGGGGTGTATCTCTGACGTGGCCAGATTCACCGTCCACTCCAGCGCCGAATTGAGCAGTTCCGTGATCAGCAAGACCGCCAGCGACCCCAGCAGCAGCGCGCGCTCGACGCTCGACACGTCCATCAGCACGGCCAGTAGTCCCAAGACGGCGCACAAATAGACATCCTGCCGGAACGCGGCCTCCTTGCGAAAGGCGGCCTGCAATCCGGAAAGCGAAAAGAAAAACGCCCGCCAGATCCGCGCCAGCCCCAGCCGTTCAAAAAGTCCGTCCGTTTTTTGCGTTTCCGGCTCCATAAAAAAATTTCCTTATTTGTGTTTGTCAGGCACCTTGGCGAGCAACGCCTTCAGCTCGCCCAAATGCGCCTTGTCGGCGATCAGCGTCGCGTCGGGGGTGTGCACCACGACGAGCCCCTTGACCCCGCACAGCGCGATCAAATGCCGCTGCCCGCCGTAAACGATATTGTCGGAGGCCTCCTGCGTGGCGGCAGTGGCGCGCAACACGTTGCCCTTGTCGTCGTGCGGCTGGTGCCGGGCGACGGCGGTCCATTCGCCCACGTCATCCCAGTCGAACTGCGCGCGCACCATGACGATGTTGTCGGCTTTCTCCATCACCGCATAGTCCACCGAAATACGCTCCAGCGTCGGATAAACCTTCGTGAGATCCTTCGCGAAGTTTTTGCTCTTGGAGAGCTTTTCCAGCGGCCTGGCGAGTGCGGGGCAGTGGCGCTTAAAAGCGTCCTTGAGCGTCGGCACCGACCACGCGAATATCCCGGCGTTCCAAAAATAATTCCCCTGCGCCAGATACTTTTCGGCCGTCTTGGCGTCGGGCTTTTCGACGAAACGCTCGACTCCAAACACCCCCTGCTTTTCGCAGAGCGTCTTTTTCGTTTTGAGATAGCCGTACACCGTCGCGGCCCGTGTGGGCACGATCCCCACGGTGGCGATGACCGGATTTTTTGCGGCCGTTTCCAGCGCGATTTTTAAGGTCTTGCGAAAGGCCGCCGCGTCCTTCACATAGGCGTCCGCCGGCAGCACCGCGAAAACGGCGTTCGGGTCGCGGCGTTCCATCAAAATGCCGCCCAACCCGGCGGCGGGGGCCGTGTCGCGCCGCATCGGTTCGGCGTAAAAGTTGGCCTTGGGAATCTCGGGGCACTGCTTGCGCAGCGCGGCGATCTGGTAGCTCTGCGTCAGGATCAGCACGCGTTCCGGCGGGATCAGCCCGCGCAACCGCGCCACGGTCTGGCGGATCATCGTCTGCTTGCCGACGATCGGCAGCAAATGCTTGGGCGTCTTCTTCCGGCTCATCGGCCAGAACCGCTCGCCGCTGCCGCCCGCCATGATCAACGCGTAGAAATTGGATTGTGCCATTTTCTAATGCTAGCGGCCGTCCCGACCGCCTCCAAGAACTAATTTTTCCACCAATTCCAATCTCTTTTGCCTTTTTACCGCAATTCCCCCATAATAACCCCTTTCCTCATCCTCCCATGATAGACATCCGCCTGCTCCGTGAAGACTTTGAACGCGTGCGCGCCGCCGTTTCCCGCAAGAAATTCGACGTGGATTTCGACGCCATCCTCGCGCTCGACGAGCGCCGCCGCGTGTGCGTGACGCAGTCCGAGCAGGCGCGCGCCCAACAAAAAAGCGCCAATACCGAAATGGCGAAGCTGCCGAAGGGTTCCCCCGAGTTCTTGGCCAAAGTCGCCGAGATGAAAGAATTTTCCGCCCGCGTAAAAGAGCTCGACGCGCAGACCAAGGCGATCGAGGAGGAATGGAACGCCCTCTTGCTCACCGTCCCCAATCTGCCCGACCCGTCCGTGCCCGAGGGCCGCAGCGAAACCGACAACGCCACCGTCTCCACATGGGGCGGCACCGACGAAAAAGACTTCCCCCATGCCGTCCCGCACTTCGACATCCCGTGGTTTTCGCAGCTGCTCGATTTTGAACGCGGCGTGAAGGTCACCGGCGCTGGCTTCCCTTTTTATGTGGGCGACATGGCGCGGCTGGTGCGCGCGCTGTTGAGCTTCTTCTTGGAGGAGGCGCGCAAAAACGGCTACGAGGAAGTGCTCCCTCCCATCATGGTCAACGCCGCCAGCGCCACGGCCACGGGCAACCTGCCGGACAAGGAGGGCCAGATGTATTTTGCAAACGCCGACGGCTTTTACATGGTCCCCACGGCGGAGATACCCGTCACCAACTTTTTCCGCGACGAGATTTTGAACGAGGCCGATTTGCCCGTCAAACGCTGCGCCTACACGCCCTGTTTCCGCCGCGAGGCTGGCAGCTGGGGCGCGCACGTGCGCGGGCTTAACCGCCTGCACCAGTTCGACAAGGTGGAGATCGTCAAGTGGACGCACCCCTCGCAAAGCTTTGAGGAGCTCGAAAGCCTGCGCAAGGACGCTGAGGGTCTTCTGCAGAAGCTCGGGCTGCCCTATCGCGTGCTTTCCATCTGTGCGGGCGACATCGGTTTCTCACACTCCAAACAGTACGACTTGGAGGTGTGGGCTGCCGGTCAGAAACGCTGGCTGGAGGTTTCCAGCTGCTCCAACGTCACCGATTTCCAGGCGCGCCGCGCGGGCATCCGCTTCCGCCCCAAGGACGGCGGCAAGGCGGAA
>JAVBTG010000047.1:0-17422 GCA_031556275.1 Opitutales bacterium
AGATTTTGCGCGAAAGGGCGTTGTCCACTACACCCCATCAAGCCTCTCCCCACGCCTCGTTAAACAAACATAAAATCGCGCCAGAGCCTTCGGGGCGAAAACGCGCGGCGTCCAGCGAATACGCATAGGCCAGCCCCTGCCACAGGCCGCCGTAGAGCAGGTAGGCCTCGTTAGCGACCGTCGCCATGTCGACCCCGTACACGCCCTTCACAGCGGCGCACAGAGTTTCCTCGTAACGGCGGGTGTTGGTGTGGTGCAGCCACACTTCCGATGAACGGTCGACCGTTTCCGACCCGAGATAGCGGCGCGTTTCGCGCAGCGAGCAGGGGCCGTGATAACCGTATTCGGAGATGAAGAAACTCGGATAAAGGTCGTGTCCGCGCAGGTTGATGCGCTTGGGCAGATCCGGGCAGAGCGTCGCTCCCTCCTCCTTCCAAAAATGGTTGCTGCCCGTTCCCGGCTGGTTAGGCGTGGCTCCGCCGTAGGGGGAACCCGTCCAATAGGGAACGTGGGGGGCGTTCGCGCGGACGGCGCGGGGCAAAATGTCGTTGTACAAGCGCGCGCCGCGCTGCGTCTTGCCACCCCACCAGTCGCAAAAGCCCCACGTGTTTTCGTTGCTGCCGCACCAAAGCGCCAAGCAGGCGTGCGAGGCCAAGCGGCGCACCTGATAGCGCGCCTCCTGCGCCACCTCGTCGCGGAACCATTCCAGATGGTCGGGATACGGCGCGCACGCGAACATGAAATCCTGCCATACCAAAACGCCCAAGCGGTCACAAGTGCGGTAAAACACGTCGCGCTCGTAGTTGCCGCCGCCCCAGATGCGCAGGGTGTTCATCCCCGCCTGCGCGGCGAGCGCTATCAATGTCTCGTAGCGGCGGTCGCTGATGCGGGTGTAGATGGCATCCGGCGGAATCCAGTTGCCGCCTTGGCAGAAGATCCGCTTGCCGTTTATCTCAAAACCAAAAGTGCCCGCGCTTTGCAGGGCCAGCGTGCGGATGCCCATATGCGTTTCCGCCTCGCTCAGCGCGCCCGCGTCTGAGTCCTTTCCGTCGAGGCGTGTGTAGACGGCGTAGAGCGGCTGGTCGCCGTAACCGCGCGGCCACCACAGTTGCGGAGAAGGCAGATCAAAATAGAATTCAACCTCGTTGAAGCCGGAGCGTACCAGCACGTCTTGGCGCGACACCGCCACCTCGTCGCCGTTGGGGGCCGCGAGGCGCACTTCCAACACGGCGTCGGTGCTGGCGTAGTAATGCAACCCCTCCAGCTCCACGCAGACTTTTACGCGGGCGTTTTTCTCGTCGCAGGAAATCGTCGAGCACAACAGCCCTTCGATGCGCGCCTTGCGGCTGACACGCACCGCCACGGTTCCCGCGATGCCGATCGTGGCCACGCGCGGGCTCCAATCCCATCCGTAGCCGAAGGCGGGTTTGCGCTGGAAAATACGCCACGGCTCGCCGCGGTTCGGGCGATAGCCGAGCGTTTCCTCGGTGGCGAAACTCACACCGTCGGGCTCCGTGCTGTCTTTGGGGAAAAGCGGATCGTCGAGACCCATCGTCAGACGCACTTCCAGCTCGTTGTCTTTCGCGCGCACACGTTTTGCGATGTCCGCCACGAGCGGGCGATAGCTGTTGCGGTGCAACGCCAGCAATTCGCCGTTCAAAAACACCTCGGCGCGGCCGTCGAGCGATTCGAAAACCAATTCGGCGCGATCCTTCTCTCCGAGCGTCTCGGCGAAATCAAAACGAGTGCGGTAAATCCACTGTTGATTCTCCACCCATTCGCCCTCAAAACAGTGCATGCCTATCAGCGGATCGGCCATGAGTTCGCGCGCAAGCAGCGTGTCGTGCACGAGTCCCGGCACGACGGCGGGCACTCCCTTTTCGAGCGCGGCGGCCGTCGCTTGCGGCGGCTTTTTACCGTCGCAGACGGCGAATGCGGCAAGCGTCCAATCCGTCAGGGGACGGCTATGATCGAAAAAGGTTTGTTTCATGCAAAAATCCTAAAATGCGAAATCGGGAAAATGTGTTTTGAAAACACGGGGCGTCCAGCACAAGCCTATGCGACGCGCGAAACGACGCCCAAGCGGCGTTCAATCTTCGCCGCCATGTCCACCGCCGCCGTTTCGACGCGCGATTTGAGGGCCGCCTCGAACGGCAGGAACGGCTCGCTCATCGTCGCGCCGCAAATGCCGCGCTGCGCCAAGCCCGTCTTGATCGCCTGAATGATGGGAGAGCCGTAGCTGCCCGCGCGGTAGAGGCGGTCGGACACTTCTAACACAATCTTTTGCAACGCCGAGGCCTCCGCGAAATCACCCTTTTCAACCGCGTCGAAAATGGCGACATAGAGGGAGGGAAAGAGATTCGCCCCGCCACTGACGCCGCCGTCGCCGCCCGCGAGCATCGATTCGGCCAAAAGCTCCTCCGGCCCTATCAGCACGCGGTACGCGGGCTTGGCCGCCGCGATTGCCAAGGCGCGCTTGTAGTAGAGCATGTCGCAGGAACTGTCCTTTAATCCTAGGCAATTGTCCCAGCCCAAGCTCGCGCGGATGATGTCTTCACCGATGCCCACCTTCGTCAGGCCCGGCATGTTGTACAAATAAAACGGCAGCGGCGAAACTTTGGCCAGCATCTCGTAGTAGTGCAGCAGCTCGCACTGTGCCGGAGGAAAATAGTAGGGAGGCGCGGCGACCAGTGCCGTGGCTTTGGCCTGCGCCGCCGTTTCGGCGATCTCGAGCGAGGCCTCCCACGACGTGTCGGTGATGCCGACGAGCACGGGCACGCGGCCCGCCACCAGCGCGCATGTCTGCCGGATCATGTCCTTACGCACCCCATAGCTCAGCGCGGGGCCCTCCCCCGTCGTCCCAAGAATAAAGACCCCGTGCACGCCCCCCGCGATCACATGCTCCACCAAACGGGCCAGCCCCGCCTTGTCCAAAACGCGATCCGGCGTCAGGGGGGTTACCAGCGGAGGAATGATGCCGCGTCCGGATTTCGTCTGTGTGGAGGGGGTGTTATGGGTCATGGCGCGTGTGTGAGGTTTTTTTTGAATTCTCGTAGTATACTAGTAAAAACACAAAAAGCACGTCAAGTTGAATTTATGCGCATGCCGGTTTTTCAAACGTATTTTGTCTGGCAATTCCCATACGTTGAGTATACTAAGAAATTCAAAATGGAAAAAAGAAACCTCAAACAAGAAGCTCTCGGCCACATCCATAACATGCTGCTCTGCGGCCAGCTCAAATGGGGTGAGCGCGTTTCGGAGGAGACGATCGCCAAACGCATCGGCATCAGCCGCACGCCTGTTCGGGAAGCCCTCCACCTGTACTGCGAAATGGGGGTCTTTAAGCGCCTCCCCCGCTTCGACACCGTCGTGCGCGTGCCGGAGGCCCGCGAGATCGAGGAACTTTTCGAGATCCGCACCGCGCTGGAGGTCTACGCCGTCGCCGAGGCGATCAAGTACATCACCAGCGAGGAGCTTGAGCGGATCGGGGCCGCCATCGCGCGCCTCAAGGCCTTGGCGGAAAACCTGCGCAAGTCCCGCTCGAAGCATCTGACCCAAGAGCACACGGCGGAATTGTTCATCGCCGACCAAGACTTCCACATGGGCATCATCCGCGCGACTGGCAACCGGATGCTCATAAAACACATCAACGACAACCGGATGCTCACGCGCATTTTGGGGAACTTCCGCACCTCGCGTTTCACGGAGGGCAACGTCGCCGACATCTACAACCAGCACAACGCCATTTACGAGGCCATCGCCAAAAAGAACGTCGAGCGCGCCAGCACGCTTTTGCGCGAGCACCTGCGCGAAAGCAAGCGCGGCACCGTGACGGACATCAAAAAGGAGTTAGACCGCATGCAGGAGGACAACATGCTCAACGCGACCCCCTCGTTCAGGGGCTATTGACCGGGGCGGTCTTCCCCCCAAAAAAAGGTCCATACACACAAAAAAAGACGCGTTCTTCAGAACGCGTCTTTTTTTAAACCTTTTTAGTAGAGCCGCTCACCGCCGTACCAGAAATCCTTGGCGCGTTGGGTGTTCAGCTCGTTGGGCACCTCGTTGACGAACAATTCCTCCACATGCCCGTCTGCGAAAAGCGCCAGCACTTTGTCCCCGTACGGAGGCTCTAGGCCTTTCATCAGCGCCTGATAGTCTGTTCCTGCGCCAAAAGTGAAAGCCGTCGCCCCGTCCGCGCCGCGATAAACGCCGTTGATCAAATAGAGCGTCTTGGTGGGGTCTCTTATCTCCGCCGTATAAAATGCCCCCTTGTTGGTCGCCCCGCTCGTCCAAGCGCCGATCATGCCGTTGAACGCGAAGGTGATATTCGTGTTGGTGATGCCGTACTGGTTGAGCTGCCGGGTGCACCCGAAGATTTGCGTGATACTGTCCGCCGGATTCACACCGACGGGGGTACCGTCCGGGTTTTGCGGCAGGTAATTTCCCTGCAAATAATCTTTCCAGAGCAACTGCCTCCACCAATAACTTTGGGTCTTTCCGTTGAATTTGCTGGCGGAGTAACTGACCGGAAGAGCGTCGCCGTTGTCGGCGGCAAACGCGCTGATGGCAAGATGAAGCCCACGCAATTTTCCCGTGGCCTGCGCCTTGCCCGCCATCGCCAAACCGCCCTGAATCGTGGGGATGAGAATGGCCGCCAAAATCGCGACAATGACGATGACGCTCAGCAGTTCAACGAGTGTGAAGCCGCTTTTTTTGAAAAACACCGACTTTTGAAAACGGTTCTTACGGGCCGCCGAGGCGCAATGGCGGGGTGTCCGCGGCGAGGAAATGATTTTCATGGCAATGCAGGAATTGGGATATGTGTGTAATAAAGGGGTGCGTTTTTAAAATCAATTAAAAAATTCCATAAGAGTTTTATCGGTATACCAAACAGCGCATACACCTTTTCCAATTCCCTGCTTATCCCTCAAAAAAACAAGAGCGGCGCACTAGGGCGTGTCTTCAAATTCAAACCAAGGATGCGACAGGCAGTTTTGAGACGTTTTTTTGGGCTTCGAACCGAGGCGATGCAGCGCATCGTCGAGGTGAGGAACCGAAAAAAGGACCAAAACTGGCCGAACAGCCGATGTGTTTTGAATTTGAAGACACGCCCTAGGCGGCATCAGCAATAAAAACCATGGGCAACACACCGTGTGAGATGTGAAAAAACGCCTTGGTCGCCCCTCAGATTTTTCGCATGCAAAAAGACGCATCCCCTATTTGGAAATGCGCCTTTTTGGCGATCCGTCTGCGTTCGAATTTTCAAACGACCCTTAGTAGAGCCGTTCGCCGCCGTACCAGAAATCTTTGGCGCGTTGCGTGGTCAGCTCGTTGGGGACTTCGTTGACGAGCAATTCCTCCACATGTCCGTCGGCGAAAAGCGCCAATACTTTGTCCCCATAAGGAGGTTCTAAACCTTTCATCAATGTCTGATAGCTTGTCCCTGCGTCGGCGGTGAACGCCGACGCAGCGCCCACGCCGCGATAAACGCCGTTGATCAAATAGAGCAACTTGGTAGGATCGCGTATCTCCGTCGTATAGGCCGCCCCCTTGTTGGTTGCGCCGGATTGCCAGATGCCAATCATCGAGTTAAACGCAAAAGTAATGTTTGTATCGGTTATGCCGTATTGATTGAGCTGTCTGGTGCAGCCAAAAATTTGCGTGATACTGTCCGCCGGATTCACGCCGACGGGGGTTCCGTCCGAGTTCTGCGGCAGGTAATTTCCCTGCAAATAATCCTTCCACAGCAGCTGCCGCCACCAAAAACTCTGTGTTTTTCCATTGAATTTCGCGGCGGAATAACCAACCGGAATGGCGTCGCCGTTGTCCGCGGAAAACGCGCTGAATGCGAGATAGAGCGAACGCAACTTGCCCGTGGTTTGCGCCTTGCCCGCCATTGTCAGACCGCCCTGAATCGTGGGGATGAGAATGGCGGCCAGAATCGCCATAATGACAATGACGCTCAACAATTCAACGAGCGTGAACCCGTTTTTTTTAGAAAATAAAAACCGCCGAAAATTGTTTTCGCAAACGATCGCCGGGCGGCGACGGGATGACCACGATGAGGGTATGGGTTTCATGGCAGTGCGGGAATGGGGATGTATATCTAATAGTTGGGTGCTTTTTTAAAATCAAACAAAAAATTCCATAAGAGCTTCAGTAGTATACTACTCAATCAATAAACCATCCAATATTTCCTGTTTATTCAGGTTTAAAAAGCAGGCGTGCAACCTAATGGTCGACACGCCTGTTTTGCGGAACTGTCAGATGTTTTACAGCGATACCAGCAAACGGACGTACTCCTCGCGTTTGGCCTCGTTTTCGGCGAGTTGGGCGCGCGCGCCCGCGACCACGTTGGCGGGGGCCTTTTCGGTGAAGGCGGGGCTGGAGAGTTTCGCGTTCAAGCCTTTGAGGATGCCGTCGAGACGGGTGATTTCCTTTTCCAAGCGGGCGCGTTCGGCGGAGACATCGACGGTGCCCGCTAGGTCGAGATAAACAGTGCCCAACGCGCAGACCGCGGCAGGGGAACCGGCGGGGGCGGCCGCGCCCGTTTCCAAAATATCTATCCGCTCCGCGCCGATGAGGCGTTTGAGCTTTTCCTGCTGGGAGGCGAACAGCTCCGCCGCGTAGGGGCTGGCGGGCGTCATCCAAAAATGGCTGTCGCGCCGCGCGGCCAGATTGCGCTGGGCTTTCAACGCGCGGGCTTGGGTGACGCATTCGCGCACGTCGCGCATCAACGCCACGTCAGCTTCCGTTGGACGCACGCCCTTCGCGGCGAGCGCTTCCAAGAGCGCCGCGCCCGTGCCGGGGGGCACGTTTTGGATGAACGTCCCTTCCCCGCCGAAGCCCATGTCGTGCCAGAGCTGTTCGGTGATGAAGGGCATGTAGGGGTGCAGCAGCAGGCACACTTGGCGCAGGCACAGATCCTGCACCGCCAGCACCGTCGCCTTGGCGGCGGGGTCTTGCAGGCGGGCCTTGGCGGTCTCGACATACCAGTCGCAAAAATCCGTCCAGAAAAACGCAAAAAGGTCCTGCGTGGCCGTGTTGAACTCATAGCCGTCCAAGTCGCGGTTGACGGCGTCGGTCGTCGCGGCGAGGCGGCCCAAAATGGCCTTGTCGTCGCTGTCGAGCTGGCCGACGTCGATACGGGCGACGATGGCCTGCAGGGAGCTGTTGTCGGCGGAATCCCCGGACATTTGGCGAAAGCGCGCGGCGTTCCACAGCTTGTTGCCGAAATTGCGGCCCTGCTGCACGCGGTCGTCGGAGAACAAAATGTCCTGCCCCTGCGGCGCGCAACTCAAGATGCCGAAGCGCAGGCCGTCGGCCCCGAATTTTTCGATGATGTCGAGCGGGTCGGGCGAGTTGCCGAGGCTCTTGGACATCTTGCGGCCCTGCGCGTCGCGGATGATGCCGGTGAAATAAACGTCGCGGAAGGGGCTGCGCGCGCGGATCTCCTCGTCGGTCAAATTTTCCTTGTCCTGCCCCATGAATTCGAGTCCGGCGATGATCATGCGGGCGACCCAGAAGAAAATGATGTCTGGCCCGGTGACGAGCGCGCTGGTCGGGTACCAAAAATCCAGTTCGCTTTTTTGCTGGGCGTCCATTTCCGGCCAGCCGAACGTGGCGAAGGGCCACAACCACGACGACGCCCACGTGTCGAGCGTGTCCTCGTCCTGCTCCCAGTTTTCGGGGTCGGCGGGGCCCGTCAGCGAGATGTGCCATTTCGACGGATCGGAGCGGTCGTCCCCTTTCGGATACCACACCGGAATGCGGTGGCCCCACCACACTTGGCGGGAGATACACCAGTCCTGCAAATTGTCGAGCCAGTGGGTGTATGTCTTGGTCCAGTGCTCGGGGTGGAATTTGATAATGCCTTCCGTCACCGCGCGTTTGGCTTCGGCCACTTTCGGGTAGCGCAAGAACCATTGCTCGGACAGGCGCGGTTCCACGGGAACGCCCGCGCGTTCGGAATAGCCCACGTTGTTTTCGTAAGGTTCCTCCTTGAGCAGCGCGCCGAGGCCTTTAAGCATCTCGACGGCTTTTTCACGCGCCTTGAAGCGGTCAAGACCCTCCAATTCCGGCCCGGCCAGCGCGTTCATCGTGCCGTCGGGGTGCATCACGTCAAGAATTTCGAGCCCGTGGCGCTGGCCGATGGCGAAGTCCACAGGGTCGTGCGCCGGGGTCACCTTCAATACCCCCGTGCCGAACCCGCGGTCGAGCGCCTTGTCGCCGATGATCGGGATCTGCGCGCGCGGGAACGGCCGCCACACTTTTTTGCCGATCAGGTGCCTGTAGCGCTCGTCGTCGGGGTGGACGGCCACGGCGGTGTCGCCGGGGATCGTCTCGGGACGCGTCGTCGAAATCTCCAAAAATTTGCCGGGTTCCTCCACCAGCTCGTAGCGCATGCGGTAGAAGAAGCCCTTGCTGGGCTTCATGATCACTTCCTCGTCGGAGAGCGCCGTCTGGCTGGCGGGGCACCAGTTCACCATGCGCTTGCCGCGGTAGATCAGGCCCTTTTTGTAGAGCCGCACGAAGGCTTCGAGCACCCCGCGGCTGTAGCCGTCGTCGAGGGTGTGCACGGTGCGCGCCCAGTCGCAGGAGGCCCCGAGGTGTTTTAACTGCTCGATGATGATGCCGCCGTGCTTGTCGCGCCATTCGACGGCGCGCTTGAGGAAGTTTTCGCGGCCCAAATCGCGGCGGTGGAGCCCCTCGCTGCGCAATTCCCTTTCAACGCGCGTCTGGGTGGCCAGCCCCGCGTGGTCGGTGCCGGGGAGCCACAACGCCGCCTTGCCCTGCTGGCGGGCGCGTCGGATCAGCACGTCTTGGATCGTGTTGTTGAGCACATGCCCCATCGTCAGGACCCCTGTCACGTTGGGCGGCGGGATCACGATGCAGTAGGGGTCTTTCGAGGCATCGACGCGACCGGCGAAACAACCCGCTTCAATCCAGCGCGGGTACCAATACGATTCGACCGAGGAAGGCTGATAGGCTTTGGCGATTTCAGGCATGGCAAAAGTAAAAATTTACCCGCTCGGCGCGCCCGAGGCAAGAAATCTTGCCTGTGGGCCGCGCGGGGTTTTAGAATGGGCCGGTGCCCAGCGTTCCCAGCCTAGAGCAATATGTTGCAGACCTGCGCGAAGACGCCCGCAGCTCCCTGCGGCTGGGCGAAACGCTCGACAACGCGGCGCGCCTGCCGCTGATGAAGGATTTTTTGACGCGCCACACCGCCGCGTTGCGGCAGTGGCACGCGCAAGGGATGGACAGTCGCGCGGTCAGCCACTACCGCGCCCGCACGATGGACGTGCTCAACATCTCGCTGTACGAGCTGGCGCTGCGGCAGGCGGGGTTGGAAGGCGCGCCGGTAAAGGCCGCACTGATAGCGACCGGCGGCTACGGGCGCGAGGAGCTCAGCCCGCATTCGGACATGGACTTCATGCTCCTGTTCGACGAAACCATCCCCCCGGATGTTTTGGAAAATTTGCAGGAGGCCTTCACCGACCGGATGCTCTACCCGCTCTGGGATTTGAACCTGAAAGTCGGGCACTCCATGCGCACGATCGATCAGGCCATCGAGGAGGCGCACAAGGACAATTTCACTAAAAACGCCCTCTTGGAAGCGCGGCTGGTCTACGGCGACAGCATCCTCTTCGAGCGTTTTGAAAAGACGTTCGCCGACGACTGCGCGATGGACCCCAAGGGGTATTTGCGCGAGCGGCTAGACGGCGGCTACGAGCGCCGCAAGCGTTACGGAAACACTGTCTTTCTGCAGGAGCCGGAAATCAAAAACGGCACGGGTGGACTGCGCGATTATCAAAATTTGCTTTGGATCGGCAAAGTCGTGCTGGGCGCGCGGGGAATCGGGGAACTGGCGCGCAAGGGCTACCTCTCCGTCGAAGAGGCAAACGAGCTGGAAAACGCCCACGCGTTTTTGCTGCGCGTGCGCAACGAGGTGCATTTCCAAAGCGCGCGTCCCACGGACTTGCTGGACCTCGAGCGCCAAGGCGTCGTCGCGCTGGCGTTGGGCTACGGCGAACCCAACCTGCTGCGCCGCATCGAGATTTTCATGCGCGACTACTACGCCAGCGCGCACACGATTTACCGCCTCGCCCGCCTCGTCGAGCAACGGCTCGAGCGCGATTATTTCCCGCGCCCCGAAGCCAACGAGGAGGGCCTGCGCGTCGACGGTTTTCGCATCGCGGGCGGTTTTGTGTTCGCCGAGAGTCCCGACGTTTTTAAAGAAGACCCGGGCCGCCTGATCCGCGTTTTCCGCCACGCCCAGCAGCACAAGGCGTCGTTCGATTTTTCGCTCGAGGTGCTCGTGCGCGAACGCGCGGGGCTGGCCACCGCCGATATCGCCCTCTCCCCGCAGACGCAGGGATGTTTGCGGCAGATTTTGGAGGACGTCGGCAACGTCGCCGAAACGTTGGGGCGCATGCACGGCCTCGGCATGCTGGTCAAATTTCTGCCCGAGTTTGAGCACCTGACGTGCCTCGTGCAGCACGAGCATTACCACCGCTACACGGTAGACATCCACACGCTCGCCACAATCGCGCGGCTCGACATGGTTTTCAACGGCGAAGACCCTGAGGCGGCCGTCTACCTGCCGCAATTGCGGCACTTGGAAACGCCGTGGGTGCTCTACGCAGCGCTGCTGATGCACGACGCCGGAAAGGCCGACGGCATCAAGGGCCACAGCCAAGTGGGGGTGAAGATCGCGGGTCCCGTCTTCGACCGGCTCGGGCTTTCGAGCGCGCAGAAAAATCTCGCGCTGTTCGTCATCGCCCACCACATGGAGATGTCGCGCGTGTGCCAGCGCTACGACGTGGAAGACCCGCGCACGGCCTCGGTTTTCGCCCGCACGGTGGAAAACGCGCAGAACTTGCGCGCCTTGTTCGTCCACACCTACTGCGACGCCAA
Source organism: Opitutales bacterium (assembly GCA_031556275.1). Taxonomy (GTDB): domain Bacteria; phylum Verrucomicrobiota; class Verrucomicrobiia; order Opitutales; family JAKPNF01; genus JAKPNF01. Next base: position 10,918 of record JAVBTG010000047.1, read on the forward strand.
CGGCACCTCGGCGACTTTGTGGAACGCCTATAAACAGGCGTTGCACGTGCAGCTTTTCAACGCCACGCTCGCGCGGATCGAGGGCGACGGGGCCTCCCCCGCCCGCGTTTTGGCCGAGGCGAAATCGCGCCTCTGGGAAACCCTCGCGCGCACGCAGGCCGAAGACGATTTGCCCGACGACGAAGTCTCCGCCCACTTCGCGATGATGCCGGACGGATACTTCCTCAACGCGACCCCCGAGGAGGTGCGCTGCCATTTGATGATGGCGCACGAGCTATTCGAATCGCTGCGCGCCGAGGACGGCGTGCAGACGCTCACGCCCGTCATCCAATGGTCGCACGACGAGGCGAGCGGATTGAGCTCGCTCGACGTCGTCACGTGGGACCGAACGGGGCTTTTCTACCGGCTCGCGGGCGCGCTGGCGGCGGCGGGCATCAACATCCTGAGCACGCGCGCCTTTTCGCGCGAGGACGACATCACGATCGACACCTTCGCCGTCGAGGAGGCGCACGGGGGCCCCGTCAAAAGCCCGCACACGCGCGCCCGTTTTGAAAAGGCGATGGCGCGGACGCTCATCGACGGGGCCGACCTCATGCCCGAGATCGAGGCGCAGGCCGAAAAAATTTCCCGCACCTTTTTCTCGCGCGAAAAATCATTGAAGGCGAAAGTCGCCACCCAAGTGCAGGCCTACCGCGAGGAAGCATTGGGCAAAAACGTGGTCGAAGTGCGCGCCAACGACCGCATCGGCCTGCTCCACCGCATCGCCAAGGCGATATCCGAGGCCGGGTTTGATATCTCCTTCGCCCGCATCGCGACGGAGCGCGGGGTGGCGCTAGACACATTTTACGTCGCCCCCTCCCTCTCCGACGGCGACGCCTCGCAAAGCGCGCTCGACGGCCTGCGCGCGCATATCGAGCGCGCGCTGCAAAACGCTTAAAATAACAAGGGCGCTCTCCCGTGGAGAAGCGCCCTTGCGTTGTCGTCTCGATGCGAGGCGGCTATTTCTGCGTCAAGCCCAGTTCTTCCGACACGAAGGCTTTTTCCTGCGCGATCCAGTTGTTGTCCTGCCCGTGGGGCGTGTCGAACATGTAGATGATGCGCTTGGGGCCGGCGTAATTGTTGTAAAGGGCCATCTGGCCGGTGGCGGGGCATGTCGGATCGAACAACCCCGCGCCCAATAGCATCTTTGTTTGGGTGTGGGGTGCCAGATTCACCAAGTCGAAGGTGCGGGTGGAAATATATTCCTTGGAGTCGCGCGTGAGCCCTGCGTCGTTCACCCAATAGGGCCAGCAGGCTGCCCTGCCCTCCAGATTGCCCGCGATGTCGCACAGCGCGGGGCAGCGCGGCGCGATCGCCGTCACCTCCGGGCAGAGGAACGCCGTCGCCAGCGACTGCGCACCGCCTTGGCTGAAACCGCGCACCACGAGGTGTTTTTTATCCCACAGCGGCGAATTTTTGATCGCCTGAACCACCTGATAGTTGCGCTGGAACATGCCGTTGAAATACACGTCCTTGCGCTCGGTGTTTTTGCCGAATTGGTTGTAATACTTCAACGCGCCGCCCGACAATGCCCCGCGCGCTTCCTTGGTGGCGTCGTTGGCGATCGGATGCGGATTCATCGTGAAGGAGAGCGCCCCGTTTTGCGCCCACTGGATCGCCTCTTCCAGGCGCGATTGAAAAGTCCCCGCCCCGTGCACCGTCAGGACGGCGGGGAACGGCCCCTTTTCACCCTTGGGCTTGACCATGTAACCGACGGCTTTTACGCCCGCGGAAGAATCAATCGGGCCTTCGCCCGCGTCGATTTCAAAGGAATAAATTTCCACGTCCGAAAGGAGCTGCGACAAATTAGCATAGGGGTCCTTGGCGATCGGCTGGTCCTTCGCCGTGGCGCGGTTGCCGTCGTAAACGAGTTGCAGGTGCGGATCGCTCGAAATATCCTTCATGGCGTCGCGCACGCCGGCCCAATAGGCTAAAATGTCGTCAGCGGGGGTCGTCGCGGCTTTCACCTTGTCGGGGGCCACCAGCACGGCCGAGCGGGCGCACTTGCGGTAGCCGCGGTCATAATCCGCGCCCGTGTTCACGGCAAGGGCGAGCACCCCGGGGGCCGTGGCCTTGGTGCGCCAGACAATCTCGCTCTTCCCCTTGCGGTCGACGGCCGTGTCCTCGATCTTGGCCATGTTTTCCACACGGCGGATTTTTACGGAATCCGGCATCTGTTCCAACCCGGAAATGGTGAAGGTAATCGTCTGCCCGACGGCCAGCGGAGTTTCCCCCGCGCTGTTTTGAATGCGCACCGCGCCCGAAAGCAGCGAGGCGGCCAGAAGTAAACTTGTCCAGAGAACACGGGGGGAGGTAATCAGTTTCATAAAAATTTTTCCAACGATAGGAAATCGAGCGCAGACACACAAGCGGCAAATACGTTTTTTCGCACGCCCCGCGTCTTGCGCGCAAAAAAATCCGCCCGCGTATTTATTGCGGGCGGATTTTGCGGCGAGGCGACTATTTCAAACCCAAAGCCGCTTTCAAAAACTCCGTCTCGCGCCGGGCCCATTCGGCGTTGCCCGAATGGCTGACGTCCGACATGTAGACGATTTCCTTGGGGCCCGCGTACGCGTTGTAGAGGGCCATCTGCCCGGCAGGAGGGCACACGCCGTCGCGCAGGCCCGCGCCCACGAGCATCTTCGCCTTGATGTGGGGGGCGAAATTCACCATGTCGAAGGAACGGGATATCTCCAGCTGCGTCGTGTCGGCGGGCGATTTCACCCAGAAGGGCCAGCCGGATTTGCGGCCCGCAAGGTTGCCCGCGATGTCGCACATTGCCGGGCATTGCGGCGCCAGCGCCGTCACTTCCGGGCAGAGATAGGCGGTCGCCAGCGACTGCGCCCCGCCTTGGCTGAACCCGCGTACCGCCAGATGCTTTTTGTCCCACAACGGTGAGTTCTTGATCGCCTGCACCACCTGATAGTCGCGCTTGAACATGCCGTTGAAATAGACGTCCTCGCGCCGGGTGTCCTTGCCGAATTGGCTGTATCCGGCCAACGGCGCGCGCGTGTTCTTGCGGTATTCGTCGCGGATTTCTCTCGGGGTGTCCATGGGGAGCGGATGCGGGTTGAGCGCCCAAGCCATAGCGCCCATTTTGGCGAAACGCAGCGCGTCGCCGCGCTGCGGCTCGAAGGCACCCGCCCCGTAGAACGTGATAACGGCAGGAAACGGCCCGTCGCCCGCGGGCTTGGCCATATAGCCGATCGCCTTAACCCCGGCGGGCGAGCCCAGCTCGCCCTCGCCCGCGTCGATCTCAAAAGTGTATAGCTCCACGCCGTCTTCTGTGGAAATCAGGTTAAAAGCGGGCGTGACGGGGATTTTTGCCATCTCTTTTTTCACACCGTCCCAATACTGCGCCATGTCGGGCGCTTCCGTGGAGGAGGGCTCCACTTTTTCGGGCGAAACAGCCACCGTCGAGCGGACGGCCTTCGCGAAATCGTGCCCGAAATCCTCCTGCGCGCAGACGGCGAACAGGACGACGCCCGGCTCCTGCATCCGCCGCGCGTAGACGATCTCGTCCTTGCCCTCGCGGTCGAGGAGGAGCTTGTCGTATTTGAACATGTTGGTCAAAAACTGGGCGTGGAGCTTGTCCGGCATGCCCGAAAGCCCGGAAACGGTGAATGTGACCGTGTCGCCCACCTGGGCGATGTCGTTTTGCGCGCTGTTTTCGACGCGCATTTGCCCGAAAACAAGCCCTGCCGCCAGCGCGAAGATACACCCCAATAGATTCCATTTTTTGAAATGCATACCCGGCCAGCCTAGGTGACATATACAAATTCCGCAAGCTATGATGCCGTATCCATGGCCCGAAAAAATAAAAAATAATAATTTATTTTTCTCATAAAAGGCTTGCAACGCACGCAAAAAAACCAAATAATTACACGTTAAACAGATGAAAACATTCTTCACATACGCGTTGTTCATAGGCTCGGTTGCGATGGCATGCGCCACCGTACAGTACGACATCAACGGACACACGATCAAAATGCGCGAAGACACCCCCGTCTTCGTGAGCATTTATGAGAACACGACGACGAATGTCTCCCAGTTCGGGTACTATTTCAAAAAGAGCGCCGACGGGCAGGACTCCTCGTGGCACTTCATGGACCTCAACAGCTTGGACGCGGTCGAGCTCGGGGAACTGGCCAAAAACGATCAGGTCGCCTTTTTCGCCGTTCTCGAGAACGGGACGGTGGTCGACAAATTCCACATCCAGAGCTACGACGAACCCAACGGCCTGTTTTCGCTGGAAACCTCCGGCTCGGGAAGCATTGGCAATTTGGACGGCAAATTGATCCTGTCTATCAACTCCAAGGCTCCTGCGGCTCCTGCGGGGCAGCCGCTCCCCGGTATTCTGGCCTCGGCCGCCGTCGGCGCGATGGCGTTGGCGGGCTGGCGCATCAAACGCAAAAAGTAGTATTTATTTTTACATCTACTTTATAATCAACGGCTTAAAAAGACAGCACCTATAAGGCGCTGTCTTTTTTGTCCCCGATGGGCTGGGCATGTTAGGCAAATACAGGGGCCTTCGGGGAACATTCGCCGAGACATTCTGTCTGCGGTTTGGCACCGACTTTTTAAAAAACCCGTCTCAGACAAACCACTCGCGCCTTCGCGCATCTCTATTTTTCCCGTTTTTAGGCCCAAAAAATGCATCCGTTTTTCTTTGTAAAAGACTTGCAATACATACAATAAGGTCAGATATTAATGTAGAAACCAAAATGAAAACCTATTTCATATCCGCGTTGCTCATATGCTCGGTTGCGATGGCGTCCGCCGCCGTACAGTACGACATTAACGGCAACACGATCAAGCTCCGCGAGAACACGCCGCTCTATGTGAGTGTTTATGAAAACACCACGTCGAACGTCGCGCAGTTCGGATATTACTACGCGAAGAGCGCCTCCGGGCAGGACTCCTCGTGGCACTTCATGGACTTGGACAGCTTGGACGCGGTCGCCTTGGGCGATCTGGCCAAGAACGACCAGATCACCTTCTTCGCCGTTCTCGACAACGGCAACGTGGTCGACAAGTTCCACATCCAGAGCTACGACGAACCCAACGGCCTGTTCTCGCTGGAAAGCTCCGGCTCCGGTAGCATCGGCGACTTGGACGGCAAGCTGGTCATCTCGATCAGCACCAAGGCTCCCTCCGCTCCCGCGGGGCAGCCGCTCCCCGGCATTCTGGCCTCGGCCGCCGTCGGTGCCCTCGCGCTGGCCGGCTGGCGCTTGAAGCGCAGGAAACAGCAGTAATTTCTGCTTGCGCCGTGCGACCCACGGTTTAAAAAGGCAGAGCCGTTTTTGGCTCTGTCTTTTTTTGTGGACTGATGGATCGACCGCGCGGCAAATTTCCCTTTAAATACTCCCCCGTATGCCGGTTGCGCAAAAAACCAAAAGCGCCTCGCTTGGCGCGGACGCGGCGCTCGTCGCCGAAATGACCCTGCGCGGAGCCGTTTTGGGGACGCTCGTCGGCGCGATCCTTTATCCGCTGCTCGGAACGGTTTGCTGCGGTCTTTTGGGCAATGTGATCCTCACGGCGAATCGCGCCGGGGAGGCCTCGCATTTCAATTACCTGTTGCGCTTGCTGTGGATCGGGCTGTTTTTCATTTTGTGCAACGCCGCGTTCTTCGCCGTGTTCAGCGGATGGACTGCTTTTCGGGCGCGGCGATTGCGTCGTATGGCCCCCGTCTTGAGGCTCGCTCTGGCGGCCCTTCTGGGCGGGCTCGCGGGATGGTTGGTCGGTGTCGTTTATTTTAGATGGATGGGAATGCCGCTGCGCGAATGCACCGCCTTTTTGGGCGTATTCGCCGCCGCGGGCTTGGCCGCTCTGGCGCTGGGCGAGATTCCTGCGGCCATGCGCCCTCCCCCTTCCGAAGTCGCCCTGCTGCGACGGTTCTGCCGCCGCACGTCGTGGGGCGCCCTATGGTGCGCCGTGATCGGCTGCGCCCTCTTGGCCTTTTTGCAAGAGACGTTGATCCCCGACATCTCGCAGACGGGATATGTGATGCTGCTGTTCGCCCAAACCTACGCGTGGCTTTTGTGGACCGCCCTGTGTTACTTCGGCTGGCGCAACGCGGCCGCGCCTGCGTAAAAAAATTTGACGAAAAAGCACTCCGGGCTTTTGCCATTCGCGCAAAGCGACTTATCATAATGGGCAAACCGCCCCGCCTACGATCGCGGCGGGGTCTTTTTGTTTTTTCATGTACATAGTCTTCGCCATTCTCGCCGTCGCCGGCGTCCTGTTCGCGCTCGGGAAAATACGCTCCGACCTCATCGCGCTGTGCGCGTTGCTGGCCCTTGTGCTGACGGGGATCCTGACGCCGGAGGAGGCGCTCTCGGGCTTTTCCAATCCCGTTATCCTGATGATGGCGGGGCTGTTCGTCGTGGGCGGGGCCATTTTCCAAACGGGGCTGGCCAAAATGATCAGCGCCAAAATCCTCAAGTTCGGCGGCAAAAGCGAGCTG
>JAVBTG010000107.1:0-11632 GCA_031556275.1 Opitutales bacterium
TAAGGGACAATTTCATTCGTTATAAAGATAGCCTAAACTAGGCCGCCCGCCGCCTAAAGCACTTTTTGCGGTTATTTTTGCACGGCGGGTGGCAAAGCCCCTTTTGAAAAAGGCTTGTCATCCCCTAAAAGTTCCGCGAAAATGGAACCTTGCGTCAGGGTTGTCGGCGTTTGTTGCGCTGCCTCCCCGCAGTCCCTCCGGGCATCCCGGGGCGAAACGGCGTTTCCGGCGAGGTGCTGGGGGCGCGGCGACCGATTTCTCGGCGTCCGGCGACTGCGCACACAACCAAAACACTACCATGTCCGAAGCCGTCAATAAAACCGCGATCATCGCGGACAACCGCATCCACGACAAAGACACCGGCTCCGCCGAAGTCCAAGTCGCCCTGCTCACCGCGCGCATCGCGCACCTGACCGACCACCTGCGCGAGCACCGCAAAGACGCCCACTCGCGCCGCGGCCTGATCCAGATGACCAACCGCCGCCGCAAGCTGCTCAACTACCTCAAGAAGCACGAGCTCAAGAAGTACGAGGAGCTCATCCAGAAACTCGGCCTGCGCCGCTAATGCAAGCACGTATCTAAGGCACACAAAAGCCCGCATCGCACACGCGAGACGGGCTTTTGTCGTATCTGAAGGCGCATAAAAAACAGAAAAATTTCCCGCGAAGACCGGTCGTCCGATCCGCCCGCTTTGCACAAACAAGAAACAAACAGACAGTAAAACCCACATGAAACAGAAATACTCAGTAACCGTCGAAGATCTCGGCATAACGATCTCCACCGGTTCCATCGCGCGCCAAGCTTCCGGCGCGGTCACCATCTCCAAAGGCGAGACGACCGTTCTGGTCACCGCCACGGTGGCCAACAAGGTGAAGCCCGATCAGGACTACTTCCCCCTCACCGTCGACTACCGCGAGAAATTCGCCGCGGCCGGCCGGTTCCCCGGCGGCTACTTTAAGCGCGAAGGCCGCCCCACCGAGAAGGAAATCCTCACCTCGCGCCTGTGCGACCGCCCGCTGCGCCCGCTCTTCCCCAAGGGCTTCATCAACGAGGTGCAAGTGCTGGGCACCCTCCTCTCCACTGACTTGTGCAACGAGCCGGACATCCTGATGGTCAACGGCGCGTCCGCCGCGGTCCTTTGCTCCGACATTCCGTGGAACGGCCCGATCGGGTGCGTGCGTCTGGGCGAGATCAACGGCCAGTTCGTCGTCAACCCGACCAACGAGGAGATGTTTGAGTCCACCCTCGACCTCATCTACGTGGGCAACGAGAAGGACATGCTCATGATCGAGGGCTCGGGCGACCAGGTCTCCGAGGAACGTTTCTGCGAGGCGCTCGAATTCGCGCACGCCCAAGTCCAAAAGATCATCGCCGCCCAGAAGGAACTGGCCGCCATGGTCGCCAAGACCAAGCGCACCTTCAAGCTCGCCGCCGCCACCCCCGAGTGCGTGGCCTTCTGCGAGGCGCTCGTGGGCGACCGCATGAAGAAGGGCGTGTTCCAAGACAAGAAGCAGGACCGCGAAAAGGCGGTCGACGACCTCAAGGAAGAGGCCGAAAAGGCGTGGCTCGAAAAAGTCGGCGCGGAAAACTACGACGTGAACCAGGTGCGCCTGGCTTTCGAAGAACTGCAGGAAAAGCTCTACCGCGACAACATCCTCGACGAGGGCCGCCGCGTGGACGGCCGCGGGTCGAACGATTTGCGCGCGATCTCCTGCGAAGTCGACGTGCTCCCCCGCGTGCACGGCTCCGCCATCTTCCAGCGCGGCGAGACGCAAGGCCTCGTGCTGACGACGCTGGGCACCACCAAGGACACGCAGGACCTCGACGGGCTGACCGGCGGGCCGACCTCCAAGTCCTTCATCCTGCACTACAACTTCCCGCCCTTCTCCGTCGGCGAAACCGGCCGCACCGGCTCGCCCGGACGCCGCGAAATCGGCCACGGCGCGCTCGCCGAGCGCTCGCTGCTGCCCGTGCTGCCGCCCGAAGACCAGTTCCCGTACTCCATCCGCTTGGTGTCCGAGATCATGGAATCCAACGGCTCGACCTCGATGGCCTCCGTCTGCGGCGGCTGCCTGAGCCTGATGGACGCCGGCGTGCCCATCCTCTCGCCTGTAGCCGGCATCTCCTGCGGCCTCGTCACGCGCAATGACGGCAACGGCAACATCACCAAGCACGTCATCCTCACCGACATCATCGGCGCGGAAGACCACTTAGGCTACATGGACTTCAAGATCAGCGGCACCCGCAAGGGCATCACGGGCTTCCCGCACGACCTCAAGATCAACGGGCTTCCCCTCGAGATCGCCCGCGCGGCCGTCACACAGAACCGCGAGGCGCGCATCAAGATTCTCGACATCATGGCCCAAGGCATGCCCGAGCCCCGCAAGGAGCTCAAGGAGCACGCCCCCCGCATCAAGACCGTCCAGATCGACCCCGAAAAGATCGGCGCGCTCATCGGCCCCGGCGGCAAGAACATCAAGCGCATCGTGGAAATCTCCGGCGCGCAGATCGACATCGACTCCGATAACTCGGGCCGCGTGTACGTGTTCTCGACCAACCAGGCCTCGCAGGAGCGCGCGCTCCAGGAAATCGAGGCCGTCACCGGCGACATCGAGATCGGCAAGACCTACAAGGGCATTGTCCGCTCGATCAAGGAATTCGGTTGCTTCGTCGAATGCCTGCCCGGCAAGGAAGGCCTCGTGCACATCTCCGAGCTGGCCGACTTCCGCGTCAACAAGACCGAGGACGTCTGCAAGCTGGGCGACGAGATCATGGTCAAGTGCGTGGGTATCGACGAAAAGGGCCGCGTGCGTCTGAGCCGCCGCGCCGCCTTGTGCGAACAGCAGGGCATCCCCTACGTTCCCACCGAAAAACCCTCCGCCGGAGACCGCCCGCGCGGAGACCGCCCCTTCCGTGGCGACCGCGAACGCCGTGGCGGAGACCGTCCGTTCCGCGGCGACCGCGAACGCCGCTAGGTTGCTGGCACAGCGACAACCGCCAAACGCGGTTGTCGCTAATTAAAAAAAACGCCTTCCGGAAACGGAAGGCGTTTGTTTGTGCCTGAATTTTTCAGCGGGGTGGCAACGCGGCGACGTCTTTGGCGATCTTCGCGTGCAGCTCGATCATTTCCTTTTGGCTGATCTGGATGAGGCCGCGGATCGGGCGGTCGAGGTCGAGCATGATGCTTAAGACCGCCGCGATCGCGATCGCCAGAACGGCGCGCGGCCAGATGACGCGGGCGTGCTTGAGGCCAAGCGCGTAGGAATTGATGCCCACGGCAACGGCGGCGACGAAAATCAAAAGCCATAAAATGGCCTCCGGAATGTGGTTGTCGCGCACGGCCACGCGCTTGGTTTCGTCCTCAAAGACGTTGACGAGCGACGAGACGAAATTCATCACCTGCCCCGAGTTGACGCCGGAATACTGCCGATCGGCTCCGCGCAGGGAATCCATCGCTTTCTCCCAGATTTTTTTCTGCAAATTTTCCGTCTGGACCAGCTGGCTTTCCATGTCGACGGCCAGCGTTCCGTTTTTGTAATAGTCCACGCGCAGCTGGGTGTACTCGGCGAACATGCGTTTCATGTCCGCTTGGTCGCCGGGGGCGAGCAGATCGATGCGCAGGTAAGCGGAACCGATGTCGTTGATTTCGGCCAGCAATAGCGCCTTGCGCGAGTCGAAGCGGCCCAGCGCCATCGCCAGCGTGAAGCCCAGCAGGAGCGCCATCAGCCCCAAGATCGAGGCGGCGAAGCTGGAGACGTGGCTGCTCACGTCTTCCTTCGTCTTTTTCGCCCGGTGCTTGCCGTAGAAATAGGCCACCTCCATCACCAGAAAAAGGCCCACGGCCACGCTCACAAAAAAGCCGGCCTCGTTGATGTAATGGAAAAACTCGTGCGGTTGGGGGGTCATAAAAATTATGATTTCAAAAAGATTTATCGCTGAAATAGAAAATTCTCAAGCCCATAAAAGCGGCGACGATAACTTGGCTGTCTAGGCCGTATTTTTCTTTACTCCAAGGGGGTGATCTCTCACCTTAATGGCATGCGCGTACTACACTACGATTGTTTCGCAGGCATCAGCGGCGACATGAACTTGGGGGCGCTCATGGATTTGGGCGCGGACAGGGAGGTCTTGCGCTCGCAGCTCGCCGCGCTCGGCCTGCCCGGCTGGTCGCTGTCCTTCCGCTACGACACGCGCGGGGGCATCCGCGGCACGCGGGCCGACGTCGCCTGCGAGGAGGAGCCGCACGCGCACGCGCACGCGCACCGCAGCCTTGCGGACATCCGCACGCTGATTATGGGGGCCCGGCTCTCGGAACGCGTCAAGCGCGACGCTATCGCCGTTTTTCAGGCGCTGGCCGAGGCGGAGGGCCGCGTGCACGGCAAACCCGCCGACGAGGTGCATTTTCACGAGGTGGGCGCGGTGGACTCCATCGTCGACATCGTGGGGGCCGCCGTTTGTCTGGAATACCTGCGTATCGACAAGATCACGGCCTCCCCGGTCGAGCTGGGAGGCGGGACGGTGCGCTGCCAGCACGGCGTTTTGCCCGTGCCCGCCCCCGCGACCGCCCTTTTGGCCGAAAAATTCCCCTCCAAAATCGGCGGGGCCCCGCACGAGTGCACCACGCCGACGGGGGCCGCCATTCTTGCGGCGTTGGGCTCGGATTTCGGCGCGCCCGTGGAAGGCAAGATTTTGGCCTCGGGCATCGGCATCGGCCAGCGCGACTGCCCCGAGTTGCCAAACGTCCTGCGCGTGATGCTCTACGAGACGCAGGAGCCCGCCGACGGCACGCAGGAGCAAACCCTCTGCGAAACGGCGGCCAATATCGACGACATGACGGGCGAGCAACTGGCGGCCTTGGCCGAGATGCTGTTCGCGGCGGGGGCGCTCGATGTCTGGCAGGAGCCAATTTTTATGAAAAAGGGACGCGCGGGGTGCAAAGTGTGCGCGCTGTGCGCGCCCGAAACGCTCGACAAAGTGCGGGCGTGCTTTTTCACCCATTCGACGAGTCTGGGGGTGCGCACGGCCGCGGTCAGCCGCCGCGCGCTGGCCAGAGAGACGTTTGAGCGCGAGACGCCCTTGGGCAAAGTGCGCTTTAAAAGGGCCGTTTTCGGCAACACCGAGCACGTCAAACCCGAGGCCGACGACTGCCTGCGCATCGCCCGCGAGACTGGGCTGCCGTTCGACACTGTCGCCCGAAGGCTTATCCATGACATCGAAGGCTGAAACGCTGCGCGCGCATATCCTGCCGTTGGGGAAAGTCGCGGTCGCCCTGTCGGGGGGGCTGGACAGTTCGGCGTTGCTCGCCTTCTGCGCAAAGACGTTCGAGTCGGAAAACTGCGTCGCCTTTGTGGCGCAAACGCCTTACATGCCCGCGCGCGAACAGGCGGCGGCGCGTGAAATTTGCAGGGAATTGGCAGTGGAATGCGTGATGTTTGATTGCGGTGTCCCCGAAACAATCGCGGACAATCCGCCGGAGCGCTGCTATCTGTGCAAGACGGCGCTGTTTTCAAAACTAAAGTACGCCCTGCCCGCGCACGGGGCCACGGCCCTGCTCGACGGCACCAACGCCGACGATCTGGGCGATTACCGCCCGGGCATGCGCGCGCTCAAGGAGTTGGAGGTGCGTAGCCCCTTCCTCGAATGCGGCTGGGGAAAGGCCGACATCCGCGCGCTTTACGCCGCACATTTTCCCCGCAGGGCGGCGCGCATTCCCGCGCCCAACGCCTGCCTGCTCACGCGTCTGCCGCATGGGATGAGGATAGACGTCGGTCTTTTGGAACGCATCGACCAAGCGGAGGATTTTTTGCGCGAAAAGGGGTTTGAACACGTGCGCGTGCGCATGGGAGGCGACGGCGCGCGCATCGAGATCGAGCCGGAAAAACTGCCCACGTTGCTCGCCCCCGCCTTGATGCAGGAAACCACGGAACATTTCAAACGCCTCGGCTTCGACCGCATTTCAATGGACCCCAAGGGCTATCGGCGCGGCTCGATGAACGCCGCGCCCGCCTCTCACTGACATGGATCGTGTAGAAGACATTTTGAGTTCCTTTAAAAAAGGAGTCCTTGACGAAAAGGAAGCTATCCGCCGCATCGGCGAGCTTTCACTGGTGGATTTGGGGCACACGAAAGTGGACACTGCCCGGCGCGCGCGCACGGGCGCGGGCGAAGTCATTTTCGGGCAGGGGAAAACACCCGAACAAATCGTGGAAGTGGCCCGCGCGCTGGTCGGGCGCGGCGAGGGCGTGCTCGCCACGCGCCTGAGCGACGAGGCGGCGGCGGCCCTCAAGGCGGCGTTCGCGCAGGCCGAGCATTTCCCGCTGGCGAAAATGGCCTGCATCGGTTCGGGCACGGATAAACAGTACCCGGGCCACATCGCCGTCGTGAGCGCGGGGACATCCGACATGCCCGTGGCGGAACAGGCGCGGCTGACAGCGGAATTTTTCGGCACGCACGTCGAGACATTTTACGATTGCGGGGTCGCGGGGTTACACCGCTTGGTGGGCGTCATCGAACAGATCCGCACGGCCCGCGCCGTCGTCGTCGTGGCCGGAATGGAGGGGGCCTTGCCCAGCGTCGTGGCGGGGCTGGTGAGCGCGCCCGTTATCGCGGTGCCGACGTCCGTCGGCTACGGGGCGAATTTCGGCGGGCTGACGGCGCTACTGGCCATGCTCAACTCGTGCGCGAACGGGGTGAGCGTCGTGAACGTGGACAACGGGTTTGGCGCGGGCTACAACGCGCATTTGATCAATTCTTTGTGAAGGCTTGCCCGCAAAGTATTCTATTGAAAGCCGTCTGGTATACCTGATAACCTGTCTGCGAAACAAGACACCCCGCCCCATGCGCACACATCTTCGATTCTCCGCCCTGCTTTTCTTTCTGGGAGCCGCCTTGTGCGTCGCCGCCGACAATCCGAGCGCCCCGTACAAGGACAAGGGGGGCAACTGGATCGTCCCCACCTTCTTTTTCCAAAACGGCAAAGGGAACTGGGAGACGGCCCGCCTGTGGCGCGACGGGAAAGCGCCTTCGGGGGTATTGCCCCGCGCGAACATCCTCGGCGGCAATTCGGTGACCATCAGCAAGCCGATCCCCTACCCCATGAGCTCCATCTATCTGGGGGTTTATTACGATAAAAAGACGGAAGTTTTTTTTGAAAAAGACGCAAAACTCTCCGTGGGCGGGATGGTGATGCCCGTCCCGTACGTGGAGGGCAGCAACGTCGACTTTTACATGCGCGGCGGCGAATTGTCGGTGGGGGATTTAAAGGAAAGCGAGTTCAACGTCATCTTCAACATCGGCACCGGCGGGACCACCTCCGGGCGGGCCCATTTCACGATCAGCGACGGCACGCTCTCCAGCGGCCTGCGCGTGGGCTCCAGCGCGGCGAACACGAACACGGGCAAGTTCACCATCGAGGGATCGAAGCCGACCGTCAAGGCCGCCAACCAGAAAACCGGCAACATCATCCATGTATGGGCCTCGGGCACACTTGAGTTTATCTTGGACGAGGAAGGCGTGAGCACCATCAACCACCCCAAAAGCGAGATGCTCTTTAACACGGGCGCCAACATCGTGGTCGACGGGAAGGCCTATCGCGGCAAATCAAAAACGATCGTGCTCGTCGAGGCCGACAAGGTCATCGTGCGCGACCATCTGAACAAGAAGGTGACGGGGTTTTCGCCCAATTATCAGGCGGAGATCGTGATCGAGAAAAAGCGCGTGGTGCTCAAGATCGGCAAATAGAATTTTTTTATTTTCCCGCGAACAAAAAAGGCGCTCCGCTGGATGGAGCGCCTTTTTTGTGTTTTAACCGGAGGGATTATTTTAAAAAGCGGGCCACGGCTTTCTTTTTGGGGAAACGGACGTAGGTTGTAAGTTTTAGCTCACTTCGGAAAAACGCCTTATGAAATTAAAAATTCCTCAAACGCTCGGCGGCTGGTCGATGGCCGCCGCGTTCTCATCATCTGTGGTCGGCGGCGCGTTCGCCGCGGTGGAACTGCCCGCCCCGCCCCAGCCTTTTAAGGGCGAAATGAACCTGACATGGGCGGACTCCAAGCCGGACTTTCCCAAGCAGCCAACCGCCCCCAAGGGCGCGCCCAACGTCATCATCTTCATGACGGACGACGTGGGGGCCTCGGCCTCCGAGGTGTTCGGCGGGGCGATCAAAACGCCCGCCTTCGCGCAACTGGCCGAGCGGGGTTTGCGCTACAACCAATTCCACACAACCGCGCTGTCTTCCCCAACGCGCGCCGCCCTTTTGACGGGGCGCAACCACCACACCGCCCACACCGGCAACATCATGGAGACGGGCCGCGGCTATCCCGGATACGACACGCTCCTTAGCCGCGACACCGCCACGATCGGCGAGATTTTGCGCCTGAACGGCTACAACACCGCGTGGATTGGCAAAAACCACAACGTGCCGGATTTCGAGACCGACCTGCGCGTGGGCCCCTTCGAGCGCTGGCCGCTGGCCCTGGGGTTTGAAAAGTTTTACGGCTTCATCGGCGCGGAATCCAGCCAGTACGTGCCCGCGATTTACGACGGCGTGACGCCGAAGGAACCCTATCTGGGCAAAAAGGATTACACGCTCAACGAGGACATGGGCGATCAGGCGATCAAGTGGATCAAGGAGCAAAAGTCCATCGCGCCCGACAAGCCCTTCTTCCTCTACTATGTGCCCGGCGGCACGCACGCCCCGCACCAAGTGCCCGTTGAATGGTCCGCCAAGTACAAGGGCAAGTTTGACCAAGGCTGGGACAAGCTGCGCGAGGAAACGCTGGAGCGCCAGAAAAAGACGGGGCTCGTGCCACAGGACACCGTGCTGACGCCGCGCCCGAAGGAAATCCCAGCATGGGACTCCCTCTCCGACCTTCAGAAAAAAACCTACGCGCGCATGATGGAGATTTACGCAGGTTATCTGGAGCAGACCGACTACCACATCGGCCGCGTGATGCAGGCCGTGAAGGACATCGGCGAAGAGGACAACACCATCGTCATCTACATTCAGGGCGACAACGGCGCCAGCGGCGAAGGGGGCCCCGGCGGCTCGCTCAATGAGAACGTCTTTTTCAACGTCGAGGACGAGACGACCGAGGAGGTAGCGGCCGGTATCGACAAGCTCGGCACGAACGACTCCTACAACCATTATCCCGTCGGCTGGGCGCACGCCTTGTGCGCGCCCTTCCAATGGGTCAAGCAGGTGGCGTCCTACTACGGCGGCACGCGCAACACGATGGTCATCTCGTGGCCCGAAAAGATCAAGGACAAGGGCGAGATACGCAACCAGTGGCACCATGTCGTGGACATCCTGCCCACGGTTTTGGAGGCAGTCGGCGTCGAGATGCCCTACCGCGTCAACGGCGTGGACCAAAAGCCGCTGGAAGGCGTGAGCATGGCCTACACCTTTAACGACGCCAAGGCGAAGACCGCCCACCAGACGCAGTATTTTGAAATCTACGGCTATCAGGGCCTCTACCACGATGGCTGGATGGCCTCGGCCAAGCCCGCGTTCGCCCCGTGGCTGACGGGGCGCGAGGTCGGCTCCAACAGCTCTGACGAGTGGGAACTGTTCAATGTCGAGGAGGACTTTTCGCAATCGAAAAACCTCGCCGACAAATATCCCGAAAAGCTCAAGGAAATGAAGGAGCTGTTCGTCATCGAGGCGGCCAAACACAACGTCTTCCCGCTCTATGTCAACAACCCGAAGGATCTGCCCATGCTGATCTCGAACCGCGAGGACCCGACGCACGGGCGCACGCTGTTCACCTTCTGGACGGACGTCACCCGCGTGCCCGAGGCCAACGCGCCGGACTTCAAGAACCGCTCGTTCACCATCGAGGCGGATGTCACCTTCCCCGAGGGCATCGTCCCCGACGGCATGCTGCTGACGATGGGCGGGCGTTTCGCAGGCTTCGGCTTCTGGGTGGAAAAGGGCGCGCTTGTCTTCGGCTACGCCAACGTGAAGGCGGTCGATTATCAGGAGCTCGTCTCCAAGGCCAAGGTGACGGCTGGCAACCACAAGCTGCGGCTGGAGTTCAAATCCGACTTCGAGAAGACCAAAAAGATCGGCGCGGGGGGCGAAGCGAGCCTCTACATCGACGGCAAGAAAGTCGCCGAGGGCCGCATCAACAAGACGATCCCCGCGCGCTTCACACTGACGGAGTACATGGACATCGGCCAAGACTACGGCACGACCATCACGCCGCGCTATCAGGTGCCGTTCAAGCTGAACGGGACGGTGAACAAGGTTGTGGTGAACACAAAGCCGTAATCAAGAAGTCAGCAATAAACAAAAAACCTCCCGTGACAACGGAGGTTTTTTTGTTAAAAAGGAAACACTTCGCCCGCGTCCTTTGTTGCCGGTTTGGCCGATTCTTGCGGGCGGTGCATTCGCATGGCGTCTTGGAACACGATCGCCCTTTCGTGGACGGCCAAACCCTGCACCACGATGGCCTTGTGCGGACGCACGGGGCACACGTGCTCGCACGCGCCGCAGCCGATGCACACCTTGGCATGCACGTGCGGGATGAACAGGCTTTTTTCGGGCGGCCCGTAGGGTAGCATCTCGATCGCCTGCACGGGGCAGTGCTCGCCGCAAGCGGAGCAGTCGGTGCCGTCGGTTTCCACCACGCACAAGGAGGGCTGGAAAATGGCGGTGCCGATTTTGTCCACGCGCTTTTCCTCGCGCGTCAGGGGCAGGATGGCCCCCGTGGGACACACATGTGAGCAGCGCTCGCACGCGTGCACGCAAAAGCCCCTTGAATAATCCATGAACGGCTGCATCAGCCCAAAAATGCCCCATTGCGTGATCGACGGCTTGAGTATCTGCGAGGGGCACACGGCGGTGCACAGCTGGCAGGCGGTGCAGTGTTTTTGGAAATGGCGGATGGAGCGCGAGCCGGGCGGGCTCGACAGGCGCTTGTCGGGGCGTTCGCCTTCTATGCCGTAGGGCGAGGGTTCGCCGGGTTCCGGCCGCCCTGCCCGCTTGCGCTTGGCGGCCACGCAGGCCAACGCGGCCAGCCCCACGGTCTGTTTGGCGAAGGCGCGGCGGCCCAGTGTGTCGGCGGCGGTCTGCGTGGTTGCCTGTTTTTCTTTTTCAGGAAACCAGAGGGGGTTCAGGCCGTAAGAGATCCCCCCCTTGGGGCAGTCCGTCGCGCAGTCGAAGCACAGCACGCAGCGCGAGGCGTCGACTTTCAGGGATTTTGCGTCGATGCATTCGGCCTTGCACACGCGCTCGCACGAGCCGCAGTGAACGCACGCGCTTTTATTGAGGCGAATGCGAAAAAGGGAATAGCGCGAAAGCAGGCTCAAAAAAGAGCCGACGGGACACAGCGTGTTGCAAAACAACCGCCCGCGCAGCGCGCTCACCGCCGCCAGCAGCGCCAATACGCAAAGCGCGAAGACAAAGGCGGGCACGGCCACGGAAGGGTCGCCGTCCACGGGCCGCACGGAATAAACGCCCCAGCCATAGAGCGTTTCACTCACCCAATTGGTAAGCCCCGCCGCGATCGGGCGCAGGCCGTCCCCCATCGTTTTGCCGAACAACGAATAGGGATCGAGCAGCCCGAAAAGCCCCGCATAGCCGACCAGCAGCGACAGCGCGCACAGCGCGAGCAGGCCGTAGCGCAGGCCG
>JAVBTG010000119.1:0-24478 GCA_031556275.1 Opitutales bacterium
GAGCTCAAAAAACTCGGCCGCGAGGACATCATGATCATCGCGGGCGGCGTCATCCCCGCGCAGGACTACGACTTCCTGCTCAGCCACGGCGCCAGCGCGATCTTCGGCCCCGGCTCGGAGATCCCGGCCTCGACCAAGAAGATGCTGGAGCTGCTCAAGGAGCGCATCGGGTTCTAAGGCGTCTGAACGTTAATCTAATTCCAAAGCGGATTCGCTTTGTCGCAAAAAAATGCCGCCTCACGAAGGCGGCATTTTTTTGTTTTTGGAGAGTCGTCCCAATTTTTCAGACACGCGATCGCAATACGCGCGTGCGATTTCAAGTTGGATATTCTCGTCTTTGAAAACCAACTCGTCTTTGAAAAACGGACATTCAAAACTATATATGCCCGTCAAGAAGCATAATGAGGCCAACTCATCCTGTTCGGCGCCCCGCAAAAGGCATTGCAATCCCTTTTCATTATCGACCGTCCCAGACTTTCCTGAAAAATGGGAAACGGCCAAATCATAATGAGACGGTTTTCCGTCCTGCTTGTCGGCCTCGTTGAAAAAATGGGCGGCTTTTGTGTAATAGCCAAAAACGCCAAAATAGATGGTTGCGAGTTTAAATTGCGCGGCCCTGTCGCCCCTGCGTGCCTTTATTTTCAGGCATTGACGGCGAAGCAAGGGGAATAGCACGCAACATAAAAGTAACAATACCAGTAGGCCGGGTATCAAATTCAAAATTTCTTTTGAAGCATCCATTAAAAGGGTTCTCTTGCGAAAGACTACGAATGTGCGCATTTTTTGACCAGTCAATTCACGGGGATTGCCTGCGGTGTGCAAAAGGGCTAGATTTGATAGCAAATGGCCAACGACGAAAACATCGTGCGTCCGGAATGGGTGCCTGAGGGGGCTGATCCGAAGCTTTTTACGACCAACGTCATGCGCGGGGTTGAGGGCGGGCATGACGGGATGCCGGGGCAGAGCGTTTCCGGGACGCGCGCGGTGCCGCCGAGACGCAGGCAGCTTTCGCTGGCGGAGTATGAGGATGGCGTGCTGTCGGGCAATAGAACCCTTTTAGCGCGCGCCATCACTTTGATTGAGAGCAACGCGCCCGCGCATTTTGACATGGCGCAGGAGTTGCTCGTGCGGTTGCTGCCGCATACGGGCAATGCCGTGCGCGTGGGCATCACAGGGGTGCCGGGTGTGGGCAAGAGCACTTTTATCGAGGCGTTCGGGATGCATTTGTGCAATACCGGGCACAGGATCGCCGTGCTGGCGATCGACCCTTCCAGCACGATCACGGGCGGCAGCGTGCTCGGCGACAAGACGCGCATGGAGCTGCTTTCGCGGCAGGAGCGGGCTTTCATCCGCCCCAGCCCCTCCGGCGGCGCGCTGGGCGGGGTCGCGCGCAAGACGCGCGAGACCATGCTGCTGTGCGAGGCGGCGGGGTTTGACACTGTCCTCATCGAGACGGTCGGCGTCGGGCAGACGGAAGTGGTCGTGCGCTCGATGACGGATTTCTTTTTGCTGCTCTTGCTCGCGACGCAGGGCGACGAGTTGCAGGGCATCAAAAAGGGGGTCATGGAGATATCCGACGCCATTTTTGTCAACAAGGCCGATGGCGACAATGTGTTGCGCGCGCGCGCAAAGCAGGCGGAGTTGACGGGGGTGATTTCCTTCCTCGCGCACGCCACGGAGGGCTGGCACACGAAGGTCGGCATTTGCTCCGCGCTCACGGGCGACGGGATTTCCGATATTTGGCAGACGGCCGAGGATTTTGTGGCCTGCACCAAGGAAAAGGGGCTTTTTCAAAAACGCCGCGAGGCGCAGGCGATTGACTGGATGCACACGCTGATACGGGAGTATCTCGTCTCCAATTTTTACCAGAACCCGCAGGTGCGCTCCGCCGTGGCGGTGGCGGAGAAAAATTTGCTGGCGCACAAGACGACCGCGGCGGCGGCGGCGGCGAATTTGCTGCGGCAGTTCACGGGGGCGAAGATTTGAGTTTGGCGAATTTTTTACAACAAAAAGCCTTCGCGTCTTGCGAAGGCTTTTTGTTGGTGACGCCCGATTAGAAGATGTTTTTGAAGAAGTCGACGATGGCTTGCCAGATGTCTCTTTCGAGCTCGTCGACGGCTTTGTCGATGGCGCGGGACGAGAGTTCGCCGATGATTTTGTGCGAGAGCTCGTCCGCCGTCAGGCCGCCTTCTTTTTCGCCGAGGTTTTTGAGTTCGAAGTCGTCCAAGGGGATTTTTATTTCTTCGCCTTTGGGACCGATCAGGACGCGGATTTCGCTGGCGCAAAAATCTTTGAGGATGAATTTGATGGGGCGCGCCGTCGGCTCGGCTTTGCGTTTTTGTTGCGCCTCGGGATGATAGGCGCCGACTTCCTTTTGGACCGCCTTCACGTCGTCCAGAATGTCCAGCAGGTTGTTAGGGCGGCTGAAGAGGTCCCCCAGTTTGCCGGACTTGCTGTCGAGGCGCACGAAGCAGTCTTTGAGGGTGATGCGCTCCAGCACCGCCACCTTTGTGCCGCGGATGTGTTTTTCTTCCGTGTGGGTGGTCAGCGTCATTTCGCCGAGGTGGAAGGCGTTTTCTTCCGGGTAGCCCAGCGGGTTTTTGATATTGAAGCGGGCGACCGTGAGCAGTTGGGCCTTGGCGTCGATCCGGATTTTTGCGATCTCGGCGCGCAGGCCGCCGATGTAGGTGTAGATGCCGTCCATCTCGACCGCGTCGTCGTCGACTATTATGTTGGAAACGATCGCGCCATCTTTGGTGCGGCACAGCAGCTGCGCGTTTTTGATCTGGATGTGTTCCAGCGCGATCTCGGGGAGTTTAAATTCCTCGCCCTCCTCCACCCCCTCGAATTCGGGGTGGAAAAGATTGCCGGACTGCGTGCCGTAGAAAACGGAAAGCCGGTTCGATATTTCCAAAAAGTTATTGTCGCCGCCCAGCGCGCCGAGCAAAGAGCCCTCTTTGTTTTCCACGCGGGCGATCGGGGTGTCGATCAGCACCTTTTCCAGTTTCAGGACGACGGGGCCGTCCTTGGCGCCCGAGACGCGTTTGTACTTGAGCAGAAAATTATTGAGGCTGACGGCGTTGTCGTCCGGGTAGCCCTCGGGGTTCTTTATGCGGAAGCCGGAAAAGCCCATTTTCTCCTTGTTCAGGTCGAGGCTGCCTTCGGCGAGGGCGGTCTCCACCCCGCACACCACGCTCTCGAAGCCTTGGAGCGAGAATATGCCGTTATGAAAAATGATGCTGGCGATGTCGATGGTGTCCTTCTCGCCGTTCTCGATGTGCAGGTTGCTGATGTTGATCTCGGCGACGCCGTTCATCCGAATGACGTCCTGCTCCACGGTCGCGAGTTCCTCCAACAGGTCTTTCGGCTGGCCGACCGCCGCCTCGTCCAGATCGCGGCTGAACAAGTCCACGAAGTCTTTTACCAATGTGAAGTAGTTGCTCTTGTGCACCGACTGGCCGATGATGCGCTTGCCGTGGCGGCCCTCCATGCGGATGCGCGGGTTTTTAAGCGACACGCGGCGCAAGGCGGGGGTCTTGAAAATGTCGAACTTCAGCTCCAGCTTTTCGGCGAAAAACGCCTCCTTCTCGATGAACCCCGCCGGGTTTCTGAGGGAAATTTTATCGAACGAGACCGTCTGCGTGAGCAGGCGCACGCGCACGTCGCCAACGCTCGCGTTTGTCTCCAGATAGGCGGCGCTGTGATTGATGGCGTAGGCAAGGATGTAGTCGATGCACGCCGTCGCCACCACGAGGGCGACGAACAGAACGCACGCCAAGACCGCGAAAACTTTGAGCGACTTTTTCAGCCATTTGCAAACGCGCGCGCAGAGGCGCCAAAAGCCTTTGCCGATGCAGGCGACGATTTTGAACAGGAAAGCGAAAATGCGTTTCAGTGCGTTCATGGAAGTTTCCGTGATGGTGTGTAAAAAAATAAAAACGCCCTCCCCTGTGGAAAGGCGTTTTTATAGCGGGTGGTTTAGAGTTCTTCGACCTGCACGGTGTATTGTTTGCCGTCGACGCCGAGGGAGATCTGCACGGTCTTCTTCGCGTCCGCGCAGGGTGCGGGCATGGGCGCGGGGGCCGCCTTGGGGGCGGGCGCGGGAGCCGCGGGGGTTGCCGTGGGCTCCGGCTCCTTGGCGTAGAGCTTTTGCAGTTCCATCGGGAACATCGCGTAGATGACGCAGTGCTCATCGTCGGACTTCAGGCCCTTTTCCTTGAGCTCGGCGCGGAGCTTTTCCATGCGGGGTTCCAAGAGGTCGGCCGGACGGCAGTCGATGGGCTTTTTGCCGGATTTTTCGGCGGCGAGCTTGCGGACCTCCGGGTTGACCGGGGCGGGCGTTTGGCCGTAGTAGCCCAAGGCGATGTCGATGGCCTGCGGCGTGAAATTTTGCCACGGGCCGAACTTGACGTTCAGCATGGCCTGCACGCCGACGATCTGGGAGGTGGGCGTCACCAACGGGATCCAGCCGAGGGCCTCGCGCACTTTCGGGATTTCGGCAAACACCTCGTCGAAGCGGTCTTCCATCTTTTGCTCCTTGAGCTGGGTGCGGAAGTTGCTGAGCATGCCGCCGGGCACCTGATAGGTGAGCGCGTCGGAGTCCACCACCTCGTTTTTGAGGGAGGTGAAGCTGCCGAGCTCGGCATAGATGCTCTCGAAATAGGCGCGCAGCTCGCGCAGTTTTTGTTCGTCGTAATGCGGCTGGCGCGGGTTGTCCTGCATCGCGGCCTGCGTGCGCAGGGTGTCGGGCTGGCCCGTGCCGTTGGCGAAGGGCACGATGGAAGTGTCCACCCAGTCCACGCCCGCGTCGATGGCGGCGAGGTAGGACGGCAGGCCGAAACCGACCGTGTCGTGCGTGTGCAAGTTGACGGGGATTTTCACCTTCGCCTTGATGCCGCCGATGATCTCCGCCGCCACGTAGGGCGCGATGAGGCCCGCCATGTCCTTGAGACAAATGGAATCGCAGCCGAGCTTTTCCAGCTCTACCCCCATTTCCACGAATTTCTCGACGGTGTGGAAGGGGCTCGTGGTATAGCAGATCGTCCCCTGCGCGTGCTTGCCCGCCTTCTTCACGGCTTTTATGGCAGTGAGCATGTTGCGCGTGTCGTTGAGCGCGTCGAAGATACGGAAAATGTCCATACCGTGCTTGGCGGACATCAGGACAAACGCCTCGACCACGTCGTCGGGAAAGTGCGTGTACTGGACGATGTTCTGGCCGCGCAGAAGCATCATGTGCGGGGTCTTGGGCGTCAGTTTTTTGAGGGCGTCCAAGCGGTCAAAGGGGAACTCTTTTAAAAAGCGCAGGCCCGCGTCGATCGTCGCCCCGCCCCATGTCTCGAGGGCGTTAAAACCCATGGAATCGAGTTTTTCGCAGGCGGGGAGCATTTCGGCCGTCGTCATGCGGGTGGCCGCCAGCGATTGGTGGCCGTCGCGCAGCACGGTGTTGTTGAATTTGACAGGTGTTTTGTTCATAAAGTTATAGGGACAGGTAGCTTAATTTTGTAATAAATGGGGGGCCAAAGTCAAAGGTCTTCGACGGGCTTATTTTCTGTGCTTGGAGAAGCGCCGAAGGAGCCTGCGCTCGGGTTCGGCGAGGATGTAGCCGCAGCAATTTTTCGCGCCGCAACGGCAGGGGTGCCAGAGGCATTCGCCCAAGGAAAAACCGTAGTCGAAGGAGAGTTCTTCGCGCTCGGCGATGGGGCGGGATGCCGTGAGCCAAAGCGTTTCTTCCGCGAGCACCAGTTCGCAGTTGGGGGCGCAGCTGTGGTTGGCCAAGCGCGCGTCGTTGGCGGGGGTGTCGCCGTCGATGTCCCACGTGTCGTCGAGGGATACGGTGTAGACTTCCTTTTTGGCGGCGGCTTTGCGGCGGCGCAGGGATTCGGCCTTTGAAATGCGTTCCCCCATGTAGGCGGTGATGCGTTCCCCCTGCCCGATCGCGCGGACGGCGAACAGTCCCCTGCCGTGGATGGGGGAATCGCTGACGGCGTATGGGATCAGGGAAGGCATTCGGACTTGAGCGCGCGGCTCATCAGCGCGGCCAGCCGGTCTTTGGGGGATGCACCTTCAAAAAGGACGGCGTAGATGCCTTCCAGAATCGGGGCCTCGACGCCGCGCTTTTTGCACAGCTGGTGGAAGCATTCGGTGGCGAGGTAGCCTTCCACGACACTCTTACCGGAAGATAAAATTTTCTTGGGGTCGGTGCCGTCCGCCAAGCGTTCGCCAAAAGTGCGGTTGCGGCTCCATGCGCCCGTGCAGGTGGCCACGAGGTCGCCAAAGCCGCTCAGTCCGTACATCGTCTCGGGCTTGCCGCCCAGCGCCACGCCCGCGCGGCCCATTTCGCGCAGGCAGCGCGTCAGGTAGGCCGCCTTGGCGTTGTCGCCCAGCCCCATGCCGTCGCACAGGCCCGCGCCGATGGCGTAGATGTTTTTCAAAACCCCGCCCAGCTCGACGCCCGTCAGGTCGTCGCTTAAATACAGGCGCAGATGCGTGTCGCTCACTTGCAGCGCCAGCGACTCCGCCGCCTCGGCCTCGCCTTCGCGCGTGCTGTGCGCCAGCACCAACGCGGTCGGCAAGCCCGCCGCCACGTCGTCCGCGTGGCTCGGGCCGGAAAGCGAGGCGTGGCGCATCCGCGGGCAGACCTGCGCGAGGACTTCTGAGGGCGAAAGGAATGTCTCGGCCTCAAGGCCCTTGCACAGGGTGACGCACAAGGGTGTGGGCGTCGGTCTGCCCTGCAACAAAACGGAGAGCCCGCTGACCATTTTGCGAAGGCCCTGCGAGGGGCATGCGAGGAAGACGACATCGGCGTTTAACAGCGCGGGAGCCGCCTCGTAGCCGATTTGGATGGAGGGCGACAGCGGGCGGCCCGGAAGGCGCTCGATGTTTTCGCGGTCGCGCATCAGGGCCACCGCCTGTTCCAAGCGGCGGGGGACCAGCGTGACGGCGTGGCCCATGCGGTCGAGGTGAATCGCCATGGCGGTTCCCCATGCGCCCGCACCGAAAACGCTGCAATGCAAAGGTGTCATTGTGGAAATTGGCGGCCCCTCACCTCGTCGGCGTAGGCGGTTATGGCCGCGCGGGCCTGCGCGCCGAGATCGGCGTAGACTTTTACGAAGGACGGCGGCGTGCCCGCGTTGAGGCCGAGCAAGTCGGTAATCACCAAAATCTGGCCGTCGCAATGCGGGCCGCTGCCGATCCCGATCAGGGGAACGTTGGTGGCCTTGGAAATGGCCTGCGCGGCTTCGGGGTGGATCATTTCGCCCACGAGGGCGAAAACGCCGGCGCTCTCCAAGGCGTGCGCGTCGTCCAGCAGGGATTCCTGCTCGTCGGGCTTGGCGCCGAATTTTTTGTAGGCGCCGAGCTTATAATACTGCTGCGGCAAAAGCCCGATGTGGCCCAAAACCGGTATCCCCGCCTCGGTGAGTTTCGATATCGTCGGGGCCATTTCGCTGCCGCCCTCGATTTTCACGGCCTGCGCGCCCGCGCGGATGAGCGCGGCGCAGTTTTCCAAGACGCGGTCGAAGCTGCCGTGGGCGCAGGCGAAGGGCACGTCGGCCACGATCAGCGGCGCGGGATTCGCGCGGGCCACCGCCGCCGTGTGGTGCGCCATCATCTCGAGCGTG
Organism: Opitutales bacterium; assembly: GCA_031556275.1. GTDB lineage: Bacteria > Verrucomicrobiota > Verrucomicrobiia > Opitutales > JAKPNF01 > JAKPNF01. The sequence continues at coordinate 7,620 of JAVBTG010000119.1, forward strand.
ACGGGGATCGTGTTGGGAAAACCAAGCACGGTGTTGCCCAAAGAGTCGCCCACGAGGATGAGATCGACGCCCGCCTCGGATGCCAGGCGGGAAGTGATGGCGTCCGCGGCGGTGAGCGCCACGACGGGCCGCTCGTGTTTGAGCTTGCGGATGGTTAGGGTTGTAATTTTCACGCCGAAGGGTTGGAATAAAAACCGTACCATTTTCCGATTTTAACGCCCTTTTGGCAAACACCTTTATTCCCCGATGCTACGCGGATTTTTCCAATGGCTCTACATGCGCAAGGTGCGGCGCGGCTCCGTCGCGGCCGCGGGCGACTACCGCCCCGCCCGCCTGCCCTATGAACGCGCGTTTGTGATGCCGCGGTTTGGGAAATATGAAACGTTTCCTCGGCTGAAGCGGTTTTTGCTGGGGTGCGCGCTCGTGGCGGGCGCCGTGTTCGCGGTATGGTTTATATTCCAAAGCGCGGGGGCGTTTGCGCTGTTTGACTGAAAGCGGGCGTTGACTGTATTCCACTGCGCCCATACATTTTTCCCATGCCCACCCCGCCCAAACTGCGCCTTGCCGTTTCCCTCGTTTCGCACGAGGACTACCGTTTGGGCGTCATGGAGGGGGTGCGCACATATTGCCAGACGCACCCGAATGTCGAGGCCGTCGAGGTGGGCGACAGCGCGGAGCTCAAGGGGCTTGCCTGCGACGGGATTTTGGCGAACATTCAGGACGAGACGGTGGATTTTTTCCGCTCGTTGAAAAAGCCCGTCGTGAAAATCGGGGCGCGGCGCGACTATGAGGGCTTCGGCTCCGTGCAGATGAACAACCGCTCCGCCGGACAGCTGGGCGCGTGCCATCTGATGTTTCACGGGCACACGCAGTTCGGATTTTTGAGCATCATCGACCAAGCCTACGCGCGCGAACGGCAGGAGGGTTTTGAGTCGCAATTGACGGCCTTCGGGATGCCGTGCATCACGCTGGCGTTGCGGGAGGTCGAGGAGCTGGACATGGCCTCCGGCCCGCTCGTGAAGCTCTGGCTTTCCGGCATCAAGGGCCCCTCCGCCGTGATGGCCTGCACCGATTTGATGGGCCGCCGCCTGATCGAGCTGTGCCGGCAAAACCGCATCGCGGTGCCGGAGGACACGGCCGTTTTGGGGTTCAACAACGGGTTGGTGGAGTGCCTGGCCTCCCTGCCGCATCTTTCCTCGATCCCGCAGGAGCGCGAACAGCTGGGGTATCAGGCCGCCGACCTGATGGCACGGCAGCTGCAAAACGCCATGCCCGCCGAAAAGCGGCTCGTGCTCGCGCGCAGCGTGGAGACGCGCACTTCCACGCGCCCCTTCATTTTCAAGGACGAGGCCCTCAACGCGATCATTGACGGCAAACACTCGATCGCCGAAGTGTTCGCGCACGAGCCCGTCACCGTCGAACTGCGCGGCCTGCTGGCGGAAAAGGCGCAGGGGAACGATTTGCGCAACGAACATTTGCGGCTTCAAGTGCTGCTGGTCGAACGGTTATTGCGGCAAAGCGATTTGCCGCTGGAACGCGTCGCCCAGATGTGCGGCCTGAGCGACGCCGCGCGCTTCAAGGGTTTGTTCGCCCTTGGGTTTGACATGACCCCGCAAGCATACCGCGCGCAGTTTGAAAACGATCCCTTCGGTTTGCCCGTGGGCGTTTACTGAACAAAAAAATGCCGCTTCGTGATGAAGCGGCATTTTTGTCGAAGGGCTGCGGCGGACTACATCGCCTTGATGACGGCGTCGCCGAATTCGGAGCATTTCACTTCCTTGCTCCCCTGCATCAGACGCGCGAGGTCGTAGGTGACGGTCTTGGAGTTGATCGCGCCTTCCAGCCCGCGGATGACGGCGTCGGCCGCCTCGTTCCAGCCCATGAAGCGGAACATCATCTCGCCGGAGAGGATGACGGAGCCCGGGTTCACTTTGTCCTGCCCCGCGTATTTGGGGGCCGTGCCGTGGGTGGCCTCGAAGACGGCGAAGCCCGTGTCATAATTGATGTTGCCGCCGGGCGCGATGCCGATGCCACCGACTTGCGCGGCCAAGGCGTCGGAGATGTAATCGCCGTTGAGGTTCAAGGTGGCGATGACGTCGTACTCCGCCGGGCGCGTGAGAATCTGCTGGAGGAAGGCGTCGGCGATGACATCCTTGATGACGATGCCGTTGGGCAGTTTACACCACGGGCCGCCGTCCATTTCGACCGCGCCGAACTCCTGCTTGGCGAGCTCGTAGCCCCAATCGCGGAACGCCCCTTCCGTGAACTTCATGATATTGCCCTTGTGGACAAGCGTCACGCTCTTGCGGCCCTGCGCGATGGCGTAGCGGATAGCAGCGCGCACGAGGCGCTGCGTGCCCTCCTTGGAGACGGGTTTGAGCCCGAAACCGCAGGTGTCGGGGAAACGCACTTTTTTGTAAAGCTGCGGGAAGGTGGCTTCCATAAACGCCTTTACCTTGGCGGCGTCCGGCGTGCCTTTCTTGAACTCGATACCGGCGTAGATGTCTTCGGTGTTCTCGCGAAAAATCACCATGTCCACCTTTTCGGGGTGCTTGACGGGGCTGTCCACGCCGTTGAAGTAGCGCACGGGGCGCAGGCAGACGTAGAGGTCGAGCTCTTGGCGCAGGGCGACGTTGAGGGAACGGATGCCTCCGCCGATCGGCGTCGTCAGCGGGCCTTTGATGCCCACGAGGTATGCGCGGAAAGCGTCCAGCGTCGCGGCGGGGAGCCACTCGCCCGTTTGTTTGAAAGCCTTTTCGCCCGCGAGCACTTCCTTCCAAAAAATCTTGCGCTTGCCGCCGTAGGCCTTTTCGACCGCGGCGTCGAACACGCGCTGCGAGGCGCGCCAGATGTCGGGCCCGATCCCGTCGCCCTCGATGAAGGGAAGCACGGGGGAGTCGGGGACGTTGAGTTTGCCGTTGGAAAGCGTGATTTTCTGGCCGTTCATTGCGATGCGAATTTCCTTATTTTTTGAGTTTGGCGCAAAAGCGCGCGATGCGTTCGAGCCCCTTGGCTATCGTGCCCTCGTCGACGGCGTAGCTCAGGCGGACGTAATCGTCCGCCCCGAACGCGCTGCCGGGGACGACCGCGACGAGTTCCTCCTCCAAGAGGCGCGAGGCGAACTCGTTGGAAGAAAGGCCGAAGGAGCTGATGTTCGGGAACACGTAAAACGCCCCGCCCGGGCGGCGGCAGGTGATGCCGTCGATGGCGTTGAGGCCCTTGACGAGCATTTGGCGGCGGGTGTCGAAATGCGCGCGCATGTCGGCCACGGCCGCCTCGGCCAGCGCGCGGTTTTCAAACGCGGCCAGCGCGCCGTACTGGGCGAAGGTGGTGGCGTTGGAGGTCGTCTGGCTCTGGAGGTCGCCTATCGCGTTGGCGATCTCGACCGGGGCGACCGCGATGCCCAAGCGCCAGCCCGTCATGGAATAAGTCTTGGCGAAGCCCGACACCGTGACGACGTGCGCGGCAGCCTCCGGCGAGAAGGTCGCGGGGCTGACGTGGGTGGCACCGTCGTAGAGCAGGTGCTGGTAAATTTCATCCGACATCACCATGATGTCCGCCGCCACCGCCACGTCGACGAGCGCGCGCAGTTCCGCCTCGGTGTAGACGGAGCCCGTCGGGTTCGAGGGGCTGTTGAGGATCAGCAGCTTCGTCTTCGGGGTGATGGCGGCTTTCAGCTGGGCGGGCGAAATTTTAAAGTCGGTGGCGTCGGTCGATTCCACGATGACGGGCGTGCCGCCCGCGAGCTTCACCATCTCGGTGTAGCTGACCCAGTAGGGCGCGGGGATGACCACCTCGTCGCCCGGGCCGACCAGCGACAGCACGGTGAGGTAGCAGGAATACTTGCCTCCCGGGCTGACCACGACGTTGGTTTCCTTCACGTCGTGAAAACCGCGCTCGACGTAGCGCTCGGCGATGGCCTTGCGCAGCGTCGGCAGGCCCGACGAGGGGATGTACTTGGTCTTGCCCTCTTGCAGCGCCTTGATGCAGGCCTGCTTGATGAAGTCCGGCGTGTCGAAATCCGGCTCGCCCGCGCCGAAGCCGCAGACGTCCTTGCCCGCGGCTTTGAGCGCCTTGGCCTTGGCGTCGACGGCCAATGTCGGCGAAGGGGCGATATTGCGCGCCCACGGTGAAAGCACTGAACCCTTGGAGTTGCTGGATGCGGTCATTGGAATGCGGTCAAACGATCCAATTTTTGACCACATGAATTCTCCCTGCAAACTTATAATGAGATTGCGGGGATTTTTTTGGAATATCTTAGTCTTTTAAGGGAGCGGGTGTGAGGCCGCGCTGGCGTTGGAGTTCGCGCAAAGGCGTGTCCACGCTCTGTTTGGCCGCGGCGTCCCAGATGGTGGCCATCGGCCAGACGGTGCCTTTGAGGAGGCGGGCGGTGCCGCCTTCGGCCTTCAGCTCGAAGGAATCGAAGTCGAAGGGGGGCTTGATGCCGCGCGCGACGCAGAAGCGCCCGCCGTCCACAAAAACCTCCCCCATCGAAACGTCGGCGAAGAGGCGGAAGCGGATTTTGCCGCCCTGTGCCTCGTAAGGCTGGCCGAAAAGTTTTTTGTCGCGCGTGTTGTAATCGACGCGGAAACTGCCCGCGCGGATGCTGACGATCTTGGCGTCGCCCAAGTCGATCTCGATGTCGGCCTCGAAGGCGTTTGTGCCGGTTTTGATCGAAATGTCTTCGCGGTCGGGCAATGGGCGGGCTGACAGGTTTTGCGGTTGGCCGCGCAACTGTTCCAGCTCCTTGACGGGCTCGGCGAACAGGCGCACGCCTTCGGGGGTCGTGCGCAGGGTCATCTCGGTCGGCAGGCTCACGCCGTGGATGATGGGGGCGTTTTCGATGCCGGACATGAGCCAGCCCATTTGCACGACGCGGCCGTCGGGGGCGTTCGTGAAGGACTGCGAGGCGTAGTAGGCGCCCGCGAAGTTGCGCAGTTTCGGCGTTTTTTGGGTGAAGGCTTTGCCGTCGAATGCGCCGATCACGTATTGGCTGTTGGCCTCGACGAGCACCCAGCGCGTGTCGGCCTTGTCGCCGTCGACCGCCAGCGGGTAGAGGTCGGGACATTCATAAAAGGGTTCCGACTCGCTTTGGAGCGTCCAGTCCTTCATGTCGGGCGAGGTGTAAAAGGCGAAGGAGGTTTTCGGGGCGACGTGGTCGAACGTGACCATCACCCAGTGGCCTTTTGTTTTGTCGGCGGGGTCCTGATACCAGAACGCGCGCGGGTCGCGCCCCTTGTGTTTCACGACAGGATTGCCGGAATAGTAGGTGAAGGAGGCCCCGTCGTCGTTGCTGTAGGCGATGGCCTCGCCGCAGCCGGTGTCCGTGAACATGGCGATGACGGGCGGCTTGCCGTCTTTGCCGAAGCCCGAGGTGTTTTTCAGATCGACGACCGCGCTGCCGGAGTAGCAGCGGTCTTTCGCCTGCACGTAGGAATAGAGGGCCTGCGGCAACTGGCGCCAGTGCACCAAGTCCGTGCTCTCGGCGTGGCCCCAGTTTTTAAGGTCGCCGTTGGCGCCGAAGGGGTTCGACTGATAATAGAGGTGCCACGTGCCGGCGAGGTAGAACATGCCGTTGACATCGTTGTTCCAGCCGCGCGCCGCCGTGAAATGGTAGCGCGGGCGGTAGGATTCTTGATAAAGATCGGCATCGTGCGGCAACGGTTTGTCGGAGGCGGTGATGAGGGAGAGCGGGTCTTTGCCGCGATCCATGTCGCTGATTTCCAAGACGGCCTCGCGGCCCTTCCATTGGCTCACGTCCAGGTAGGTCCAATAGTCCGGCTTGTCGCCCGGGGGGGCGAGGCGGATTTTGGCCACGTCGAAAACTTCGCCGTTGGCGCCGTCGATTTTCAGGACGGCCATGATGCCGTTTTTTTTGATGGGGAATATGAGGAAATTTTCCGAAAGGTTCATGCGGCGCGTGCGCGCTGGGTTGGAGAGCACAAAGCTGTCGTCCGTCTGCACGATGTAATCGACGCCGATCCAGAAGCGTTCGCTGGCGTCCACGATTTCCAAAAACGCCTTTTTGCCCTCGAGGCCCTCGAGGTCGAACTCGACCCAGCGGAAGTACTGCTCGCCGGGGCCCGTGGCTTGGCGGGGCGGCTCGCCCTCGACGTTCAGAATGAGGGACAGGTCGCGGTTTTTGCCGCCCGCCGTCAGGGCGTTCAAGTAGCGGCGCTGGATGGTGAATTCGGGCGAGATGAGCTTGCCCTTGTCAGTCGCACGTTTGTTAGAAAAGCTGTTGGCAAACGTGTTGCCATGCACGCGCCCCACCCCGCGCTGGTCGGGATGCGCCATGATGCCTGTGGGGCGCTCGCCGAAGGCCGTGCCTTCCACTTTCCACGGGGCGAACGTTTCGCCCTCGAAATCGTCGATCACAATGTCGGGGTGGGATGATGCGCCGAGGAGGGCCACGGCGAAAGCCGCGCACAGGGACAGGAAGGAGATTTGCTTCGTGGACATGGGATAAAAACGGGAAAAATTTCTACCCAATGGGACACGAGCGACGGCCCTCTGTCAAGGCCTTAAGTTCGTCAATAGTTCGCTGTTATACCAAACATCAGGCAGTGGCGTGTGAAGTCGCGCCCGGGGACGTTCGATAGGTCGTTGTAGCCAATATTGCAGACGTAGTCCAAGCGCAGTTCCAGATAGTCCGTGCACTTCCACGCCAGCGAGAGAGACGGCGACAGCATGCCGTCGCGGCGGACGGTCGGGGGTTCGTAGTCGGCAAAAACCCAGTCGACGCGGCCGGAGAAGCGGATCTTATCCGTCAACCGCGCGCGGTAGCCGCCGCCAAGGGCGTAGTAGGCGTAGCTCGCGCCGCTGGTGCTGGAAAGACCCTCGCTTTGGTGGTAGGAGATGTCGATTTCCTGCTTTTCGTCCAAGGCAAGGCTCGCGGCGATCTCCGCGTAGAGGCGGCAGATGTCTTTCTCGGCGCCGATGAGGCGATTGGCCGTGTAGCTGTGAAACGAGGGCCCTAATTGGGCGGACAGCTTCCATTCCTCGTCGCCCATCTGCGCGCCGAAAATGGCGCGCTGGTAATCGTTCGTGGAGGAAAGCCCCACCCATGGAAGCGCCTGCTGGTATTGGTAGCCGTAGCGGTAGCCCGCGAACGCGCGCATGGGCCCCAGATCGTAGCCGATGTCGGCACCGCCGTTGACATCCGAACGGTCGATGAAATTTTGGTAGCCCACCTCCTGTTTTTGGTGCGTGTGCAAATCGTAAGAAGACCACATGGCCACGGGGCGTACGAACCATTTTCCCATCAGGTACTCGGCCTTGAAGGAGCCGTGGTCTTGTATCTGCATGCGGCGCTCGCGCGCGTAGACGAGCCCGAAGGCGCTCACCTCGGCGAGGTTGTAAATGGGGCCGTCGCGCGAGCCGTCCACGAACAGAAAACGGTTTTCCAGCGAGACGTCCCAGCGGTCCGTTTTGATGCGGACCAGCAGCGGGAGGCGGTGGCTGGCGTAGTCCTCGCTCGCGGCGTCGACGTACCAGGAATACTGGCCGACGTAGCCCAGTTCCAGTTTTTGCAGGGCCTCGCCCAAGCCGAGCAGTTTCGCGAAATCGCCCTTGATCGTTCCCTCCGCCGAAAGCATCAGCGACGAGCGGTCCGCCGTCGATTCGTAACCCGCCGGGACGCCGTCGTGGTAGCCGAACAGGTTGCTGTCCCACCCAACCTTGCCCGACAGCGAGACATGGGGGCGAAACGCGGCGTCGTTTTGCGCGCCGAGCGCGCAAAAGGCGTTTAAAACGACAAAGAGGCTCAGAAGTTTGCAAAAAAGCCGCATAAAGGTGCCTATCATGAACGATCGGGCGAAAAATCCCAAGCCGTTTTTGACGGCAAAACGCAACGCCCCGTAAGGCGGATTGACAGTTTCTAAGAGGTGATTATTATGGAAATCAATATGCGTATTTTTAACACATTGCTTTGCGCAGTTTCCCTCATCGCGCTGTGCGCCTGCCATTCGGCGCCGCCCGCGAAGACCGCCGAACAGCAGGCCGCCGAGGCCGCCGCGCTCGCGGCCACCCCACAAATCGAGGTGCTCGCCAAGCACCGCACGCTCGCCACTTACGAGGGCACGCACTACCGCCCGTGCCTCGGCCGCACCGCCTTGTGCCCGAAAGATTGCGGCAGCTCGGGAGAATTCGCCCGCTTCACGATCGACAAATATGTGAGCTTCGAGTCCGACTCGCCCTACGCGGAAAAGCAGAAATTTTTCCTCGTGCAAGTCAGCGACTATTACAAAAATCCCGTCGGCGTCGAGGCGTTGAACCAGACGATCAGCCGCCTCGAAAAGGGCGACAAGGTTTATCTGGATTGGAATCACGTCTACGTCACCCATGACGGGATGTCGACGCCCGCGCACCCCGTCGTGCGGCTGGAAAAAATCATGCCCGCGGTGGAGGAACCCGCCGCCCCGCAGACGGGCAAACAAAAATAAATTGATCCCGAAAAATGCCGCCCCGCAAACAGGGCGGCATTTTTTGTGCGCGCGTGCCGAGGCAGAATCGCCCGAATGGCGTTGACCTTTGATGTCTTAAGGGGAAATGATGGGCGTTTATGACGACGAACTGGATACTTTTGTTTATCGCGGGCGTGCTCGAGATCGCGTGGGTGGTCGGGATGAAATACGCCGACGGCTTCACCAAACTCTGGCCGAGCGTTTTTGTGCTGACGACGACCACCGCCAGTTTTTTGCTGCTCAACCTTGCGGTGCGCGGCCTCCCCCTGGGCACCGCCTACGCGATTTGGACGGGCATGGGCGTCGCGGGGGCCACCGCGTTAGGCATTGTCCTTTTTAACGAGCCGGCCTCCGCCTTGCGGATTCTTTTTGTGTTTATGATCATGGCGGGGATCGTGGGGCTGAAGCTCACGCCGCAGGCGTAGAGTGTATTATGGGAGTAGGCACAAAAAAACGCGCGGAATTGCTCCGCGCGTTTTTTTGTGGCGTGAGGCTTTTTGAAGCCTATTTCTCGTCCTTGTTGCTCTCGTGCACGGTGTGGATCGTGAGGTTGTCGAGGTTGAGCTTTTCCTTGGGGAAAATCACCCCGAATACGAAGGCCAGCGCGACCATCAGGATGTTCATCAGCACAGACATCCAGAAAATGTCGGGGATCCAGGCGTCCGCGGAGATAATCCCGTCTTTTTGCAGGAAAAACGCCGCCGTCCACAATAGGCCCAGCGGCACCACGATGCCCGCCGCCCATTTCGCCGCGCGGTTGCCCACGCCCTTGCTGAAGAAGCCGACCATGAACAGGCCGAACAGCCCCATTGAGCAGATCATGGCGAAGGTCTGCTGCATGTTTTGCAATGTCTGCGAACGCAGGGAAAAAATCAGCAGCGCCGACACCAGCATGAATATGCCGATCACAAGGGTCGAGAGGCGCCCCACCTTCATGTAATGCACGTCCGGCTTGTTGCGCACGAGGAAGCGGTGGTAAAAGTCGTCCACCCATGTGACCGTGCAGGCGTTGAGCATCGGCGCGACCGTGCTGAGCGAGGCCGTGAGGATCGCGGCGAGGAAAAGGCCTTTCAAGCCCATGGGCAGGTACTGCGCCATGAAGTAGGGCACGATTTTTTCGGGCGCGGCGTTGCGGAAGACATCGACCGCGGTGTCGGGATTGATGTCGTAATACGCCCAGAGCGAGGTGCCCAGAAAATTGAAATAAATCCAGATCGGCACGATCGTGCAGCAACCGATGATCAGCGCCATGCGGGCGTGGAAAAGGTTTTTCGGGGCGCGGTAACGCTGGATGAAGTCTTGGCGCGTGGTGAAGTCGCTCGCGTACACGAAGAGCGTTGAAACGAGGACCACCCAAAGGGTTTTTTGCCCCGCCACTTCGCCGAGCGTCAATTCGGTGCTGCCCACCGAAAGTTTGCCCGCGGCCGCCGCGCGGTTGATGATCTCGGGCAGGCCGTCGAGGAAGGAAATTTCGAGCGAGCCGGAAATTTGGTAGAGAATGATCGGCAGCAGCGTGGCCCCGCCGAAGATGAAGAGCATGGACTGGAAAAAGTCCGTCCACACGACCGCCTCGAACCCGCCGAACATCGTGTAGACCGTGGCGACGCCGCCTAAGAGCAGAACGATCCAGAAAATCGGCTCATGCAACAGGCCGGGCAATTTAAAGCCGATCAACGATTCAAACATCTCAAGCAGGCCAGCCACCGGCAGAAATTGCTCGAGCGCCATGCATGTCACATACAGCACCACCCCGAGGCGGATGAGATTGAACGCCATGAAACCGACCGCCGCGTAGATGCGCGCCCACGTGCCGTAGCGCTGCTCCAAAAAGGCGTAGCCGCTGGGGGTGTTGACCTTGCGGAAAAACGGCACGATGAAATAGGCGCATAAAATGCCCAAAATCAAAAATCCGAAATTCGGAATCATCCACAGCCAGTTTTCCTTGAAGGCGAAGCCCGGCAGCGCCAAAAAGGTCATCGCCGAAATCATGGACGCCGTGATCGAAAAACCCACGAGCCAGCCCGGCATGCTTCCGCCGCCGAGGAAGTAGGACTTTGTCCCCGTCTGCCTGCGGGCGAAAAACGCCCCGACCGAAAGGTTGAACAGGATCGCGCAAAACAGGATCAGCGTGTCTATCCACGTAAGCTTGAATACGAGCGCGGGGGACGCGGCGGTTTGGGCGGCTTCCGTGGCGGTGGCGAGGATGGCGGGCAGCATGGGGGCTTAAAATTATGAAAATGGACAAAAAGAACTAAAGCGAAAGTTCAGTGTTATTACAAGCATCGAATTGGCGGTTTGCCGTGTGTTTAGAAACGAAAATGGCGGGGTGCTTTTAAACACGCCCCGCGACGGTCACTTGCGCGCGGGCATGCGGGCGGACAGCTTGAGCTTGCCGGAAAACAACCGCTCGCCCTGCCCCGCCAGCCAGAGGTAGGTGTCGCTCGGGACGTCCTCGAAGCCGCAAAAACGCATGCATTGGGCGACAGGCGGGTTGTCCGTGCATTTCATGATAGCAGTGCCCTCGTCGATTTCGTCGAACATCGCCACATAGGCGCATTGGGCACCGATGCGGGCTTGGGTGGACAGAAAGGTCCACAGGAATTTTCCTTTTTCGCGGTCAATCGGCGAGGTCGCTGTCGGCGTGCGGCCCTGCTGCCACGCGCGCGTGGTCATGAGGTTATGCCACGTGAAGCCGGGAAAGGCGACGGGCATGTAGTCTTTTTTCAGGCGCTTGAGGAATTTTAAATCTTCGGCGAGCGTCTTTTCCAAAAAGGCCGGGATGGCCTCCGAGGTGTTGACACGGCCGACCGACCACGGTTGGATGACGTCGGCCTCGAGGATGATGTCCAATATCTCCTTGTTGGGGAGCGAGTCGCCCGTGCCCGTACGCCACCATGTGGGCACGCCCACCATCACGGTGTTGCCGCCGTAGACAGGATCGTCTTTTAAGAAACGGATGATTTTTTGGCAGTCCTGCGGCGTGTATTTGCGTTTGTCGTTGAAGCCCACGCCCCAGATCGTCACGAGGGGTTTGCCGCGGTGGCGCTGGTAAGAAGGGTCCTTGCGGATATGGGAAAGGTCGTTCAGACGCTTCCAGTCTTCGATCAGGCTATCCGCCTGCCCCGGCTGCAACCCGCTCAGGTCGTACATGACAGACCATGCCACGCCGTTTTCGTTGGCCCCGCGCCGCACGTTGTCCATGACGGCGGTCAGAAAATCGAGCGAGCCAGGGTTGTTCAGTGCCACGGCGAAGCGCTGTAAAAACGCGCCGTGGATGCCATATTCGCGCATCCACTGGAAGTGGCGAAAAACGGTCTTGGGATTGTAAGAACTGAAGACCTGCGCCGTGGAGCCGTCCTTGTGGCGGTAGGGGGTGTCGTATTTTTCGTCCGCGTCAAATCCTGTCAGGTCGGGCCACAGGTCTACCGTGGCCACGTCGCATGTTTTGCCGCCCTGCTCCATTCGGCCGAACCCGTAGTGCGCCCATTTGCGCCCGGAACCGTCGCCGACGGCGGAAAACCAGCCCTGGTAACCGACGGAGAGGTGGCCGTAAATCGTGTCGGGTAAAAAGCCTTTTTTGACAGGGCCGTCGTAGGGCCGCATGCGCGCGTAAGCTTCCTCAAAAGTCTTGGCGACAGGCCCGCGCGAGGGCTGGGCCCGCGACGCCACGAAAGAGGAAAGAAAAATGGCACAAATAGATGCGACAAAGACGAAGCGTTTCATTTCAAAAAAAGTCCCTTTCGTTTCGATGTGTCAAAGGGGCGACAGATCAAATTCCCGAATCGCCTGCTCGAAGGGGGCGAGCCGTTCTTGCGTTTTGGCGTATAGGGTGAATACTTCATCATGGCTGATGCGAACGGCGGCGTCGGCGAAGGCGTTCACCAAGAGGGCGCCCCACGCGAAATAAAGCACCAGGGCGACCAGACATTCAATTTTCTCCGAATCGTGTTCGTCAAACAAATGGCATTCCGATTCGCTCAAAGGGCGGCGCTCGCCCAAAGACGCGCGGTATCCCTGAAAAATCGACGGCATCTCCGATGAAGGCCAGATGCCGTATTCGTCGATCCAAAACAGAGATTCTCCGCCGGAGCCGTCCATCAATTCCCGCACGAGCAAACGCGCCAACGCCGACTTGCGCCCGGAATCCGCAGGTATCCTATACGAACGTGCATGCGCGTAATTTTCCGCGCGAAATTCACGGGATTCGAGCCATTCGACGGCTTTTTGCTTGGAATAGATTTCCATGGCTTTTTTCCCGAGAATATGGGGAAACCACGCCAGCGGCGCAAGCCCGCGCTCAGCAAATTTCCGCGGGGTCGGCTTGGCGGAGTTTGCGGGTGGCAAGGGCGCCCGCGAGACAGCACATCAGCATCGTCAGAAAGAGCACGGTGCAGACATTGAGCACCGTCAGGTAAGTCGGCATGAAGGCGAGCTTGCGCGTGAGGTAATAAAGGATCGCTGTCAGGATCGTTCCCGGGACGAAGCCGAGGATGGAAAGGATGAGCGATTCTTTTAATACCAGACCAGTGAAATAGGAGTCTTGGAAACCGATCGACTTGAGCGTGGCGTATTCGGGCAGGTGGTCCGTGACGTCGGTGTAGAGGATTTGGTAGACGATGACGGCGCCCACGATGAGCGCGACGGCCATCGAGGCCCCGATCACGAAGCCGATGGGAGTCCGTTCCGACCAGTAGGATTTTTCGTTCTCAATAAAACCCTGCATCGTCATGACTTTGACGTCGGGCGGCATGATTTGGCGCAGCTGCTCCACGACGGACTCCGGCGACACCCCCGGCTTGAGGGTGAGCAGGCCCACCGCGATCTGGTCGGAGCGCGAGCCGGGGAGCGTTTGCAAATAGGTGTCGAGCCCCATCAGGAGGTTGCCGTCGGCGGCGAAGGTCGGACCCATTTGGAAGACGCCCTCGACCGTCGCGCGGCGGCCGTTGATCTCGGTGCGCACTTCCCCGCCCTCTTGGGCGAGCAGGTTTTGGATGTCGCCGAATTCGCTGCGGGACAGCGTGTCGAACAGGACGACGCCGTCGCGTTTGAGGCGGCTTTGCTGCTGGAGAATTTGCGGGTTTTTAAAGGGTTTCTCCATCGGGTCGAACGCCATGATGAAGACGTCGCGGTCGCGGCCAGACTCCGGGTTTTTGAAAGGGAGATTCGTGACGTACAAGCTCGCGCTTTCCACGACGCCGGGAACTTGGCGCGCCTGAAAGAGGCGTTGCTGGGGGAACGTGCGGCTGATGCCGAAATACTCGAACTGGGGGTTCACCAGCACAACGTCGCCGCGCATTTGCAACAGCGGGGAGACGACCTGCGAAAACAAGGCGGAGTTCAGGCCCATCTGGAACATCATCATCGTCACGGCGAAGGTGATGCCCGCCAAGGCCGCGGCGAAGCGCTTGCGCTCCGCCGTCAGCTGCAACCACACGACGGGGATGCCCAAAGGGGCGTACACCTCGTAGGCTTTGCGAAACGGCTTTTTTAAAAAACCCTTCATTCCACGGGGTCGATGGTGACGGTCACTTGCGCGTTCAAGATATGGGCCGCCTTCTTTGGGTCGTCGAGCGCGATGCGCACCAGCACGATGCGCTGGTCGGAGAACGAGGAAGGATCGAGCTTGAAAGCGGTGTTGGGGACGACTTGGCGGGATATCTCGACGACTTTTCCCGTGAGTGTGCCGTCGACGCCCGCGCCGGTCGCGCGCGCCTCGGCGCCCAATTGAACGCGCGAGATTTCATCCACGTACACTTGGGCTTGGATTTCCAGTTTGCGCGTGTCGGCGATTTCGCAGAGCCCTTGCTGGCCGATGCTTTCGCCCGGGTAGGCGTAGATCGCCAAGATCGTGCCGTCTTGCGGGGCGCGCACTGTCCCCAAGGCCGCCTGTGCGGAGGCTTGCGCGACGGCGGCCTGCGCCGAGGCGAGCACCGTCGAGGCCTGTTTTTCGGCTTGGTCGAGGGCCGCCTTGAACGTGGGGCGCAGGGATTCTTTTTGGGCAAGGGCCTCGTCCGCCCGCACTTGGGCGAGTGTCGCCTGCGTGACGGAATCAAGGCGCTGGGCGAGCGCGAGTTCGTTTTCCAGCTGGGCGACGGTCGCTTGGGCCTGCGTCAATTCGCGGTCGAAATCCTGGCGCGCGCGCTCCGAGGCGGCCTTGGCTTGGTCGAGCTGGGCCTGCAAAATTTTCGTCTCCTTGGCGGCGCGGGTGGCCTCCAATGTCGCTTGGGCGACGGCGACGGCGGCCGCGCGTTCCTCGTCGAGGGTTTGGCTTTCGCGCGTGAGGGCCTCGACCATCGCCTTGGCCTGCGCGAGCTTGCGCTGGAGCGTTTCGACGCCCGCGTTGGCCTCGGCTTGGACCGCCTCGAGCTGCGCCTTGGCCGCCACGGCCTGCTGGGCGAGCTGTTTGCTCTGCGCGTCGAACTCGGCGAGGGCGCGGGCGTTTTCCGCCTTTGTTTGCGCGAGCACGCTTTCGGCCTGGGTGGCCTGCGCGCGGGCGAGCGTTTCTTGGGCGTCCCAGAGGGCTTTCGATTGCAAGGTGGCCAACAGCGCCCCTTTTTCGACCGCCTGGTTGGCCTTCACCCACAATGTTTCGACGACGGCGGGGCCGTTGGTGTGGGCCGTCACGTGAACGATCCTGCCTTCGGGCAAAATCCGGCCCTCGGCGACGACGCCGTAATTGAAGGGGTTGGCGGGGCTGGGCTTGAGGCGCACGCCCCCGGCTTGCCCTGCGTTCAGCGGGGCGAAAACGATCGCCGCCAACGCGGCCGCAAGGGAAAATTTGATAAAAGCTTTCACGCGGTTAATGGGACATTGTAAAAAATGCGCGCGGGCGTTTACAACACGGAAGTTGACCGCGCGCGGCTCTTTGTCTTTGATGGGAGGGAAGATGTCGCCCTCCCTTTCATTGGAAGCAGCCTATGCGCGCTGCGAGCATTTGAGCCGCACGCATTACGAGAATTTCCCCGTGGCACGGTTGGTGCCCAAAGCGATACGACCCCATGTGAGCGCAGTGTACGCCTTTGCGCGGACGGCCGACGACATCGCCGACGAGCGGCCGGACGACCCGGCTTTGACCAACGAGACCCGCTTGGCGGGGCTGGCGCGCATGAACGCGCAGTTGGACGCCGTGAAAAACGGCGGAGCTTTGGCCGAGGACACGCAGTGGATTTTCCTGCCGCTGGCCGACACGGTCAAGCGCTTCAACATCCCCGTCCAGCTTTTCCGTGATTTGCTCTCCGCCTTCGCGCAGGATGTGACGGTGAAGCGCTACGAGACGTTTGAAGACGTGCTCGACTACTGCCGACGCAGCGCGAACCCCGTGGGGCGGCTCGTGCTGCTGTTGCACGGGATGTCGGACGACGAGCGTTTCGCAATGTCGGACGCCATCTGCACGGCCCTGCAACTGGCGAATTTTTGGCAGGACGTGGCGGTGGACTGGAAGAAGGACCGCATCTACATCCCCGCCGAGGACCGCCGCCGCGAGGGGGTGGATGAAAGCTATTTCGCCCAACCGCAGGCCAACGAGGCGTTTCGCCGCTGCATGCGGTTTCAAGTGGAGCGCACGCAGGCGATTTTCGACAAGGGGCGCGCGCTGCCGGGGACTTTGCCGTTTCCCTTGAGCGTCGAGATCCGCGCCACGTGGTTTGGCGGCACCGCCATCCTGCGCAAGATCGAGGCGCAAAAGTACGACACGCTGCGCGGGCGGCCCGCCATCACCACGTTTGACAAAATCCGTTTGCTCTTAAAAGCGATACTGGCAAAATAAGCTGGAATGTCCTCCCCCGACTCACAGCAGTCCGCGCTGGCCGCGCGCAGCCGCTCGAACCTCGCCTTCGCGCTTGTTTCGCTGGAGCCCGAGCGGCGGGACGCCATGTCGGTTTTTTACGATTTTTGCCGGTTGGTCGACGACATCGCCGACGAGCCGGTCCGCACCGTCCCGCAAAAGTACGCTGAACTAAAGGGATGGCAGGACGCCATTTTGTCGTGGAGGGAGTGTTGGGAAAACAAGGCGGGCGCGCTGCCCGTGCCCTTCCCCGCGCAGACGGTCGCCGCGCGTCCCTCGGGAGCGTTGCCGGAGCAGATACGGGCGATTACTTTGCGTTACGCGGTGCACCCGCAGCATTTGCTGGATATCATCGGCGGGGTGACGCAGGACGTGGAACCAACCCTTTTTGCGGACTTCGCCGCGCTCAGACATTATTGCTACGGGGTGGCTTCCGCTGTGGGGATGGTGTCTATCCGCATTTTCGGGTGCGTCGATCCGCTCTCGGAGGCGTTCGCCGAATCGCTGGGCTACGCGCTGCAGTTCACCAATATCCTGCGCGACATCCGCGAGGATTTTGAGGAGAAAAAGCGCGTCTATCTCCCGCAGGACGAGCTCGCGTTTTTTGGGCT
>JAVBTG010000188.1:0-3025 GCA_031556275.1 Opitutales bacterium
GGAAATGGCCCTGCAAAAACAAAAATAATCTTTTTCGCATTTGCCATGGAAACCGAAACAAATGTATGGGTGCGCTGGAAAGGCGTCACCACCGGCCCGTTCTCCAAGGCGGAAATCCTGCGCCGTTTGAGCTACGGCGAGATCGGCCTGTACCACGAGGTGTTTTTGGAAGGCGCGCAGGCGCAGCCGCTGCGCCACTGGGTCGCCTACTGGAACCACGCCTCGCCCGAGATGGAAAAAACGCTCGTCCCGCACGCCCAGCGCGAGCGCATCACCCAAGGCTACCTGTGGTGCGGCCTGTGTTTCCTCTTCCCGCCGCTGCTGGCGATCGCCCTGCTCAACGCGCAGGGAATCGAGTCGGAGCAAAAGCGCAAAACCCAGCGCGCCCTTGCGGCCGTCCTCACGCTCTCGGGCACATTCTTTTGGATTTTGCTTGCGGCGGCATGGTAATTTTATTTAGATAAATCTTTACGCTTTGGGCGTAAACACCTGCTCAGGTGGTGGAATTGGTAGACACGTACGCCTCAGGAGCGTATGCTTCACGGCTTAAGGGTTCGAGTCCCTTCCTGAGCACCATTTTAAGTTAGCACGCGTTCGTGCTAACTTTTTTTGTTTTATGGGCGAAAGTCCCGGATTTGACCTCGCATCCGGATTTTCAATCGGCAGTCCCCCGCGTTCAACCGTCCGGCATTGCATTCGTCCGTCGTGATCGGATTCCAGCCGCGGCTGCGCCATCTGCGAATAAGGGCCTTCTATTTTCCATGAATGCGTTTTGACAAATTTTTGACAAACGCCTGACCTTTGCCTGACAACGCGTTCGTTGGTTTGTGCTTAAATCCATGTATTGAGCAAACCCGAACCATCACAAATCATGAATACAAAAAGAAACATCACCACGCCGCGCCCGTCAAAAATCGGCCTTCTGTCAATCGTAGTGGCAATGCTACTTTTCACGGTCGGGGCCCGCGCGCACGACATCTCAAAAAGTCCGATCTCGCTTCGCGTTGAACTGGATCGTTCCGTGCTGCCGGCAAACAAAATAGAAAAAGCCATCATAAAA
This sequence comes from Opitutales bacterium, assembly GCA_031556275.1. GTDB lineage: Bacteria > Verrucomicrobiota > Verrucomicrobiia > Opitutales > JAKPNF01 > JAKPNF01. Next base: position 1,061 of record JAVBTG010000188.1, read on the forward strand.
GTGTCGCTTGACGGGCTAAGACGCGAACGCCCGCAATCGCGCCCGCCGGTGAATCTCGTTATCGTTCTCGATCGTTCCAGTTCCATGAGCGGGGATAAAATCGCTCAGGCAAAAGCGGCGGCCATCGAGGCGCTGAACCGCCTGGCCGCGGACGATATTTTTTCGCTCGTCACGTTTGATTCCAACGTCGAGACGGTCATTCCGGCCACGCGCGTCGGCAATGGCGAGGCTTTGGAATCAAAGATCAGGCAAATCGAACCTAGGGGAATGACGGCCCTTTACGGCGGTGTTTCCCAGGGGGCGTCGGAACTTCGCAAAAATATCGAAGACGCCCGCGAGGCTGGAAAGCTCGGCCATGAGGGCCATTTCGCCCGTCTCGACGCCGGGAGCGGGGAAAAACTCCACGGCCTGCCGGTTGCCCGTCGTTATGGTCCCCGTCTTGTCCAGCAGCAGCACGTCGATGTCGCCCGCGGCCTCCACCGCCTTGCCGCTCATGGCGATCACGTTCTGCTTCATCAGCCGGTCCATGCCGGAAATGCCGATGGCGCCCAGCAGACCGCCTATGGTCGTGGGGATCAGGCAGACCAGAAGCGCGCACAGCGCCCCGGCGCCAATCGTCACGCCGGAAAAGTCCGGAAATTTCAAAAACAACGGCAGCGAAAACACGACGAACGCGAAAATCAAGGTGAGCGATACCAGCAGTATGCCCAGCGCGATTTCGTTCGGGGTGCGCTGGCGCTTCGCGTTTTTCACAAGGCCGATCATCTTGTCCAAAAACGTGGCCCCCTTGTCCGCCGTTATGCGGATTTTTATGCTGTCCGACAAGACGGTCGTGCCGCCGGTCACGGAGCTTTTGTCGCCGCCGCTCTCGCGGATCACGGGCGCGGACTCGCCGGTGATCACGCTTTCGTCGACCGTGGCGATGCCCTCGATTATTTCGCCGTCCGAGGGGATGGTGTCTCCGGCCGCGCAGACAACGGTGTCGCCCTTCTTGAGGTCGGCCGCCGAGACGTGCTCCCGCCTTCCATCCTCCCGGACCCGGCAGGCCTTCAGGTCGGTGCGCGCCTTGCGCAAAAAATCCGTTTGCGCCTTGGAGCGGCTTTCGGAAATCGACTCCGCGAGGTTCGCGAAAAACAGCGTTATCCACAGCCAGAGCGCGATCTGAAATTCAAAGGCCCCGAAACCGAAAAACAGCCGCATGCTCAGAAACGCCGCCGCGATCCATACGACAAACATGACCGGGTTTTTGATCTGCGCCCACGGGGAGAGCCGCTTCAGCGCGTCCACCAATGCGGGGACGAGCAGTTCCTTCGACCAGATCGATTTGCGCGATGCCTTCATGCCCTAATAAAATAAACCAAAACCCGCCCCAACGCCTAATTAAGACTGCCCTCAAAGGCGTTAAGATTTTATTAAGAAACAGGACACCTTGCGTGAACTTCGGCCCCTTCGTTTGCGGAGGGCTTTTTCTTTTTGGCCGCTTCCGTCGTCGGATTTATGCCTGCCTTGGCGTATTTTTATGAATCCAATTTTCGCCTTTTCAAAATCCGCCAAACAGGCACATGGCAGGCTGGCTTAAAACTCCGTCCGCGCGTTATCTCAGCGCCTTGCGCAAGGTCGCCTCGATTCGGTCGGCGATGCGCGTGTGGCCGATGTCGTTCGGGTGCGTGCCGTCGACTGTGGCCTCCCCGTCGTCGCCGAGCATGCCGTCGCCTTCGTCGACCAGATAGAGGTTCGGATCGTTGGGGCTTAATTGCGCGTAAAGTTCTTTGAGTGCCTTCGTGGAATCCGTCGCCCGCTGCTTGGCGCCGGGGTTCACCCACCCGTTGGCGTATTGAATGCTCGGCACCAAAACAACGGGAGTCGTGGGATGCTTTTGGCGGATCATGGCGATCATCTCCGCCCAGCGCCCGATCTGTGTGGCGTTCATATTGGGCAGCGCGTCCAGCACGAAAACGCCGGCCG
>JAVBTG010000185.1:0-7483 GCA_031556275.1 Opitutales bacterium
GGGGTGGGGCGTGCCGTAGCCGTGCTGGAAACCGCCGAGCTGGCAACCCAGCCCCGTCATCGCGTAGCCGAAGGCCGCCTGCGGCGTCGGGATGGCGGGTGATGTGGGGATCCATTTGAGGCCCGTGTTTTGCCAGAGCATCGAACGGGTCCAGCCTTGCATCGGGACGATGTAGAGCTTGCCGCGCTCGCGCGTGGAGTCGGGGATGCGCAGCCAGCCGGAGGTGCTTTTGGCGATGCGGGCGATTTCGCCGATCGTCAGTCCGTGCACGTAGGGCGCGCCGGGAAGCGGGCCGACGTAGCTGCGCCATTTGTCCTCGAGGATCGGGCCGTCCACTTTGAGGCCGCCGAGGGGATTTGGACGGTCGAGCACCACTACTTCCTTGCCCTGCTCAAAACACGCCTCCATCGCGTAGAGCATCGCGCTCACGTACGTGTAGGAGCGCGCGCCGACGTCTTGCAGGTCGATGACCAAGATGTCGATGCCGCGCAGCATTTCGGGCGTGGGTTTGCGGGCATCGCCGTAGAGCGAAAAAACCGGCAGGCCCGTGCGCTGGTCGATGCGGTTTTTGATTTTTACGTTGGCCTTCTCGTCGCCGTAGATGCCGTGCTCTGGGCCGTACAGGGCCGTGAGGCGCACGCGCGGCGCGCGGCGCAAGACATCGATCGTGCTTTGGCCCTTGCGGTTGACGCCGGCGGGGTGCGTGAGCAGGCCCGCGCGTTTGTCGCGCAAGGGCGCGAACTGGTTTTGCGCGAGCGTGTCGACGCCCAGCATGACCGGCTGCGCCTGCGCGTGGGAAAACGCGCAGGCGGCCAGCATGCAGGCCGCGGCGGACAAGGCTGTCCGCAGGGTTGTGCGAAACAGCCCCATCAGCGCAGTTCCACTCCCGTTTCGGCGTCGACCACCTTGAAGTTTTCGACGTGGAACAGCGGGTCGGCGCGGAAGAAGAGCTTGACGTTGCAGGCCTGCTCGAGGTCGAGCAAGTGCGCCTCGTCGTCGGTGCGCAGGCGTTCGAGGTTCGTCGGGTGCAAGAGCACACGCAGCTGAAGCTCCTTGTGCTCCATGCCCGCCTTCAGGCGCAACCGGCGGATGTTGGAGATGAGGCGGCGCTGGATTTCCACGCTCATCGAGCGCGGGCTTTTCACGCGGCCGCGGCCTTGGCAGTACGGGCAGATCGTGTAGGTGCCGGACGCGTTGCTTTCGTGGTGGCGCTGGCGCGTCATCTGCATGATGCCCAGCTGCGAGATCGGGAGGACGTGGCTCTTGGCCTTGTCGTTCTCCATCTCCTGCCGCATGCGGTTGTAGACGGCCTGGCGGTCGCGCGGCTTCTTCATGTCGATGAAGTCCACGATGATCAGGCCGCCGATGTTGCGCAGGCGGATCTGGCGGGCGGACTCGGAAGCCGCCTCAAGGTTGGCCTGCACGATGAAGTCCTTGCCGTCCTTCGAGCCCTTGTGGGAGCCCGTGTTGACGTCGATGGCCGTGAGGGCCTCCGTCTCGTCTATCACGATCTCGCCGCCGGAGGGCAGGGGAACGCGGCGCATGAAAGTCTGCTCGATCTGGCGCTCGATGTTGAAGCGCTCGAAGATCGGAATGGCCTCGCCGAAGAGATGGATTTTATTTTTGGAGCGCGGTGAAATCTCGCTGACGGCCTCGAGGATTTTGCGGTAATCCTCCTCGTTGTCCACGAGCACGCGGTCGATGTCCTCGGTGAGGAAGTCGCGCACGGTGCGCTCGATGAGGTCGGGCTCCTGGTAAAGAATCGTCGGCTTCTTGGTCGAGGCGATCTTTTGCTCGATCTCGGCCCAGCGTTTGAGCAGCAGGTGCAGATCGCGCACGAAGTAGCGGATCTTTTTGCCCTCGCCCGCCGTGCGGATGATGACGCCCATGCCCTCCGGGATCGTGAGGGAGCGCAGGATCTTTTTGAGGCGCTCGCGCTCCTTGCGGTCCTCGATCTTGCGCGAGACGCCGCACTGGCCCGCGTAGGGCATCAGCACGAGGAAGCGGCCGGGGATCGCGATGTTGGTCGTGGTGCGCGGGCCCTTGGTGCCGATCTGCGACTTGGTGACTTGGATCACGATGTCGGTGCCGATCGGGTAGAGGCTCGGGATATCCTTGATTGACGCCTTTTCGCGGCGGCGGCGTTGCTCTTCGGACTGGTTTTCGCGCACGATTTCGATCGTGGAGTCGTTGGCGGCGGGGAGGATGTCCCAGTAGTGCAGGAAGGCGTTTTTGGCTTGGCCGATGTCGACGAAGGCGGCTTTGAGGCCGGGTTCCAGGTTCTGGATCTGGCCCTTGAAGATGGCGCCGACCATGCGGTTTTCGTCCGTGCGCTCGACCTCGAACTTCTCAAGCACCCCGTTGGTCAGCAGCGCCACGCGCTTTTCCTGCGGCTCGGAGTTGATGATTAGCTCGCGGAACTGCGGGTTCTCGCCCTTGATCGCTTTCATGATGCGCTGGAGCAACGGGCGTTTTTTGGCCCGCTCTTTGGCGGCGGTTTGAAGCTCCTCCTGATCCACGGGACTGCTGTCGCTTTGCGGCGGTTTTTTCAAGTCGTCGTGAATGTCGGCTTTGCCGGTATCGTTTTCGAATCGTTGAGGATTATTTTGGTTTTGCATGTTTGAGTGCCCCGATGGGGCTCATTTTTTTGGGGGGAGGGCCGATTGGCCGCCGTTGGGGGACTGCGTTGCCTCGAAAGTATTTTTGGGATTTAGTAAAAATCCTTTCGAAAGCGGTAGACGCTCTGCACCAGTCCCAACAGGACACAACAGCTCAGCACAAAGGAACCTCCGTAACTGAGAAAGGGAAGGGGGATGCCCTTGACGGGCATCAGGCCGATGGTCATCCCCACGTTCACGAAAATGTGGACCATGAGGATCGTCGCCGCCCCGACGCACAGCAGCATTCCGAAACGGTCGCGCGCGATGCGCGCCACGCGCAGGATGCCGCCGATGAGCGCGGCGTACAGGCCGATCACAAAGACGCCGCCCAGAAAGCCGGATTCCTCGGCGAGGACGGAGAAAATAAAGTCGTTGGACGCCACTTTGGAGGGCAGGTAGCCGAGCGTGGCCTGCATCCCGTTGGAGTGGCCCTTGCCCAAAAGCCCGCCGGAGCCCACCGCGATCAGCGACTGGCGCTGGTTCCAGCTCGCGTCCGTGCCGTGCGGGTCGACGGCGTCGGGGGCGACAAAAGTGATGATGCGCTCGCGCTGGTAGTCGCGCAACGGGAGCCACGACTGCGCCTCGTACTGGCCGCGTGCCTGCGTGGCCGTGAGGTTGTTTTGCGTGAGATAGGCGTGGTAGCCGTGGATGTCGATGGCGATGACGCCGACAAGGCACGCAAACAGGCCGAAGACCGTGATGAAAAACCGCTTGGTCAGCTTGCTGACGTAGAGCAGGGCAAACACCATCGGGATGAAGGCGAAACTCGCGCCCAAATCCGGCTGGCAGAAGATGAGCAGGACGGGCAGGGCCGTCGCCGCCGCGATTTTGACAAGCACTCTGACCGACGCGGTCAGGGAGCCGACCTGCGAGCGCGTCAGGATGCTCGACACGAGCAGCAGCGTGCAGATTTTGGCCGATTCGGAAGGCTGGAAGGAGAGCGGTCCGAAGTCCAGCCAACGGCGCGCGCCTGAGCGCGCTTCGCCCATCGGCGTCCACAAAAGCAGCAGCAGGATGATGCCCGCCCAGTAGACAAAATGGGCGTTGGAAAGGTAATACTTGTAGTTGATGAGCGAGATGCCTACGTAGAGACATGCGCCCAAGAGCAGGTAAAAAATCTGGAATTTCCACTGCGATCCCCCTGTGTAGCTCTGCGCCGCCTGGATGTAGTAGACGCCCAAGGCGCCCAGCATGCACATGACCGCCGGGATGAGACGGTCCCAGCGGGCGTCTCCTCGTTCGGGGGGTTCAAAACCCCGGGCTGCGGTTGTGTGGAAAGTGGACACGGAACTTGTGCGGAAGCGGCGGACGCATGAATCGGGGGTGTGCCCCTTGCGCCGCTGTGGCTTGGAAATGAGGTTTAGTTTTCTCGAAGAGCAATTTTCTCAAGCCATCTCGAACACGACCTGCACCTCCACCGCGGCGTCCTTGGGCAAACCCGCGACTGCCACCGCCGCGCGGGCGTGTTGGCCGCGCTCTCCCATGACGGCCCCGAGCAGATCGGAGGCGCCGTTGAGGATGAGCGGGGATTCCGCGAAACCCTGCACTGCGTTGACGTAGCCGTTGAGCATCACCACGCGCAGGATCCGGCTTTCGTCGCCGTCCACCGCCGCGAGGGCCGCCGCCAAGGCGTTGAGGGCGCAGAGCATGGCCGCGCGTTTGCCGTCCTGCGCGCTGACTGTGTCGCCCAACTTTCCGCGCACCGCCACTTGTCCGTTTTCCATGGGGAGCATGCCCGCCACGAAGAGGAGATTGCCCGTGCGCACCCACGGCACGTAACTGCCGAGGGGAACCGGCGCGGGCGGAAGCTTGAGATTAAGCTCCTCGAGTTTTTTAAAAATCATGACACTGACTAACTGGAAAAAGTGAAAAAAATAATCGCGAAACCGATAAAAATTTCGGTTCCCTTATAAATAATGTTACAAAAAGCGCCGCGTTTATTCAATCGCGAATACGGCCGGCGGTGTTCTTTTTTGACGGGAAACGCCGAAAAAAAGGCCAAAAGTCGTCTTGCGCAATTTTTTGGCGCAATTTTGGCGTTTTTCGCTTTTTAGAGATATAATGGTGCAAAGAAGGGATTTTTCGCGGCTTTTGATGGCGCCATGAATCCGTTGACACTCAAACGCGACCGAAAAGGGGAGTTTTTCGAGATGGTTTTTGCGGACATGCAAAAGCAATTCCCCTTCTATGAAATGAAATCGCAACTTGCTATAAAACAATTGCTTGAACGAGGAAAATATCATTTGTTGCTGGCGTACGACGGGAATGTGGCCGTGGGGTATTTGATTTTGTATGCGGACCGCCGTTCGCGGACGCTGTGGCTGGATTATTTTGCCGTTTTTGGGCAGTTCCACAGCAAAGGGTACGGTAGCCGTTTGTTGCCGTTGCTTAAGCAATGTTATCCGGCCGCCCGCGGGTGCTATATGGAGGTGGAGCGACCGGAATCGTACGCGCTTGACAGTATCCGACGGACGCAGTTTTACCGGCATTGCGGCGCGCGGCGGCTTAATTTAGACTATCTCTATCCCTGCGTCGGCGGGATGTTTCCGATGCATTTGTTTTTCCTACCGTTTGATGAACAAGCCAAAGAGGGGATGACGCCGGAGGATGTTTTTGGGACAATCCGACGGGTGTTCCGTGATATCCACCCCGATATCCCGCATATTGGCGGGGTGTTACGGATCATTCGCCGCAACTTGAGACGGCGCGCGAACGACAAACGGGAGTTTTTGCGAAGAAAAAACGCACGGCGCGTTTGAGAGGAGACAGATGTTTGTTGAAAAATTGGGCTTGTCAGTATGCGTCGGATGGTATTGAATGGAACTTTCACCTGATGCAGGGTGGAGCAGTCTGGTAGCTCGTCAGGCTCATAACCTGAAGGTCGCTGGTTCAAATCCAGCCCCTGCACCCAATTTAAGAAAAAGCCGCTCGTTCGAGCGGCTTTTTTGGTAAAAGAAATCGGGCTGGATGCGGAACCGGCGAAGCTGGTTCTTTGCGGATTTTGGCCCGTGTGCCGGGTTGAAATTGATGATTCTATCCATGTTTTTGGAATTTAAATACAGTCTCAAGAGGGCTTTTGTGTGGATGAGAAAAAAATTAAAAAATTTCTTGACGATCGGAAAAATGGAACGAAATTCCCCAGTAATTATCCGTTACATCCACACAACAACCAAAACTTGAACCCCATGAAAAAAATCTATCTCTATTGCGCGTTGACGCTGGGCGTCTTCGCCATGCCTTGCTTTGGACAAAATGCGGCTTCGCCGCCCGCGACAAAGACGGCAACCGTGTCCGCGGCCCCGACGGCGACAGCAAGCAAGCCAACGACAGTCACAACGAGCACGGCCACGGCCGCGCCCAAGACGGCGACAACGGTCGCGCCGGTGACGGTGGCCGAGCCCGCGCCCAAGACCGCGGAAATATCGGAGACGGAAGTGGTGGAAACCCCGCAGGGGACCAAGGTGATCGAGAGTGAAGAGATCGTCAATTTGGAGGAGCCGACACCCGACGAGCTGGCGAACCGCCACAAGATCGACAGGCATGGCTACCGCCATATCACCTCCTATGAACGCAAGGCGACCGCGTTTGAAAAAAAATCGCAGGACACCGGCAGGGATCTCTCGCAACACCAGCCGCCACCGCCCAGGAGCGTTGATATGCCGTTTGGAAATTTTGGGCTCAATGCCGTGAGCAAACAGGTTTCCGATTGGCAGAGCGACCTGTACAACAAGACAGGAATCACCCCGTTTGCCGACTACTACGGCACTTATTTGACGAACCCTTACGGCGGGAACGAGCAGGGCGGCAACTACACCTCGATTCTTTTTTACGGCATTAACGCGGACATGGAAAAAATGGTCGGTTGGAAGGGCGCGACGCTGACGATTTCCGGCGCGTTCAACACGGGCGCCAACCTTTCGGACACGATCGGAAACTATCTGACCGTCTCGAACACGTACGTCACGAACGGGGTGATGTTTTACGAGTTGTATTTGAAGCAGGAAATTAGCATCGGGGATGACACGATGAATTTGCTGCTCGGGCGCATGTCGATGTCCGACGTTTTCGCCTCGCTGCCGGTGTTTAGCCTGCTTGTCAGCGGCGCCATGAACAGCGCCCCTGCCGCCCTCTATTCCGACGCGCCGTACCACACCGGGCCGATAGCCACATGGGGCGGTGTGTTGCAGTACGAGACGAAGCAGGCGCTTCAGTTTTCGGTGGGAGCCTATCAGATACCCTCGTCATTCACCGACCCGGATTATCACGGAACCGACTTCGGTTTTCATGACGACGCCGGCTACATGCTGATGGGACAGGTGCAATGGTCGCCCGTCTTCGGGCAGGAAATGAATAAGGGAAAACCCGTCGCCAACACCGGCCTTCCGGGTGTTTATCAGCTTGGTGCCTACTATGCCCGCGATTTGCCGCTTTCCGCGGAAATCTCATTCGGCGAGCAATCGCGCGACAACGTGTATGGCTTTTACGCGCAAGGCCAACAAATGCTGTGGCGTGACCCCTCCAATGCTTATCGTAGCGTCTCCATGTGGGGTGGCGTGCAATGGGCGCCGCTTGAAAACGTCTCGATTGTGCCGCTGATGTTTTATTCGGGCGTTCAGCTCCAAGGGTTTGTGCCGGAACGCGATCTCGATTTGATCCTGATTTCATGGATGTACGGCTCGTTCAGCAGCCGATACAGCAACTGGAACGTGGCGCAGGGCGGCAATGCGGCCGGATACGAACATGCGATCGAAATCAGCTATATCTATCAGATCAACAAGCACATTTCGATTCAGCCCGACTTGCAGTATATCATGCGGCCTTAC
>JAVBTG010000063.1:0-16818 GCA_031556275.1 Opitutales bacterium
CCGCGGCCAGATCGCGCAACAGCTCGTTGACGACGAGGTTGGCGATGCCTTTGGGGTTTTTCGGATAGGTTTTTAACGCTTCCTCAAAATAGTCAGCCAGCTCGCGCACGGGACACAAGACGGACGTCACCGTGTAGGGCAAGTCGTACTGCTCCATGAAGCGGCGCTGGCGGTCGAAGGGGCGCTCGGGCAATGTCTTGGCGATCTCGGCGACCTGCTCCGGCGTGATCGTGACCGGCATCAGGTCGGGGTCGGGGAAATAGCGGTAGTCGTGCGCCATTTCCTTGGTGCGCATGGACTGCGTCACGCCCTGCTCGGCGTCCCAGCGGCGCGTTTCCTGCACGAGCTTTTCGCCCTTTTCCAAGGCGCGGATTTGGCGCTTGATCTCGTACTCCACGGCGTTGCGCACGCCGGAGATGGAATTCAGGTTCTTGATCTCAACGCGGGTGCCCAGCTTCTGCGTCCCAACGGGGCGCACGCTGACGTTGGCGTCGCAGCGCAGTTGCCCCTTCTCCATGTCGCAGTCGGAAATGCCCGCGGCCACAAGACTCTGGCGCAGGGAGTTGAGATAGGCGAAGACTTCCTCAATGCTGAACAAGTCCGGCTCGGACACGATTTCCAGCAAGGTCATGCCCGCGCGGTTAAAGTCGATGAGGCTGGTGTTGCCAAAGTGCGTGAGCTTGGCGACGTCCTCCTCCAAGTGGATGCGCGTGAGCTGGACGTTGCGGTGCGCGCCCTGAACGTTGCGCGAGGGGCCGGGCATCTCGATCTCGACGGAGCCGCCGATGCAGATCGGCATGTCATACTGGGAGAGCTGGTAGTTCTTCGGGCTGTCGGGATAAAAGTAGTTTTTGCGGTCCCACTTGCAAAAGGGCGCGATTTCGCAATTTAGCATCAGCCCCGCGCGCACCGCCTGGCGTATGGACTCCTTGTTGAGCACGGGCAAAGCCCCGGGCAAGGCCCACACGACCGGGTCTGTCAGCGTGTTGGGCTCGGCGCCGTAACGGTAGGGGGCGCGGGTAAAAGCTTTGGTTTTCGTGTTGGCCTGCACGTGGACTTCCAGGCCGATGACGGGTTCGTAATCCATAAAATTGTCTTTTAGAGTGACGGACGGCGGGTGTGGCAGTCGTGCGCGCGCTCGAAGATGCGGGCGGTCTGCAAGAGCTCCGCCTCGGCCAGCGGCTTGCCGATGAGCTGGAGACCCACGGGCAGACCCGCCTGCGAAAAGCCCGCCGGGATCGAGATGCCGGGCAGCCCCGCGAGGTTGACGCCGATCGTGTACAAATCGCACAGGTACATGTCGATAATGTTGCCCGTCTTCTCGCCGCGCTTAAAGGCGGGCGTGGGCGTGACCGGGGAAATGAGCGCGTCGACCTTTTCAAACACGCGCGTAAAATCGTCGCGAATCAGGCTGCGCACTTTTTGCGCGCGGATATAATAAGCGTCGTAGTAGCCGCTGCTGAGCACATAGGTGCCCAAAATGATGCGGCGCTTGACTTCGGCCCCGAAGCCCTCGGCGCGGGAGTCGAAATAAATGTCGTCGATGTCCTTGGACTTTTCGCTGCGGTGCGTGTAGCGGATGCCGTCCAAGCGCGCAAGATTGGAGGAGGCCTCGGCCGGGGCGATGATGTAGTAAACCGGCAGGCCCAAGGCGGCGTGCGGCAGGGAGACTTCGACGATTCCGGCGCCTTGGGATTTGTAAAAGGCAATGGCGTCGTCCACCACTTTGCGCACGTCGTCGGAGAGTCCCTCGCCCATGTATTCCTTGGGTAGGCCGAGGCGCAGAGGGCGGTCGCGCTTGGCATCGAGCGTCGCGCGGTAGTCGGGAATGCTGACCTTTAACGACGTCGAGTCGCGGCGGTCGGGGCCCGCGATGGCTTGCAGCAGCATCGCCGCGTCTTCCACGGAGCGCGTGATCGGCCCGATCTGGTCGAGCGACGAGGCGAAGGCCGCGAGACCGTAGCGCGAGACGAGGCCGTAGGTCGGCTTCAATCCCACCACGCCGCAGTGCGATGCCGGTTGGCGGATGCTGCCGCCCGTGTCGCTGGCGAGGCTCGCGAGCGTCTCGCCAGCCGCCGTCGCGGCGGCGCTGCCGCCGGAACTCCCGCCCGGGATGCAGTCGAGGTTCCAAGGGTTGCTCGTGGTGTGAAAGGCGGAGTTCTCCGTGGAGGAGCCCATTGCGAGCTCGTCGAGGTTGAGGCGCCCCCAGATGAGCGCGCCCGCGTTTTTCAGGCGTTCGACCACCGTCGCGTCGTAGGGGGAGACGAATTTTTCCAGCATCTTGCTGGCGCAGGTGAAGGGCTGGCCGTCGACCGCGATGGCGTCTTTGATGCCGATGGGAAGGCCGTCGAGCGGCCCGCGTGTCTGGCCCTTGGCGCGGCGCTCGTCGCTGGTTTTTGCCTGGGCGAGCAAGTCGGTCTCGTCGCGGTGCAGGAAGGCGTTGACCTTGCCTTCCACGGCGCGGGTGCGATCGATGATGGCCTGCGCGATTTCGACGGATGAAATTTCCCCGCGTGAAAGCTGCCCTGAAAGTTCGGCCAGCGTGCGGTAATAAATGGGCTCGGACATAAAAAAACGAAAATAATTTAGGTAGTGTTTGGAAATTAGGCGTGATGGCTATGCGTGCTGGTTTTGAGGCATTTTTTCGCGGCCGAGCCGAGGCGATGCGCAGTATCGTAGAGGCGAGGCCGCGAGAAAAGGGCCATGGAGCGCGCTATTTACAAGCGCGCGGAAGGGCGGATGCGCAGCAGCCGATGCGTAGCATTGTCGGCGTTTAGCCGACACCCAAATCCAGCATGTAGAGACGTTGCGCATGATTTTCAAACACTGCCTAAGCTTCGTCGACGACCTTGGGGACTTCCACTTGTTTCTCGCGCTGCTTGGGCGCGTTCATGAGGGCTTTCTCGGCGGGGAAGACCGCCCCCGGCTCGTCGTCGTCTAGCACGTTGACGACGGGGAACGCGTGCGAAGTCGGCTCCACGCCTGTGACGTCCACGGTTTCCAACTGGCGCACGTAATTCAAAATGTCCTCCAACTGCGCGGCGTAGGCCGCCTTTTCCTCCGCGCTCAGGCGGATGCGCGCCAGCATGGCCACGTGCTCGATGTCGATTTGCTCGCTCATTTTTTTAATGGAATGTGGTTTAGCCGCGCACGGCGTAGTTGCCTTTTTCGGTAATTTTGGCGCGGACGGTGTCGAAGGCCGTTTTGACTTCCTCGTCCGTCAGCGTGCGGTCGTCGGCGCGGAACACGAGCTCGAAGGCGAGGCTCTTTTTGTCCTCGGGCAAGCCCTTCCCCGCGTAGACGTCGAAGAGGTCGACGCGCTCGAGCGCGAAGGCGTCGCCCACCGCGGCGCGGGCGGCTTTCGTCAAATCTTTGCGGACGGACTCGGCCGTTGCCGTCTTGTCCACGACCAGCGCGATGTCGCGCGTGGAGGGCGGGAAGGAGGAGAATTTTTGATAGCGGGACGCTGATTTTTTACGCTTCAAAAAGTCGGCGCTGAAGACGAGTTCTCCGGCCAGCACCGGGTCGTCGATACCCGCTTGTTTGGAGAGGCCCATGTGGACGAGGCCCACGCGCACCTGCCAGCCGTCGCGCTGCCAAGAGCCCGCGCCAGCGCTGTGGTCTTGCTGCCAGCTGGCCGCCTGCAGCGGCTCGAAGAACAAGGTGCGCTCGGGGACTCCCGCGCATAGTGCTAGTTTCGATATCAGGCCCTTGGCGGTGTAAAAGTCGGGCTGTTGGCGCGGCTGCCACGTGCGGGCGGTTGAGCCCTGCGGCATCACGAAAGCGACCGACACAAGTTCCGACACTTTCTTGTCTTGGCGCACGCGAAAGACGCGGCCCGTCTCGAAGAGGCGGCGCGGGTCGTTGCCGTTGTTGCGGTTGAGCGCGAGCGCGCCCAATAGGCCGGGGATGAGGCTCGGGCGCAGGTGGCTTTGGTCGACCGTCAACGGGTTGTCCAAGCGCAGGCCGTCGCCGCCCTCTTTTTCAAACCATGTGCGGATATCTTCGCCGTCGACAATCGTGTAGTGCATGCACTCCGAAAATCCCTGCCCCACCATGAGGGAATGGGCGCGGGTGAGCGTGGGCACCAGAACGTCGTCGTCCTGCTCGATGGCGGGAACGCAGACGATGGAATCGGGGATTTTGTCCGTGCCGTAAATGCGTAAAAATTCTTCGACCAAATCTATGGGACGGGTGACTTCGGCGCGGAAGGCGGGGACGGTGACGATCCAGCCTTCGGACGCGTCCTTCACGATGAAGCCGAGCGAGGCGAAGACGGATTTTATGCAGGCGTCGTCGACGTCGAAGCCGAGGCGCTCGCGCACGATGTCGCCCGATATCGCCACGTCGACATCGCCGCGCGGCGGCTGGCCGACGACGACGCCCGGGCCTTCGAACGCGCCGCCCGCGAGCTCGACAATCAGGTCGACGGCGCGGCGGGCTGCCGGTGCCGTCATCTGCGGGTTCACGTCGCGCGCGTTGCGGTAGGAGCTGTCGGTCGAAAGGCCGAGCGACTTCGCCGTGAAGCGCACGTTGCCGGGGTTGAACCAGGCGGATTCCAAAAAGATGTCCGTCGTCGAGGCGTCCACCTCGGCGTCGATTGAGCCCATCACCCCGGCGACGACGAGCGGTTTGTGCGCGTCGGCGATGACGAGCATGGAGGGCGTCAAGGCGCGTTCCTTGCCGTCGAGGGTCGTGATTTTTTCGCCTTCGGAAGCTTGGCGCACTATTATTTTGCCGCCGCCTATTTTTTTGGCGTCAAAGGCGTGCAGGGGCTGCCCCGTCTCGTGCATCACCCAGTTGGTGATGTCGACCACGTTGTTGATGGGGCGCAGACCGATGGCTTTTAAATCCTGCTGCAGCCAGTCGGGACTCGGGGCGACCTTTACGCCGCGCACGCTCCAGCCCGTGTAGTAGGGGCAGTTCGGCGATTCCAAAGAAACCTCCGAAACGAGCGAGGACGGCGCGGGCTTTTCGGCGACGGCGGGCGATGTTTTTATGTCGGAAAAATTAATTTTTCGTCCGAAGGCCGCCGCGACTTCGCGGGCGAGGCCCATGTGGCTAAGGCAGTCACCGCGGTTGGCGGTGAGTTCGAGCGTCAGCACCGTGTCGCCCGCGCCGAAGAGGTCGTTGACGGGGGTGCCGACGGCCGGGTTGTTTTGCAGGATAAGCAGGCCCTCGTGGTCCTCGCTGATGCCCAGCTCGCGGGCGGAGCACATCATGCCCGCCGAGTCGACGCCGCGCAATGCCGCCTCTTTGATCTCGAACCCGCCGGGCATCACGGCGCCGGGGAGCGCGACCGGCACGCGATCGCCGACTTTGAAATTTTTGGCGCCGCAGACGATCTGGCGCGGTTCACTGTCAGGGCTTGTCTGCACGCGGCACACCGAGAGTTTGTCGGCGTTGGGGTGCGGCTGTTTCTCTAAAATCTCGCCCACCACGATGTGGGGCAACGGGGGCAGACCTGTGGACTCGACGCTCTCCACTTCCAAGCCGATCAGCGGCAGTTTTTCCGCGAGCATCTCGGGGGTGAGGCCCTCCGTATCGACGAGGCGGGACTGCCAGTTGTAGGAAATCTTCATGACTCAAAAAAAATTTACGGACGATAAAAATCAGGCGAACTGGCGCAAGAGGCGCAGGTCGTTTTGGTAGAGCAGACGGATGTCGTCTAGCCCCGTGCGCAGCATCGCGATGCGCTCCAGGCCGAAGCCGAAGGCGTAGCCGCTCCACTTTTTCGGCGAGACTTCGCACGCGGCGAAGACCGCCGGGTCGACGAGGCCGCAGCCGCCGATTTCGAGCCAGCGGTTGGAGAGCTTGCCGAAATCCGGCGAGATCACGTCGAGCTCGAAGCTCGGTTCCGTGAAGGGGAAGAAGCTCGGGCGCAGGCGGGTTTTGAAGTTTTTGCCCAGCACCTCGCGCACGAGGAAATCAAGGACGGCCTTTAAGTCTTTTATCGTCACGCGCTCGTCGACGTAGAGGCCCTCGACTTGGTGGAAGTTCGCGCTGTGCGTGGCGTCGCTGGTGTCGCGGCGAAAGCAGCGGCCGGGCGCGATGACGGCTATCGGGGGCTTGCGCTGGAGCATCGTGCGGATCTGCACGGTGGAAGTGTGCGAGCGCAGCAAATAGCGCTCCGAACCGCGCGGCTTGACGGTGGCGGAGGCGAAGTTTTCCGGCAGGTAAAACGTGTCCTGCGCGTCGCGCGAGGCGTGCTCCTTCGGGGTGTTCAGGGCGTCAAAGGTGAACCACTCGGTTTCCAGCTCCGGCCCCTCGGCGACGACGAAGCCGATCTTGCGAAAGACGCTGACCACCTCGTCGCGCACTTGCGTGAGCAGGTGGGACGTGCCGCCCTCGGCCTCGTTGGCGGGGAGCGTGGGGTCGATGGGATCGCCCAAGCGCGCCGTGATTTCCGCTGTTTCGAGCCGGGCAAGCGTGTCGGCGAAAACGGCCTCCAGCCCCTGCTTGGTCTGGTTGATGAGCTTGCCCAAGACGGGGCGCTCCTCGGGGGTGGCTTTGCCCAGCAGCTTCATCTGGGCCGTCAATTTGCCCTTGGGGCCGACGTAGGCGGCTTTGAACGCCTCGAATTCGGGCCGTGTTTTCAGGGCGGGGGCCTGCGCCTGCGCCTCTTTCAGAATTTCCTGCAAAACGGATTCCATAAAATAATGTTCCAGCTTAAAAAAAAACGCGCCACCCCGCAAGCAAAGCCCCAAAAAAAATAACGGAGGTTTCCGCCGTGAATGGGCAAAAACCTCCGTCAAATGCGCGCTTGGGGGCGCGGGCGGCAAAATGCCTGTTCTTTCGCTATTTCTTGGCCTTGTCGGCGAGGGCCTTTTTCGCCGTCTCGACGAGGGCGTTGAACGCGGCTTCGTCGTTGATGGCCATCTCGCTGATCGTCTTGCGGTCGAGCTCGATGTTGGCGGCTTTCAAGCCTTCCATAAAGCGGCTGTAGGACAGACCGAAAGGACGAACGCCGGCGTTGATGCGGGCGATCCATAGGGCGCGGAACTCGCTCTTGCGGGAGCGACGGTCGCGGTAGGCGTACACTTCGGCGCGGGCGACCGCGTTCTTGGCGTAGCGGTACAGGCGTGACTTGTTGCCAAAGAAACCTTTGGCGCGCTTGAGGATGCGTTTGCGACGGGCTTTCGTCGCGGGGGCGTTGGTTACGCGAGGCATGTTTTTACTTTCGTAGGAGTTGTGTGTCTGTGCGGCTGGACGGTCGCCTATGAGTCACCGTCCGAACGCGCGAAAATTCGATTAGACGTGGGGCAACGCCTTCTTGATGGCGCGGGCCTGGCCCTTGGCGACCTGCTTGTCGAGCCCCGCGCGGCTGTTGGCCTGCGAGGTCTTGGCGGTCAGCAGGTGGCGACGACCGGGAGTGCGGCGCATGATCTTGCCCGAGGCGGTCAGCTTGTAGCGCTTGGCGATGGATTTTTTGGTCTTTTGCATGGAACGAAAATGATGAAAGGATACACGTTAGCTTATCTCCCCCTCGGTCGACAAGCGAAAAAACTCATTAACACAGCTGGCGCTGGGCGGGAGAGCATGGGGGCGGCGGGAGGGTGCGGCGGGATTCGGCGCGAATTTTCTCCGAAAATCCGCGTTCCCGCGGTTAAAATCGGGCAAGACGAAGTTTGAGGAAGCTGAAGTAGGGGGACTGTACGACGCTTACTGCTCCCCTGCTTCAGCGACGAAAAACGCAGTATTGCCCGATTTTCCCAACGCGGGAAAGGCTGGTAGAATCTAAGCGGGGGCTGTGGTGTGCTTTCATATATTAACATACGCTGCGCCGCAGGCGCAGTGAGTCGAGTGCAGAGCCACGCCCGGGTTAGAATACACGGGGCTTCCCGCGAGAGATTTTTGGTTCTGGCAAGGCGCAAGGGGAAATTCGGGCGGGGCTGTAGCAGCGCTACTGCTCCGGTCGAATTTTTCCGCAGCAACGCAGCCAGAAGCGAAAAGATCCGCGGGAAGGAGACTGGTTCCTGAGCTAAGCCGGATTCTGTGCATTCCCCCGCCTCGCGGCGAAGGGAGCGGCCTTCATTCCTCTGACGGCGCCTTGCGGCGGCGTCCCCCCTCGCGGGGGTGCGGCATACCCGGGATCGTTGGACGGGCCGCCCGATCCCCTATTTTGCCTTGCACCGGATTGGGTTTGTCGTGCCGCAGACATCGCTGCCTGCGCGGTGGGCTCTTACCCCGCCTTTTCACCCTTGCCTCCCGAAAGAGGCGGTCTGTTTTCTGTGACACTGTCCGTCCATGCGGGATGTCGCCCGCACGGCCCGCGTTTTCACGCGGAATCCCGCCCTGTGGTGTCCGGACTTTCCTCTCGGGGTTGTTTACACCCCGAGCGAAGGCCTTTGCTCAGGAACCAGTCGAGGTTCCACGGTAGCGGGCTGTTTCTGCGCAGGCAAGTCAAACCGCTTGCGGCAAATTCAGTTTGTGCGGCAATGAGGGCGGCCGCAATAGGGGCAGTCGTCTTTGGGCGAAACTTTTGGGGGTGCGGGTTTGCGGGTGGCGCGGGCCGACAGGGGGGCCAAGATCAATACGCACGCGGAAAGACAGAGCGTCTTTAAAAAATGCCGGCGGGAGGTTGCGTTCATGCCTTTCAATATAGGGTGGGACGCGTTTTTCTCAAGACAACGGGGCGTGTTTACTCGATAGCGTAGACCATGCGGGCGCAGTTGCCGCAGAAGACCGGCTTGGTGGGGGCGTTTTTGGAGTCGGCCACATCGCTGCCGGAGGCGCGGATGTGGCAGCCGGAACAGATGTGGTTTTGGATGGGCGCGACGAAGGGGGGGCGTTTGCCCAGCCCCTTCACTTGATCGTAGGCTTTTAAATATTCGGGGGAGACGGCCTTGGCGGCTTCGGACGCGGCGGCGGATTCGACGGCGAGTTCCTTTTCAAATTCGGTGATTTCGCCGGTTTGCTTCTCCTTCAGGCCGTCGAGGAATTTGAGGCGTTCGGCGTGGGCTTTTTTGTCTTCCTCAAGCTGCGTCGTGGCGGTGTCGATTTGAAAGAGCAGGTCGAGTTCCTGCGTCTCCATTTCGCCTGACTCGGCCTCAGATTTGGCGATTTCCTTGGTGAGGGCTTGGTATTCCTCGTTTTTGCGCACCTCCGCCTGCTGGGTCTTGTATTTGGCGGTCTGGGCCTCCACCGTCCTGCGTTGGGTGCGCAAGTCGGCGCGGGCGCGCTCTAGGTCTGACAGGATTTTTTTCTTGGCCTCAAAGTCGGCGTTTTCCTGGGCGACTTTGGCGTCGAACTGGGCTAGGAGTTTGGGCCCCTCCGCTATGCGGGCCTCCAGCGCAATCTTTCGCAGATCGTGGGTTTGGAGGACCAGCAGGGCGTCGATCGCGGGGTCTTTCATCGCCCTTTATTGTTTGCATCGACACCGCATGTGCAACGAAAAACAACGGAAGTGTGGTAAAAACTTCTTGACGAAAAGGGGGCGGGGCTTTCGGCTTGTGGGATGGATATTTGGTTTCACATCGCACGCGCGCTCGACGAAAAACTGCGGCAGATCGCCGCGACGCTGCCGGACTTCGGCGCGGCGTTTTCGCCCGCGGTAAAGCCGTCCGACCCGCGCCACGCGGACTTTCAGGCGAACGGCGTCCTCGGCTGGGCGAAGAGCCGCAAGCAAAACCCCCGCGCGCTGGCGGACGCGCTGGCCGACGCGCTGCGCCCGCAGCTCGACGAGAATCTCGTGACGCTCGAAGTGGCGGGACCAGGGTTTTTGAATTTTAAGCTCACGCCGCAGTTTTTGCTGCGCTGGCTGGAGGCCTATCGCACGCAGGCCGACTTCGCGCAGGCTGCCGGGGCGCTCTTCAAGGGGCGAAAGATCGTCATCGACTTCCCCTCCCCCAACACCGCCAAGCAGATGCACGTGGGGCATTTGCGGCCCATGGTGATCGGCGAGGCGATCCAGCGGCTGCTCCAATTTTGCGGGGCCGACATGGTGCGCGACAACCATATCGGCGACTGGGGCACCAATTACGGGATTTTGATTTTGGGCATCAAGCGCGCAGGGTTCGACCTCGACAAGGCCGGGCCCGACGCCATCGAGGATTTGGAGCGGCTTTACAAGGAAGGCTCGGCCCTGACGAAGGCCGACCCCGCCACCGCCGACGCCGCGCGGCAGGAGCTCGTCAGGTTGCAGCAGGGCGACGCGGAAAATACGGCGCTCTGGGAAAAGATCAACGCCCTCTCCATGAAGGCGTGCGAAGAGATTTATAAAAAGCTCGGCATCACGATCGACGTGACGCTCGGGGAGTCTTTTTACCGCGACAAGGTGGAGCGCGTTTACCGCGAGCTGCAGGATGTCGGGCTGGCGGAGGAAGACAAAGGCGCGCTGATTGTCTGGCATGACGATCATCCGCGTTTCGCGCGCACCGCCGAGCCTTCGCAGCCGTTCATCATCCGCAAGGCGGACGGCGCGTCGAACTACGGCTCGACGGATTTGGCGACCGTGCTTTACCGCCGCGAGCATTTCAACGCCGACGAGATTGTCTATGTGACGGACGGCCGCCAGCAGGATCATTTCCAGCAGCTTTTTCTGACGGCGCAAAAATGGTTCGCGAAAAAGGGCTATGCGCTGCCGTGCCTGCGCCACGTGTGGTTCGGCACGATTTTGGGCGAAGACGGAAAAGCCATCAAAACCAAGAGCGGGGATCCGGTGAAGTTGAAGGCGCTCTTGCAAGAGGCCGTTGACCGCGCCGAAAAAATCGTGGCCGAAAAGAACCCCGACCTCTCCGCCGAAGAACGCGCGAAAATCGCCGAGAGCGTGGGCGTGGGCGCCGTGCGCTACGCCGACCTTTCCCAGAACCGCACGGGCGACTATGTATTTTCGTGGGACAAGCTACTCGCTTTCGAGGGCAACACCGCCCCTTACCTGCTCTACGCCGGGGCGCGCATCCATTCTATTTTGCGCAAGGCCGGACTGGACGCCGACGACGCCACGTGCGAGACGGGCGCGAGCGCGTTTGAGACGGCGGAGGAGATCGCGCTGGCCAGAAAATTGATCGCCTTTCCCTCCATGCTCGACGCCACGGTCGAAGACCTGCGCCCTCATCTGCTGTGCACTTACCTGTACGAGCTGGCCGGGCAGTTTTCGTCTTTTTACAACGCCAACAAGGTGCTCACTGAAAACGCGGGCGAGCGCGCCCGACGCCTCGTGCTGTGCCGCCGCACGCTCACCGTCTTGGAGGCGGGGATGCGGCTGCTGGGGTTGGAGCCGCTGGAGCGGATGTAGGCGAAATGGGTTTATAAAAAACGCCGCGTGAATTTTTCGCGCGGCGTTTTTTTTGTTTTTAAGGCGTTTTTTCAAATTTTAAAAAATAAATTTATTTAATCAAATTATAATTAAATAGTTGCGTTGTTTTTTATAAAAACAAAACGGCACTCTTTTTAGCCACGCCCGACTTTCCCGCGCAGGAAAAATGGGCCGTGGCGAAGTTTAAGGAGGGGCAGACAGGGGGTGCCGTACGACGCTTACTGCCCCCCTGTTTGACCCGACGCAAACGCAGCCACGGCCCATTTTTACAGCGGGAACGCGAAAAATCGGAGATTTTTCGCGGGTGGATACGAGGCCTTTCGTTTGCCAAATGCCCTATCACCCAGCGCCAGCTGCCTGCTCTCAATTAAAAAGTGTCGTGGGGGTCGACTTCGGGGAATGTGGGTTGTCCGGGGATCTTTTTGCGAAACCACGAGCGGTGGGCGTAGCGGATCAGGCCGTAGGAGATGTAGCCTAGGAAAATGACGGCGAAGGCGTATTTGTGGAAAATCGCGCAGATCAGGATGAGGATGACCAAGAGGATGAAGGAGCGCGCGCGCGTCTGGGTGTTCCAGTCGATGTGTTTAAAACTGGGGTAGGGGATGTTGCTGACCATGAGGACCGCGATCAGCAACATGAAGATGGGCAGCAAGATGGCGAGGGAGCGCAGGTCTTTGTCGATCAGCACGAGGGCCAACGACGCGATCATGCCCGCGCCCGCCGGGCAGGGCAGGCCCATGAAGTCCTTTGTTTTGGGGACACTTTCGTCTTTGGGGAGCAGCGGGTGGGTGATGACGTTGAAGCGGGCCAGGCGCACGCCCACGCACAGCAGGTAGATGAATCCTATCACCCAGCCGATTTGGGTGAAAAATTCGTAGCCTTGCTCGGGGGCGAGGATGAGGAAGAAAACCATCATCGCCGGGGCGACGCCGAAGGACACGATGTCGGCGATCGAGTCGAACTCGAGGCCGAAGAGGGATTCGCGCTTGCTTAGACGGGCGATACGCCCGTCGAGCGCGTCGCACAGGAAGGCCCCGAGGATGCAGGCCACCGCCTGCGTGTAGAAGGCCGCCGACTGAACGTCGTCCGCCGCGACGTAGCGGGCTTTGATGCAAAAAATGATCGAAAGAAAGCCAAAAAACATGTTGCCCGCGGTGAACAGGTTGGGCAGCAGGTAGATGCGGCTGGCTTCGTGCGCGTTTTTATATTTGCCGGCCACCAAGGGGGGCTGTTCGTTGTCGGGCATGTCGGAGGAAAAAATTTATTTATGGAGGCTTTCGAGGTAGTCCCAGAACGAGGGGTGCTGCTCAAGCGTTTCCTCGGTGACGGGGAGGCCCGTGCGGAACACGAAGTCCGCCACGGAATGCTGCTGGAGGATGTAGTGGGCGTACAGCGCGCCCTCCTGCAGCTCGAAGTAGATCCGGAAATCGCCCGCGCGCAGGCGGTAGAAGACACGGCCGTCGCGCGAAAAGGTTTTCAGGCCCTTTTGGGTGGGGTTTTCCAGATCGTCGGGCGTAAGGGCGCTGATCGTCTCGAACAGGTGCATCTGGGCCTCGGGGGTGAGCCGGTTGAGCTCGCCCATGCTCTGGTCGCTGAAGTTGAGCTGGTACATGGCGTTGGGGTTACTCTGATATGTAGAAAACCCGATGTCAAACAAAGCGATCGGTCACCAAAATCACGGCGTTGCCGGTGGCGCGCAAGGCGAAGGCGCTGTTGTAGGGCAAGAGGGCGTTGTCGCCCTTTTTGAGCAGCCCTCCTGCGAGGGTTTCCTCGAGCGCGCCGTCGACGACCGCGAGCAGGCGCGGTTCTTGGTTGTCGGGGAAGGCCACTGTCTCGCCGTCTTTCAGGCGCAGGCATTTGAGGCGGAATTCGGGGGCGTCGGCGAAGGTTTGCTCGGGGGCGCCGTTGGGGGTTTGGAAATCGGGGTTTGTGTCGTCCCAATGGATCGACTTCAGGGAGGCTTCGACGTGCAGGGCACGGGGCTTGCCGTCCAAGCCGACGCGCCCCCAGTCGTAGACGCGGTAGGTGGTGTCGGAGTTTTGCTGGACTTCGAGGATCAGGCAGCCCGCGTCGATCGCGTGGACGCGGCCGGAGGGGACAAACAGGCAGTCGCCGACTTTGGCGGGGAAGCGGTGCAGGAGTTTTTCCGCCGAGTTGTCCTTGAGGGCGGCTTCGAAATTTTCCCGGGTGGTACCGGGCTTTAGGCCCGCGAGGACCGCCGCGTCGGGGGAGGCGCCTGCGATATACCAGACTTCCGTCTTGGGCTCGCCGCCGAGGGCGGTGGCCACTTCCTTGGGCGGGTGCACCTGCAGGCTCAGGCGGTCTTGGGCGTCGAGCCACTTGACGAGGATGGGGAAGGGTTTTTGGGCGTCCCACGTCGGGCCCATCAGCCCCTTGGGGTCTTCCTCGATGAGCGCGCGGATCGTTTTGCCCTTTTGCAGGCCGTTGGAGACGACGGATTGGGCTTCCGGGCGATCGACGATTTCCCAACTCTCGCCGATAAGTTGGTCGGCGGGGAGGGTGCGCCCGAGGGCGGTTTCAAAGGTGTGGCCGCCCCAGATGCGCTCTTGGTAAATGGGGGAGAAAAGCAGGTAGTTCATGGTGGGACTTTTTAAAAATCGAAAATCGACTCTGATTTTTTCAGAAAGCGGACGCAAACCCAAGCTTGAATTGGGGGGCATGTCCGGGGTTAAATGGCCGTTTGGGGCAGGAAAATAAAGGGCTGCGGGGCGGCTCCCCTCGGAGGAATGGCGCGCGGGTAGCATTGAAGGGAACAAGACAGGGGGTGTTTGGGGGATTTTGAATGTAAATGATTGATGTATAATTTGTTGCGGGTTGTGAATAAGTTGTGCAAAAACCGCCATTATGTCTGTAAATCGGGCAAAATCAGGGACTTAAAACGTCGAAACAGAGGGTGTTTTGTTGCGGGTTGTGAAATCTTTGGCACGGTGTTGCGTGGGGGTGCGGGTAGTGTGGTGCCGGGCGCGGGCACGGCTGTCGGAGCGATGGGCGGCGCGGTGACAGGGGGCGTGGCCGGTTTTACGTTGGGGGTTTATGAAAACACTTACATGATCAGCGTGGGCACGCTGTATTGCGCGTTGCGCGATGCGGGCGTGACCCAGGAGCGGGCGGGCGAATTGGCGGCGTTGTTGGCGGTGCCGTACGCCGGATTGCAGATGGGAATCGTGACACGGATTCCGGTGGTTAAAAAAATGCTGGGGAATTTGGGGATGGAAGCATTGGAGGGCGCGTTGAAGGACCCGCGTGTTTTGAGGGCTTTGGCGAAGCTTAGTGGAAAAAGCGCGGTTGGATTTGCGGCAAATGTCGCGTCGATGGGCGGGATGGCCGCCGTGGAGGAAGTGGGGGTGCAGATCGGAAGAAACGAGGATCTGGACGGCGGAAAAGTGTGGCACAAGGTGACGGAGCGCATGGACGAATCGCTGACGCCGATGGGAGTGTTGTCGGCGGTGAATTTGGGAATGGAATTTTCCGGCATGGCGAGGCCCGGAATAAAAGTTTCCAATGCCACAGAAGCGGCGCAACGGCTTTCGCAAATACGAAAAGATATTGAAATTGCCCAAATGCGCGGCACGAAGAACGGACGTTTTTTAGAGACAAATTTGATGCCTGAGGAACGCGCGTTTCTGAGCGCGGCCAAAAAAGAGGAGGTGCAGATTTTGTCGCAGTTCGGAGGGGCGGCCGGGTTCAAACAAGCGGTGGGGGAATTGGCGCGCAGAGATGAGTTGTTGGCAAAACACGCGAATCTCTTGCGGGCGGACGAAAAGACACGAGGGCTGAAGGCGGGGGATGCCATTCTGGATGAAGTGCGTGATGCGCAGGGGAATCTTGCAGGACGGAGGGTGGCGACGAAAGACGGGATATGCGTGCGCGACGAGAGCGGACAATGGATTGGGCGATCCGTCGATGGAAAGGATGTTCGTCTTTTTTCTCCGGAAGAGAGCGCTCAGATAGACGCGCGTCTTGAAATGAAAATGGGCCGAAATGGTGGTATTCGTTTGGAAGCGGAGGGCTCTGGCGTCAAGATGGGGGCCAAGGGAAAAAACGCCGAGGCGGCGAAGTCGTTTGACGGCGCGGTTCCCCGAAAACGGATTTCAGAAAGGGTGGCGAACGAGGGAAGAAAAGATTACACACAGCACGACCTTATACGATGGAAAATGGAAAACCCGAATGATCCCGCTATCCGGGCTTTTAACGCTTGGTCGAGCGATGGGAGGCGGCATAAGGATTTGTCCCGCGGGAAGACGAGCCGCGATTTTGTTTATAGCAAGGAGATGGACATTATATTGCAGCACATGAAGGGTGAGAATGTGCATTTGCTAAAAGGTATGTCGATGGACGCCGATGATTTTGCCAAATTTAAAAAGAAAATTGCAAAAGGCGTTTATGAATTTGAATATTTTGCGGAAAGTGCCACGCCGGATTTCAATTCGGCCACGCGAAAAGAATTTCTTTCCAAGGAAAACAAGATATTGTTAAAGGTGCATTCCAAGCAAAGTGCGGTGGATGTGCGGGAGTACTTCGCGCAGAACACGGCGAAGGACAAGACGCGCCTATTGCCGGAACACAAAAATGAGCAGGAGTTCTTGATAAGGAGATCGAAATATCGTGTGATAAAGCAAGAGCCACACAATATAAAAACCACATGGGGGAGCGTTGAAGTTTTACTCGTCGAACTGGAGGAACTATGAACCAATCTGAAAATCCGGAAAATTTGCCGCCCATTAAAGACTTTTATACCCGAGAAGATGTTGGCAAGCATTTTTGGGACGCATGGCTAAAATATCCTGTGGAAATAATAGAAGATGCAGGCAGATATATGCCTATGATTGACATTTCCAATCGCCCGGAAATAGAAGGTCCCGACTATAGCATCGCGCAACGCGCCATGCAGACACTGCCGCCATTCTATCTAACTGGAAAGGAAAGACGGCAATGGCAAAGGGATAAAAAGCAGGAAGAAGCCGAGAGGAGGGATTGGTATAAAAAAAATCCAGAAGGGTACTGGGGGGATTCCGAACAGGGCCAGAAATGGGAACGGAAATGGGCGGAGCATAAGGAGAAAGACAGGAAATGGAACGAGGAACAGGACAAGCTTCCCTACGAGGAGCGAGAGACGACAAAATGGCTGGCGCGTTTTGATGCATGGGAGGAAAACAATCCCGTGCAGCCACGGCATTTCGACGACCCCGCCCATACGTTGCCCTTGGCCAAAGATGTATGGGACGACGAAGATGTCGGCAAATATTTTTGGGACGACGAAGGAGAATGCGTGGTGTTAGTGTTGCGCTTCGAGGATGAAATCGTCAATTACGATGTGCCTGACCCGGAGGCGGACGGCAAAGCGGAATAGTAGGGGAATAGGTTCGCATGTCCCCAATGGCGAATGGGTGCAAAAAAGCGGCCCGCAGGCCGGTTTTTTGGGGGGAGGGGGGCGGGAGTTTTGACCTTACGCCGGGTTTTGATGTTCCCAGGCTGCTGTGACGAAGGGGGGGAAGAGGTGGTGGGCGTTGGGGGGGGGGCTTTGGACTTCGGGGTGGAAT
>JAVBTG010000160.1:0-36687 GCA_031556275.1 Opitutales bacterium
GGGCCCCGAGCGCGCCGAGCAGCCCGATCTCGCGCGTCTTGCGCACGACGGAGGTGTGCAGCGACGTCATGATCGAAAAAGCGGCGACGACCAGAATCAAAAACATGATGAACACCATCACCGTTTTTTCGAGCAAAAGGATGCCTAAAAATTCGCGGTTGCCGTCCATCCAGGGCATTGCGGTGAGCGGCGGCGTCAAAACCTCCGTGTTGAAGCGCTCCGCCGCGCGGGCCGCCGTGGCCATGTCGGCCCCGGTGTCTTTGAGCTTCACCGCGATTTTGTGCGCGCCGTCGCCGAGGCCGTAGAGCTCGCGCATCAGGCGCAGGGTGACGATCGCCGTGTTGGCGTCGACCTGCGACCAGCCCGTCTCAAAAATGCCCGCCACGCGCAGGGTGCGCGGCAGGAGCACCTCGTCCTTTTTCAGGCGGTCGAGCATGAGCGGGGTGAACATGTCCACCTCCGCGCCGGGATAAGCCCCGAGCGTGGCGGCGAGCTGGGAGCTGAGCAAAACGGAGTCATCGTCCACGTCGTCGGGACTGCCCGCGACCATGTATTTTTTCAGCGGGATGACGCCTTCCGACGTCGCGGGATCGAGCCCGCGCACGCCCGGGAACGAGGGGCGGTTGCCGTGCTGGATCATCACGACGCCTTCGGACAGCGGGGTTGCCCCCGCCACTTGCGGGTCTTGCGCGAGCTTCGCCGCGATGGCCTCGGGATTGTCCAAAATGCCGCCGCCGTAGACTTGCAGGTGGCCGTTGACCTCGACGAGCTTTTCGCGGATCTCCTTGCCGAAGCCGTTCATCACGCTCGAGACGCACAGGAGCACCGCCACCCCGAGCGCGACGCCCAGCACCGACATCACGGCGAAGAACGAGACTTTCCTCCCCGTGGGGAAGAGCTGTTTCAACGCCAGATACAGCGGCCAGGGCACAGTGAATACAAGTTAGTCTTTGGATGCCGGTTTGAGCGCGGGATAGAGGATCACGTCGCGGATGCTCGCGGCTCCCGTGAGCAGGATGACAAGGCGGTCGATGCCAACGCCCATGCCGCCCGCGGGGGGCATGCCGTGCTCGAGCGCGACCAGAAAATCTTCGTCCAAATTCTGCTTCTCCTCGCCGACTTGCTTTTCGAGCATCTCGCGCTGTTGGAGCGGGTCGTTCTGCTCGGAATAGGCGGGGGCCACTTCCTGCCCGTTGATGCACAGTTCGAAGACGTCCAATGTCCCGTTGTCGTTCTGCGTCAGCTTGGCGAGCGGGCACAATTCGCGCGGGATGTGCGTGACGAAGGTCGGCTGGATAAGGGAGGGTTCCACGCGCTTTTCGTACACGTCTTGCGTGACGGCGAAGTCCTCCGAGGCCGGGTTGACTTCGATCCCCATCTTTTCGCAGGCCGCGAGTTTCTCGGCCTTGGTGCGGGAGAACCAGTCGGGGTCGCCCGTGGCCTCGATGACGAGTTCGCGGTACGAGACCTCGCGCCACTTGCCGCCCAGCTCGATCTCGCCGCCGTCGGCGCGCGGGATGCGGGTGTTGCCGCCCAAGACCGTCTTGCACAGGTGCTGGACGAGGTCGTAGATCAGCTTCATCATGCCGCGGAAATCCGAATAAGCTTGGTAGACTTCCAGCATCGTGAATTCCGGATTGTGGCGGCGGGAGATGCCCTCGTTGCGGAAGACGCGGCCCATTTCAAACACGCGGTCGAACCCGCCCACGAGCATGCGCTTCAAGTAAAGCTCGGGTGCTATGCGCATGAAAAAGTCGCAGCTCAGCGCGTTCATGTGCGTGATGAAGGGGCGCGCGGCGGCCCCGCCCGCGATGCCCTGCAAAATGGGAACCTCCACCTCGACGAATTTTTGCGACCACAGGAATGTGCGGATCTCGCGCAAAATGGCGCTGCGCTTGACGAAGCGCTCACGCGACTCGGGGTTGACGATGAGGTCGAGGTAGCGTTGGCGGTAGATTTGGTCGGCGTCCTTGAGGCCGTGCCACTTTTCCGGCAGGGGGCGCAGGGCTTTGGAAAGAAGGTCGAACGCCGTCACGCGCACCGTGACTTCGCCCGTCTTCGATTTGAACAGCGTGCCGCGCGCGCCGATGATGTCGCCCACGTCGAGTTTTTTGAACGCGTTGTAGGCTTCCTCGCCCACGACGTCTTTTTTGAAATAGAGCTGGATGATCCCGTCGCGGTCCAGAATCTTGACGAAGCTGGCCTTGCCCATCACACGGAAAACCGTCAGGCGGCCCGCCACGGAAACGGTCGGGCTTTCCACGCCCTCGGGCAGGTGGCCCTCCACCTCGCGCGGGGCGACGTCGGACTCGTACAGGGCTATCGCCTCCTTGCTGGTGTGCGACTGCTCCCAGTTGGCGGCGAAAGGGTCTTTGCCCGCTTTTCGCATCTCTTCGAGCTTTTGCAAACGAACCGCAAACAGGTCGTTCGAGTTGTCGACGGGAGTCTCCTGTGTCTTTTCTTCGCTCATGATGGTAATCGGTTATCTTGGCAGAATTTTCACTCTTAGGGAATTCAATAAATAAGACACAGCCTAGGGTTGCGCCGGACTTCCAAATGGGTAGACTCATGGCATGTCGAAAACACTGACCCGACTGGCCGCCGAGCTCGGCATGAGCGTGCCTGGATTTCAGGCGTTTCTCAAACAGCGCGGGGATTTGCGCTGCGTGGACGAGGACGCCACCTTCACCGACGCCGAGGAGAAGGGGTTGCGCGGCATCCTCGCCACCGAAAACGCCGCCGCTCCCAACGCCGGCGTCATGGGCATGACGGTCGGGCATTTTAAGGCGTTCGGGGCTGTGCAGCGCGTTCCCCTGCGGCCGATCACGCTGGTTTTCGGGCAAAACAGCGTGGGGAAATCGAGTTTTTTACACGCGCTATTGTGGGCGCACCATGTGGCCACTACCGGGGAGCTGGACGTGGTAAACCCTATTCTCGCGGGCAACAGCGTGCATCTGGGCGGGTTCGACAACGTCGTTTACCGACGCGAGGCGGGCAGCGCGTTCTCGCTGGCCTTCGAGGTGCAGACCCCGCAGTTGAGCACGTTCTTCCCGGAGGCCGTGCGGTTTTGCGCGGGGGTTTCCTTCCGCCGCCCCAAGCCGACCGCGCGGGATCTGACGCCTGACCCGATCGCCTCGACTTATGTGCTCGAGGTCGACCATCAGTTGCTGTTAAAAGCGCGGCACGAGGGGCCCGCCGGATTTGCGTTGGAGCATCTCAATATCGATCACCCGCTGTTTGAGGAAATTTTCAGGCGCATCGCGCGGCTGCAGGTGGAGCGTGCCACTCCTTCCGCCGCCGACTTGCGGCGCATCCGGCAGGCGGCCGAGTCGATGTGCGGGCGGCTGCATGTGACGGGCGGGCGGCTGTTGCCCAAGCGTGTCGAAATCGAGGCCCCCAAGCGCGCAAAGGCGCGCAAGGCCGAGGGGCAAACGTGGGTCGAGATCGTCGAGGCGACGCTGCCGCATTTGATTCAGGCGCTGGTCTCCACCGCCGCCGAGCGCGTGAACGATTATCTGCACAGTCTTTCTTATCTGGGGCCCTTGCGCGCGTATCCCGACCGCGGGTTTTCGCTCAACGACCGCACCGACCCCAACTGGCGGGCGGGCGGCGGGCGGGCGTGGGAACTGTTGCGCGACGAGGCCGCGCTGCGGGCGGAGGTGAACACGTTTTTGGGCAAAGAGCATTTGCAGACCGGTTATGAGTTTAAGCTCAACCGCTTTGTCGACATCCGCGCGGGGGCCAAGCGGCTGGCCGACAAATTACCCGGGATGAAGAAGACGGACGAGGTCGCCTTGGAAAACGCGCTCGGGGCCGCCGATTTGCCGCACCGCAGCGAGCTGGCCATGGTGGATTTGCGCAACCGCATGGAGGTGAGCCACCGCGACGTGGGCGTGGGGTTGAGCCAGGTGGTGCCCGTCTTGGTGCTGGCGGCGGCGAGCCGCTCGCAGACGGTGATCGTGGAGCAGCCGGAGCTGCACATTCATCCCTCCCTGCAGGCCGATTTGGGCGACGTGTTCATCAAATCCGCGCTCACGCACGGCAACCGTTTCATCCTCGAAACGCACAGCGAGCACCTGATGCTGCGGCTGCTCAAGCGCGTCCGGCAGGCGTCCCAAAACGACCCCGCGTACCCGAAGGGGTGGCCAAAAATCACGCCCGACATGATCTCGGTCGTCTACGCCAAGGCCGACGCGGACGGCACACGGATGGTGCAAATACCGCTGTCCGCCGACGGCGATTTCGAGACGCATTGGCCCGACGGGTTTTTCACCGAGCGCGGCCGCGAATTGTTCGCGTAAGGCGAAATATTTTTCGACACCCTATGTGGAACGAATACGCGCTCGACCCCGCCTGCCTGACACCCTCCCGCGACCGTTTCGCGCGGCTGCTGTTCGGCTTCAGCTTTGAACAGGGGCGGCTGATCGCCGCCTACCCCGACAACTGGCGGGCGCGGTTGTACGACCGCATTCAGGAATCGCCCCTGCGCGATACGGAAAAAGCGTGGATGGTGGAGCATCTTTCGCGCGCCAAACACCGGATGCTGCCGCCGGATATGCGTAATTATGAAGGGAGTGTTTCCTTCCTTAAAAACGCCCTGCTCTGCCAGGACGGCGGGCATCCGTTTTACGCGATCGTGGCGGAGCAAAACCCGGAATCGGCGCGGCGCGTGATATTGGCGGACGATGTGTCAGACATGGAACCCTTGTGGCGCAGCGACGCCACCAGCACCGTCGCGCGCGAGGCCGCCGAGCTTATCCGGCCGGTGGAGCTTCTGCTGAACCACTCCAAAACCGTGATGCTGGTCGACCCCTATTTCGCCACGCCGGACGGCGTGCCGCGCGGGCGGTTTTTGCGGCCCTTGCAACGCATGCTCGACGTGCTGCACGCGCAGCAGCATTTCCCCATGCGCTTCGAGTATCACACCAACGCCTCCAACGTGCGCGTGGTGCTGCGCAAGTTTAAGGACAACATGCGCGAGGGGATCGCGCCGATTTTGCGGCGGGGACAGTTCGTCGACATCATCGGCTGGAAGCCGCGCAAAAGCGCGCGGGCGCAGGCGTTCCACGACCGCTATATTCTGACGGAACTGGCCGGGGCCGGGTACACCTACGGGCTCGACGACGGCCCCGAAGGCGAGACGACAGGCGTGCAACGCCTCTCCGCCAACGACCACGCCCGCGTGCTGGAAAACTTTTCACTGCAGTCCAAGACGTACGAGCTGGCCTTGCGTTTTCGCGTGCTACCTGAATAATGGATTGTTTTCACGCGCAAATCCTATGATGAACTCGTGGCTTTTCTGGGCGTTGCTGTCCGCCGTATTCGCGGCGATGACCGCGATTTTGGCCAAAAAGGGCGTCGAGGGGGTGGACTCCAACCTCGCGACCGCCGTGCGCACGACCGTGGTGCTGGTGTTCGCGTGGCTCGTGGCGGTGATGGCGGCAAAGCCGTCGGCCATTCAGGATTTTTCGAAAAAGACGTGGTTGTTTTTGGCACTCTCCGGCGTCGCCACGGGGCTTTCGTGGCTGTGCTATTTTAGGGCGCTGCAGATGGGCCCGGCCTCGAAGGTGGCCCCGATCGACAAGCTCAGCGTCGTCTTTGTGCTTGTCTTCGCGGCGTTGTTTTTGGGAGAAAAGCTAACAACCCAAACGATGCTCGGCGGTGGGCTGATCGCCGCGGGGGCGGTTGTATTGGCGGTAAAATAGGAGGCAAAATTTCGGTGTTTTCTTAATGCTCGAGTGGTGGAATTGGCAGACACGCAGGACTTAGGATCCTGTGCCGAAAGGCGTGCGGGTTCGACCCCCGCCTCGAGCACCAATGTTTGAAGGTCAATGACTTAGCCCGTTTCCCTCGGAGAATGAAAAGAGGGGGCGGACTTTTTATTTTTACGAAAAAGCGCGAATTTTCGACACCTTAATCAATAATTTGCAATAGAGTCACATTACAGTAGTAATGTGAATATGCGAACTTGTCTTTATGGAGCCGCCGCAGGAATCGCGGCGCTGTATGAGGTTTATTGCCTCAACAGACCGATCGTGTTTGACCCAAGATTTAGAAAAAGTCCAATCCGCTATTCCTATTCAGAGGATTGAGGCATAGAGCCTATGGAACGTCTGCCGCGCTGGCGGGCTATTTCCAGGAATTTTTCCCTAGGAGCTCGTTTTTTAACAATCAAATCCCCTGAGGTTAATTCAAGCCCCCAATAAGGATATTCGCGTAATTTCTCCTCACTCCCAAAAGGCCATATAAAGGTTATCAATCCAATACTCTGTGATCCTTTCATTTCTTTATTTACCCTAAGGACATGCAATTCCACTTTGCTATTCGTATTTCGTTTTTTCGGCATCAAATACATTCTGCAAAATTGAACATCGTAAGTCCATTTGTTGACGAATCGAAGAATCTGGGCATTAATTTTTTCTCCCATTAAATTGGAAAAATTTTCGCTAAAAGGTCCTTCCTCTATGTAAACATTAGGGGTTTTATCATGATTGTGCTTCCAAATACTAAAACCAACACCTGCTACTGTGACAAATAATGTCAAACCAGCAATCATAAGCGTCTCATCCGTAATTATTTTTGTAGATAATGGCATGGCTGTTTTGAGGAACAAAATGGGAAAGAATTGAGCTGGATATGTTTACTGTTTTTGGTGAGGCTGAACTGTGTCGACAGAAATCTTTCTCTGACGTGCGCCGGTGGCGAGATGTCTAGCATTCTAGACAGTCAAAATATCCTATGCTGATGTACATACTCGTAAAATTATGATCACTCGCAATCCAAAAATTTCATTTTACGATTTTTTAAATAATTCATTTCGACTATCAGTTATTCATAATTATTCAATATTAGACGAAATAGATGAAATTTATGG
Source organism: Opitutales bacterium (assembly GCA_031556275.1). Taxonomy (GTDB): domain Bacteria; phylum Verrucomicrobiota; class Verrucomicrobiia; order Opitutales; family JAKPNF01; genus JAKPNF01. The sequence continues at coordinate 6,875 of JAVBTG010000160.1, forward strand.
CGTAAGCCGAGCGGGAATCGGATGCGATATGCCCGATCCGCGTGCCTAGGGGATGTGCGAAATAAGGTCAGATATCCGGAGTGAGTGCGCCGATGATGCGTCCGGGAGAGATTGATTTATTTCAAATCCGGGTTTGCGCGGGTTTCTGGCTAATTTTTCCTATATAGGGAAATGGGCACAGTTTTTCCGGGAAGATTCATTTTAGTGTTGTCTTTCAGTGTTGTTTCATTTTATTTCTATTAAGTTTCTTATTACCTAAAGAAACCCGAATAACTGACTTTCTCCAACCTACCCCTTTTGTTTTTCCTGATGACTGCCGTTGATGCCAATGCCCTGCGCCCGATAGATATTGCCATTATGCTGGTTTATTTTGCCGGCATGATTTTGATCGGGGTGAGGTTTGCGCGGTCGACGAAAACGACGCAGGGGTATTTTATCGGCGAGCGCAAGACGCCGTCGTGGGTGCTGGGGTTGTCGATGCTGGCGGCGAAGATCAGTTCGGTGACGTTTTTGGCGTTTCCGGCCGCCGCTTATATTTTGGACTGGCGGATGCTGGTGCCGAATTTGGCGATCATCCCGATCGCGCTGTTGGCGGTGTGGCTGCTGGTACCGTTTTACCGAAGGGCCGCCTACACTACCGTGTTTGAATATTTGCATGCGCGGTTTGGGACGGGGGCGCGGTTGTATTGCGCGCTGATCTCGCTGCTGGCGATCGCCATCAAGCTTGGGTCGATCATTTATTTGCTGTCCATTCCCCTGAGCATGTTTTCGAGCATTCATCCGGTGTGGATCATGGCGGCCGTGGGGGTGTTTTGCGCGGTGTACACTATCATCGGCGGGATGCAGGCTGTCATTTGGACGGAGGCGATTCAGGCGGTCATTCTTTATCTGGGCGGGGTGATCGCGCTGGTCGTCATGGTCTGGGGGATTCCTGGCGGGCTGACGGAGATTTTTAAGACGGGCATGGAGAGCGACAAATTCGGGATGGGGGCGATGGCGTGGAACCTGAACGACCGCACGTTTTGGACGATGCTGATCCTCGGATTCGCGCAGTGGATCAGCTCCTTCACGACCGACCAGATGTTGATCCAGCGCTACCTCGCCGCGAAAAACGTGCGCGAGGCGCGGGTGGCGGGGTTGTCCAGCTCCTTCCTGTGCATACCGACGTGGATTTTCTTTTTCTTTATCGGGACGACCCTGTTTGTCTACTACAAGGTGAACGTCGATCCGGTTGTCGCGACGCTTCCTGCGGACAGCGTGTTTCCGCATTTTATTCTTACAAAAATTCCGCACGGCTTGAGCGGGCTGGTGATCGCCGCCATCATCTCCGCCGCGATGGGGGCGATCAGCGCGCAGCTAAACGCCTTTGCGACAATCACGACGGTGGATTTGGTAAAGCCTTACTTCTTTAAAAAGCGTTCCGATGTGTTTTACGCGCGCACCGCAAAGGTGATGACCGCCGCGGCCACGGTGTGCATGCTGGGGATCGGCTACTGGTTTAGCGTGGCGACGAAGGAGAGTTTTCAGGATCTTTATCTGGAGGCGACGGGGCTCATCGGCGGGGTGCTGCCTGCCTTCTTCCTGCTGGGCCTGTTTGCCGTGCGCACCAACCGCAAGGTGCTCTGGCAGGCGTTCGCCATCGCGTTTGTGGCGAATGTTTATCTGGTGCTGGCGAACCGAGGGGCGATGGATGCGTTTTCCTCGCTGCTGACGGACTGGGGCGTGACGGAAAAAGTTTCGAGCATTTTGATGGGGTGGAACCTTATCGACACTCCCATGGAGGCGATTGTTTTCCCGACGATTCACGCCTATTGGGTTTCGGCGTGGGCCGTCATTATCATGGTGGTTTCGGCCGTGCTGCTCTCTTGGTTGCAGCGGGTGCCGCCGGATCGGCGGATCGGGCTGAGCGTGCTGCATCCCCTGCCCTATGACCGCAGCGCAGGCGAAACGGCGGCGGTGACACAGGGTAGCGACGCGGAAGACGCGGTGGTGGGCAAGTAGGAAAACAAACAGCCTGTCGAAACGCCGGAAAACGGGCGCGCAAAAAAAGGACGCATGGGGGCATGCGTCCTTTTTATGGCTCGTACTTTAGATTTCTAACACAGGCATTGGGTGAACTGCTCGTGCATTTCCACCAGCTTGCCAACGGCCGCGACGCCGTCCGTCGTGAGCGTGCGGTCGATGCGGCAGGCCGTGCCCATCTTGACTCCCGTGGCGCGCAGGTAGGCCTTGGCGTTGCAGGGGTAATCCGTGCCCGCGAGCGATTCGACGCTGTCCAGAAATGACTGGGCTTGCGCGGCTTGTTCCGGGTCGCTGGCGACGCACTGGCACATCCGCGTGTAGACGTCGGGGAAGAAGTTCGCGCCGATCCCGCAGTAGCCGTTGCCGCCCGCTTGCAGCGATTGGAGCAACGATGGGCTGTGGGCGTTGTAAAAACGAAGGGGCGTGCCGCGCACCGCCGCGATCTTCGGGCGGATTTTGTCGATGTTGCAGGAGGTGTCTTTGTGGAAAAAGAAACGGCCCGAGGCGGCGATGCGCCGCATCGTCTCGGGCGCGAGCAGGCGGTGGTACGGCGAGGGGGATTCGTAGATGCCGAACTTACCACCCTTGAGGTTTTCGAGGCGTTCGCACAATGCGTCCTCGCTCTCGTTTTCGGCGGCGACGCGGGCCGCCACGAGCACGACGTAATCGACGCCTGTGTCAAAAAGACGGTCCACGCTCTCCTGCAGGGACGGCACGGGGCCGACGCCCGCGTGGGGCGTCGCGCCGACGGCCACCGCGCCGTTGACGCGGCGCACGACCTCGCGGTTGACTTGCAGAAGCTCCTCAAACGTCAAAAAATTGGTCTCGCTTGACCAGCAGGTGCCCAAGAGGCCCGCGATGGGGTGGCTCAAATAAAAGTCCGTCAGGTGGCCCAGCGCGGTCGTGTCGATGCGCAGCTCGTCGTCAAAAGGGGTGAGCATCACCGGCCACACGCCGCGCTCCACTGTGTTCAGAGAAATATCCATAGCGATAAAAAACAGGTCGTTGTTTGCGAAAAACCCCATCTTCCGCCTTGGAAGGGGGTGCTTCGCACCTGATTATGGAAACTATTTGTGAAAAGATCAATTTATTTTAGGAATAAAATTGAAACAAAATGAATGTTTTTGGATTTTGTTTCATAAAAAGGCTTGTTTTGCCGTTATCGGCAGAGGTGCCGAGGATGGGGGTGGTAGCGAGGATGGGGGGAGCGTTGTCGGGCGGGGATTGCCGAAAAAAGGGGGCGCGGGCGGGGATTGGGCGCATATGGCGGTGCCGCTTGAAATATCCAGCCCGTGCTTGCGCGTTTAAGGGCGCTTTGGGGCAAACAAAAACACGCGTCCCGAAGGATGCGTGCTTTGAAAAAGGAAAAATTGTGAAATAAAGGGAATCTGCGTGACGACGCGGGCGGGCGGGAATTCTAGAGCATATTTACTTTAGTTTGTCGTGATTTCTTTTCCCGGGTAGGCTCATTTGCGCGCCAGGCCTGCTCTCATTGCGCGGAAACTTTTTAAAAATGGGAGGAAGTGTGCTTCGGCACATGACCTCTCATTTTTTAAAAGTACCACAGCAAGGGGAGCGAGCACGCCGCGCAAATGCGGCAAACTAAAGTAAATATGCTCTATTATTTGCCGAACTTATCTCCCTGCACGTCCCCTTTTTGCAACTGCGGCTCGATGAGGATACGGACTTTTTTCGACTGCTGCTGGCGGCCCTCGACTTGGGCCATAAGCTCCTCCACCGCGCGGTCCGCGATCGCCGTCGTGTCCACACGGATCGACGCGGGGCGCGGGGTGAGCGACATGAGCATGGGCATCGTCTGGTCGCAGCACACGACCTCCACGTCTTTGCCGGGGCGCAGGCCGCATTCCCCGAGGGCGCGGTAGACCATGCCCGTGAGCATGCCCAGCGAAATGAAAATGCCCGTGGGGCGCGGCTTGCTGGCGGCCAGCACGGAAATTTGCTGGCGCACGCATTCGTAGAGGTGCTTCCAGTCCGAAAGCTCCGGCCCCTCGAACTTCGGGGCTTTTGCGCTGAAGCGCTGCACCGTCGCCTTGGCGCGGGCCGCCGTGAACTCGAAAAACTCGCACCGGATGGCGTGCACCGGATGGTCGTCGGGGATTTGGAAATACGCCAGATTTTTGTGGCCGCGTTTGAGCAGGTATTCGGCGGCCATGCGCCCCATGTCCTCGTTGCCCGCCATCAGGATATCCCCCTCGCCGTCGCGGCGCGTCGTCAGCCAAACGCCGGGGAGCGACTCGATCGCCACCTTGTAACGCGGAGGATAGTCTCCCCCCGCCAGCAGCAGCGCGTTGATCTTGCCCTCGGTGACCGAGCGGGGAAGCCCGCTCTTGTCGTTGACCACGCAGAAAGTCAGCTCGATTTTTCGCGCACGCAGGGCCGCCTCCAAGTGGAGGATCGTGCGGTACAATTCGATGGAGCTGGAGTGCAGATCGTCCGGGTCGAACATCAGCAGCGCCACGTTGCCGCACGCCATGCGGGCCTTGCAGTTGCGCATGCGCGGCATCGATTTGGAGGCGTCCAGCGCGCGGTGCACCGACGCTATTTTCTCCTTGGAGACCCCGCGTCCCCCGTGTAGCACGCGCGATACGGTGGCGGGGGAAACGCCCGCTTTTTGGGCGATGTCGGAAACGGAGGCTCTCATTTAGAAATTATTGTGATGAAATAAGAATGTTTTTTCAATGGTTCTTTTCGGGGTTTCGGGGGAAAGAGCGATATCATTCCAACGGATGAAATGCCCGTCAATGGCGGAACTGCATGCGGTATTGGCGCGGGGTCTGCCCCGTGCGCTTGCGAAACAGCACGCACAGCCGCGCGGAGTCCGGGAAGCCGCACGCCTGCGCGATGTCGGCGATCTTGCGGTCGCTTGTGCGCAGGAGCGTCTGCACGCGGGCGATGCGCACGCGGTGGATTTCCTCCAAAATGGAATGGCCCAGCGCGCGGCGCATGCGCTCTTGCAACCCGCTGCGCGAGACGCCGCAAAAGCGCACCACGTCGGCCACGCGGACAGGGCCGAGCGGTTGTTGTCGTAAAAAGGCGACCGCGCGCTGCACCGCTATGTCCTGCGTGAAGAGCACATCCGTCGATTGCCTTTGGGAAATGTCGCTAACGGGTAGGCGGATGCGTTTGGGCAGGAGGGAGACGGACGATTTGGTTAGAATCGAATCGATCAGGTGCGCCGCCTCGAAGCCGATGCGGCGGGAGGGCAGACGGATGCTGGAGAGCGGCACGGATTCGTAGCCGACCCAGAATTCGTCGTCGCCCGCGCCGAGGATCGCCATGTCTTCCGGCACGCGCAGGCCCACTTGGCGGGCCGCCCGCAACAGGTGCAGGCCGAACGTGTCGAGCACCGCGAAGACGCCCACGGGCTTGGGCAAATCCTTCAACCATGCGGCCATGCGGGCGATCAGTTGGGAGGCGCCGATTTGTTCCGGCGGCGGGGAGTGCGCGAAGAAAAAGGGAGCGCTCGATTGCTTGAGTATGGCTTGCATGCCGTCTTGCCGCTCCTGCGAGTAGGCGGAGTTTTCCTGCCCCCATAGGCCGAACGCGGCACAGCCGCAATTTGCCAGATGTTCGCCCGCGAGGCGACCCACTTCGCGGTCGTCTTGCGAAACGAGCGGCAGGCGCTGCCCGATATGGGCGTTGGAAATGTTCACGCACGGGATGCCCAAGTGCATCAGCCGCGTCTCGAAGGCGCGGTCGTGTATTTGAGCGATGATGCCGTCGATGCGATCTTGGCGCACCATGCGGGGGAGATCTTTGTGCGCGGTCTCAAGCCAGCGGTCGCCGATCACTATGCGGCCCGTCTCGAAGCTGTATTGGCGCACGCCCAAAATGACGTTGCGGAAATACTCCAGCGTCGTGTCGCAGATGATCTGCACGCGAAAAGGGGCGCGGTTGCGATGGGGGGCGGTCGGCATGGGCGGTCGGTATTATTTTAGGACGCGTTTGTTTTGGCGTAAATGACAATTAATTTGTTTTTTTCGATAAAGACATTTTTTGGGAAAAACGGCATAATGGGGGGAGACATTTATATTTCACCATGCAATCCATCGACCTTTCCTCCCTCTCTTGGAAATTCGGCAAGGCGGGCCAGACCCCCAGGCTGGCGGCGCGCGTGCCCGGGTGCGTACACACCGACTTGATCCGCAACGGCAAAATCAAGGATCCCTTCTGGGGGACAAACGAGCTGGATTTGCAATGGATCGGCCAGACGGAATGGGAGTATGCCGCTGATTTTGATGTGAGCGCCGACACGTTGACCCAAACGCATGTGGAGCTGGTCGCCGAGGGGTTGGACACGATCGCCACAGTTTACATTAACGGCCGGTGCGTGGCGAAAACCAACAACATGTTCGCCCCTTTGCGCGCGGATGTGCGCAAGCTGCTGAAGGCGGGGAAGAACAATATCCGCGTCGTGTTCGCCGACGCCGAGGCTTACGTGCGCCGCATGTACCCGAATCATCGCCCGTTTGAGTTCAACGATCCCGTGGGCCGCTGTGTTGTCATCCGCAAGGAGCAGTGCCAGTTCGGCTGGGACTGGGGCCCGCGGTTTGTGACGGCCGGGATTTGGCGGCCGATCCGTTTGGAGGCGTGGTCGGGGTGCCGGATCGAACATGTGAAAATTTCGCAGACGCATTCCGTAAAAATCGGCGAGAAGGCCGCCGTGATCGTGGAGCCTGAACTGCGCGGCAGCCCGAAGGGTTGCCGCGTGCGGGCCGTGCTGTCGTTTGGCGGAAATACTGTCGCCGAGGTTGAACAGCCTTGCGGAAAAACCGCGCTCGCGCTGGAGGTGAAAAAGCCGCGCCTGTGGTGGCCCGCCGGACAGGGCGAGCAGCCGCTGTATGATTTGGTGGTCGAACTTTTGGATGGCGAGGGAAAGATTGTGGAAACCATTAAGCGGCGCGTGGGGCTGCGCACGCTGCGGCTCGACCGGCACAAGGACAAGTGGGGCGAGTCGTTCCAGTTTGTCGTCAACGGACGCGCAGTTTTCGCCAAGGGCGCGAACTGGATACCCGCGCACAGTTTTGTCGCGGGGCTCACGCGCAAAGATTACGAGCGCGACATCCGCGCCGCGCAGCAGGCCAACATGAACATGCTGCGCGTGTGGGGCGGCGGCATTTACGAGAGCGAGGATTTTTATGATTTGTGCGACGAGATGGGGCTGATGGTGTGGCAGGATTTTATGTTCGCCTGCACGCTGTATCCGGGCGAAAAATCGTTCATGGACGCCGTGCGCCCCGAGGCCGTCTATCAGGTGCGCCGCCTGCGCCACCGCGCGTGTTTGGCGCTGTGGTGCGGCAACAACGAGCTGCCGCAGATCAACAAGGAAGATTTGGAAAAGCCGAAAAACCGCGCAGACTACGAGCGCCTTTTCCACAAGCTGCTGCCGGATGTGTTGAAGGAACACGGCGGGCAAACCGATTATTGGCCGAGCTCCGAATGGCGCGGCAAATTCGGCACCGATTTTGCGGACGGCGAGCAATGCGGCGACACGCATTTTTGGCGCGTGTGGCACCTGCGTTATCCTGTGAAGGAGTATGAGCAGTGGCAGTTGCGCTTTTGCTCGGAATTCGGGATGCAGAGCTATTCCTCGCTGACCACGCAGGACACGTTCTGCCCTCCCGATCAGGCCAATATCTTCGGCCCGATGATGGAGAACCACCAGAAAAACCGCGCGGGCAACCAGATCATTTCGGACTACATTTCGCGCCGCTACCGTTTCCCCAAAGACCACGCGTCGCTGATCTACCTTTCGCAGCTCAACCAGGCCTATTGCGTGGGCACCGGCGTGGAGCACTACCGCCGCATTGCGCCGCGCTGCATGGGCGCGCTGTACTGGCAGCTCAACGACTGCTGGCCGGTGGCCTCGTGGAGCTCGGTTGAATTCACGGGGGCGTGGCGGGCCTTGCATTATTGCGCCAAGCGGTTCTTCGCCCCCGCGATGGTGTCCGCCCGCACGATCGACGACGAGTCCGTCATCATCGGTAACTACCGCAAGAAGACGGCGGGGAAGCTGGAGCTATATACTGTCTACGACGCGCCCGCGCCGACAAAAGCGATGTTGCGCTGGGAGTTGCGCGAGCTGGGCAGCGCGAAGATTATCCGCAGTGAAAAAAAATCCGTGCAACTGCGCCACGGCGAAAGCCGCCTGCAGTGCAAGCTCGACTTCGGCAAGGAGCTGGCCGAGCGGGGCACGGATGCGATTTACCTGCGCATGATTTTGGAAAAGGGATCGGAGATTTTGAGCGAGGGCACCGTGTTTTTCGCCCCGCCCCGCTTCCTCGAGCTGCCCAAGGGGAAGACTGCCATCCGCGCCAAGCAAGTCAAGGCGGGGGAATTCGCGGTGACGTTCACCTCGTCGGTGTTCCAGCATGCGTTCAGTTTTGAAACGGTGGGCACTGTCATTCAGGCCAGCGACAATTTCTTCGATTTGTATCCGGGTATCGCCAAGACGGTGACGGTGCAGGTGCCTGAGAAATGGAAGCAGGCGGATTTGTTAAAGCAGCTCAGTTGCCGTTCGCTGGTGGACAGTTATTAAAACCGGCATACAAAAAGGCATCCGCACAAAACGCGGATGCCTTTTTTTGTGAACGCGGTATTTCCTTTTATTGCGTCGGGTGCATTTTCCACACCTGTAATTTTTCAAACGTGACCGGCGCGTCTGAAACGACGCTGACACCCTGCGCGTCATCACGCGTGGGGAAAATTCGCTGGGTCAGACATTGGCGGTCGTTGACGAACACCTCGATGATGCTCTTGTCCACGAAAATGCGCAGGTCGACGGCCTCCCCTTCTTTAAGCTCGAAGGGTGCCTCCTGCGATTTCACAAAACGCTCCTCGGGCTGAAGTTCGTTCACGGCCGCCGGGGTTTCGGCGCGGGGATAACGCACGCTCTTGTCGAGCGAGGCTTTGCTCAGATCCGTCATGACGATCTTTTTGTCCAGGTCTATCAGGATCGGGAGCTGCTCCTGCTTCTCGGGCGATTGGCGCACGACGACGCCGAAGCGCCGCGCCTGGCCGGGGACGATCTTTGCGCGGATTTCCAGCATGTCACCCTTGGCGTTTTCCAACAAGCGTTCGCCGGAAAATTTGAGGTTTTCAAAACTCCGCTCGTCGTGGCGAAGCGTCTCCAACTCCGGCACCGGCCGGATGCGCAGCGTGTTGTCTTGCGCCAGCGAAAGCACGCGCGGCAGTGTGGCGACAGACGCCCACGAGGGGGAGGTGCTATAGGACTTGCGCACCCATCCCCAGAAAATGCGGCGGCCCTTGTCGTCGAGCAATGTTTCAGGGGCGCACACCGAGCCGCCCGGCCAGTTCATGAACGCGAATTGTTCGGGGATGAAGCGCTCGTTTTGACGGTCCCACACGCCTATGTAATAGGCCGCCACAAACATCGGGCGGTGCTGGTGCAATAGCAGCATGTGTTTGCCGTTGCCGATGGGGAAAAAGTCCGGGCACGCGGCGTCGGCCATCTCGCGCGTCCATTTGCGGTCGGACTTGTAGAACGGCCCGCGATACTCCCAGTTGACCATGTCGCGCGAGCGGTAGAGGCTGTTGCAGTCGCCCTCGTGGCCGGGCGTCGTGTTTTTGTTGCCGATGAGGGCGTAGTAGGTGCCGTCGGCCTCGCGCCACGCGGCCGGGTCGAACACTTTGACTTCCGGCGGCTGGCCGTGGATAGGGATGACGGGGTTTTTCGCATAGGGCGTCCACTTGACCAGCTCGGGGTCTTCAGGATTGTCTGCCGTGGCCAGGCAGATGCCCTGCATCGGGACATGGTAAATGAGCGTGGGCACCGGCGCGCCGTCCACGGCGTCGCCGCTGAAAATGCCCATCGGCATCGAGCCGTCGAACTGCGGCATGAGCGCCGGGGTGTGGTGCACCCAGTGCACGAGATCCGCGCTGGAGGCATGCAGCCACGTGTCGCGGATTTTCGGGGTGTCCTCGCCCGCGAGCGCGGTCTGCGCCTCGGGTGCGTAGCGGCCCAAGAACATCACATGGTAGCGCCCCTTCCAGAACATGGTGCCGTTGATGTCGTTCCATATGCCGTCCGGCGGGCTCAGGTGGTAGCGGGGGCGGTGCTTGTCTTCGGCGAGATTTTTCGACCATTGGCGAAAGCCTTTCAAGTGGTCGGCGGAGGTCAGGTTGTCCTTGCCCGTCTGCGCCTCGATCAGCGTTTTTTGTTCACTCAACTTTTCCGAGATCGCGGCGTGGCCGCCGCTTAAAATAACGATCTCGTCGTTCGAAAGCGCGCGCGACCAGATCGCGGCGTGGTCGATCTCCCCGCGCATGGCCCCGCCGATGAGCAGGGGCAACGTGTTTTCGCGCAATGGCCCCTCGGCGGCGATGACGTTCAAGCGCACGCCGTCCACAAAGAGCTCGCACCGCCGCCCGTCGTAGCGCGCCACGATGTCGTACCACTGGTCTTTCTTAAATTTGTCGGCTGGCACGCGCATGCCAATGGCGACGCCGGGGGATCTTTGCGTGCCGATCTGGAAACCCAATTCACCGTTGACCGTGAAAATATTGTAAGACGTTTTGGCGTGCCCGCCGTGCTTGGAAAACAGCTCGCCGTTGGCCATCGGCCACGCGGAGGGGCGCATGCGCAACAGCAGGGTGAGCTGGTCGCCCTTTATCTGAAATTTTCCGTCCGCGCCCTGCCCCGCATTGAGCGTGCCACCCGAGAACCGCGCGGCTTGAGCGTCGCCGCCACGGGCGCGGGAGTGCTCGGCGTCCGCGCCGTGGAGCGGCTGCGCGAGGGCGACATTTCCGGAAATGGTCAGCGGCGATTGGCCGTCGGCGGAATTGGCCGACTGCATGTGCCACACGGCGACGGCTTCGCTAAAAACGGAGGCGGGCGTCTGGGCGCACAGGCCCGCGACGCAGGCCGCCAGTAACGAGACAAGCGATAACTTCATGGACGAAACGCGGGAGCGGTTGCGCGATTAGTAGACTAGCTCGCGGAAATTTTTGACGCGGTGGAAGGTTATCAGATCGCCGTTGTGCGCGCTCTTGGAGCGCTCGTCGCCGCTGCGCGAGAGGATCACAAGGTCGTCGCCGTCAAAGTCCATCGCCGCGTAGTGGCGCGATTCCTTCGGGCCGTCCACCTTCGCCACCAATCCCGCAAAACACCAGTCCACCATGTTTTTTGAAAAATGCAGCACGAGGCGCTGGCGTTCGTTGTTGGGCAGGTCGAAGCGGTCGGGCTCGAGCGTGTCGACGCGGCTCATCGAGTCCGTCGCCTGCGTGCCGAGCATCCAATAGAGCTTTGTCTGCTCGTCGTAGATGACGTGGAAGCGCATTTGACCGCCGGGGAACGGGAGAAATAACTGTGTCTTTCCCGAGGGGACTTTGACGAGCGAGGTCGTCATCGTGCCGTCCGACTCCTCTTTGACTTGGGCGATGGCCGCGTAGCCCGTGCCGCCCGTGTGGGCGCGCATGAACAGGTGGAAGGTGTGGCCTGAAGCGTCGTACCAATAGTGGTTCGGGTCTGTGATTTGCACGACGTTGGTTTCGAGCCAGCCCATCGGGTGCATGGGGCGGCGCGGCGCGAGCCAGTTGGCTTTGGGATAGGTTTGTTTGAAGAAGGGAATGCCAAAAAGATCGGTCTGCGGGTCGTTCTCGCGGTAGCCGGGCACGACGTCGGCGAACACCAGCTCGCTGGCGTACGACCAGCTTTTGGGGTCTGTCAGGTCGGCCGTTTCTTTGGCGCGCATCAGGATGGGGGCGAGCAATCCTATGTTCCAGTCCTTGATCTCGTTGGATGTCGTGCGTTCCATCACGAGATAGACGTTGCCGTTGGCGTGCCATGTATTCGCGGCGGTGGCGTGCCATGAGACGCCTTTGGTCAAGAGCACCGGCTCGCTCCACGTGAGGCCGTCGTCGTCGGAACGCATGATCTTCAAGTCGCCCGAATGGCCGAGGTAGTAGAGCGCCTTGCCCGCTTGGAAGAGGCGGCCGTGGGTGATGTTGGCGTAACCGCGCGGCGTCCATGTCAGGCCGCCGTCGTCGGATGTTTTTATGACCACCTGCGGGTTTCCCTCTTTGCGCCATGTGCCGCCGCGCTCGCTCGCGCCGACCAAGCGGCCGGAAGACAAACGCAAAATGCTGGGGGTGTAGACGGGGATGTTCTGCGGATCCGGCGACTCGTCGAAGACGACGTGTTCCTGCGCGAGCGGGCGTACGGGCGCGGCTTGCGCGGAAAAACCGAAGCCGACGGCGAAGGCCAAGGCGGCAAACAGGAAATGGGGGGATGAGTGCTTCATTATGTAAAGAAAATGCGGGGGCTGTTCGCGGGGGGACTATTCGTTTTTGAATTTGATGATTTTTCCGGGCCACGAAGGCTTCTCCATGTTTTCTAGACTGACTTTCTCCACATGGCCATCGCAAAAAAGGATATGCGTCTCGCCCTTGGCTATGGAGGGGTCTTGGCTGGATTCGTGGTTGACCGCCACGCCGTTGAGCGCGCGCGGGTACGGCCCGCTGATGTGCAAGCCGGGGCCGCGGCTGGAGGATTCGTCCATCGAGGCGCGGGAACCTCCCCCCGCGTAGCGGTCGCCCAGCAGGACCAAGCGGGCCGGGTTTATAATCTCGCTGGCGTTCAGACCGTAGAGATTGTAGCTGTCTTCGGTGTTGGAAACGACGCTGGGATTGGCCCCGTAAAGCCCGAGCGAAAAATTGCTGCCGTTGTTCTCGTGCATGGCGTCGTAGGGCGTGGAGGGGCAGTGAAACACCTCCGCCTCGTAGGCGCGGTCGCGCACGATAACGCCGATTTCTTTCTTGTCGCCCGTGTTCACCGTAAACGTTTTATAGGGTAAATCCAAATACATCCCCACGCGGTGCGTCCAGCGCAGGCTACCCGCGCCCGACGTGTTGGGGGCCTTGGCCCCCGGGCCCATGCCCGGATAGAAATTGTTGTTCTCGGCCATGAACAGCGCGAAGCCGCCCCCGCATTGGCGCAGGTTGGAAATGCACTTGGCGCGCCCCGCCCACCCCCGTATCTGCCCGAACGCCGTGAAAATAAGGGCCGCGAGGATGCCGATGATGCCGACGACCGTCAGCAACTCGATGAGCGTGAAACCGCGTTCGGTTTGCCGCATTTTAAATGGTGAATATTTCATCGGAAAATATATTTTTACCGTGGGTAAGCATTGCATGCTTATTTTTTCCGGCGCAAAAAAGGCAGAGGGAAGAAAAGCAATGTGTCATCCGCCCCTGCCTTGTTTTCAAAAGCAGTTCCTAACGACGGCGGCGAGCCACGAGCAGCAGGCCCAAAGCCCCGGCCAAGAGCGCGGCGGCGGACGGCTCGGGGATGAGCGTGAGCTGGATGTTGCTCAGGCCGACTTGCTGCATGCCCGTCGTGGCGGAGGAGGAGTTGGAAAAACCGATCGTGTCGAAGGTGAAGTAGTCGGTGCCCGTTTTTGTGAAGGAAAGGGTCATGGCATCCGTCAAATCGCCACCCGAGATCGTCATGGTGATGACCGCCTCGGTCTCGCCCGTGCGCTCAATGGAAAATCCGTAGCTGTAAGTTTCACCCGTGGTTAGGAAATTGGTGTTGGGACCGGACGCGTTCAATTTGGCAAGGCCTGCGGCCGCCATGAGCGTGCCGCCCGTGGCCCCCGTGCGTTCCTGCAGCTGCAAATACTGCGTGCCGGAACCGGCGGACGACTGGTACAGGTTGCTCGAAAAACCCGTGGAGATGTTGGCCGCAGGCTGCGAGCCGTCCGCGGTCTGGATATTGTCCGTGAGTCCCTTCGAGTCGAACAACCCGATGATAAAACCGCCGGCATAACCGCCACCCGTCAACGATTGGCCCGCCGTCAGGTCGAAGGAAAGGTCGAGCGTTTGGCCGATGGTCAAGGTGACGGCATTAAAATACGCCACGCCGCCGCGCGTTGTATTGGGGGTGTTGTCCCACATCACGCCGCCGGAGACCGTCAGGTTGGCCGTGCCCGCCGAGGAGTACCACGCCAGCGAATTGGGCGGGTTTTGGTTTGTGCGGTTGCCGTCGGCGAAAGTCTCGTTGACGAGAACTGTGGCATTACCCGCGCTCGTAAGGGCGGCGCAGGCTGCGATGGTCAGCAGTAGCTTTTTCATGACAGATAGGGTGTCGGGGTTTACTTGTCGGGTTTTGAGATGTAGTAGGAAAGCGGCATCAAACGCGGATAGCGCCGTCGCACATTGCCCTGTTTTCCGGCGCAGGGTTTTTCGCTAGCATGAAATTAAGGCGGAATTCTTGAACGAGTCAACATGTTTTTCTGAAATTAACATTCTTGTATCAAATATTTTTTTGGCGGGGCGCTTACGCAGGCGGGGCGATTTCGCCGCAGAATACGCGGATTTTACGAGCGGAGCACGGGCGGGGCGCCAATTCTGCGTGCGTAAGGAAAACACGACCAACGGAACACGGCATCTCCTTATTTTATGAAAATTGTTTCAGAAATACATTAACTCAACCGAGAAGGGGGAAGATCAACGCATGCGCTTGTCGGCACGGAAGGCATAATTGGCCCCGTGATGATGCCGCAAAAAAGGCAGGGCAAGGGAATTAGACATTCCTTCGCCCTGCCCTGCTTTGAAAACAATTTTATTTTAGCGGCGGCGGCGGATGGCCACCAACAGGCCCAAGGCACCGACCAACAGGCCGGCCGCGGCAGGCTCGGGGATGACGCTGACGCCGATGTTGCTGAATTCCGCGTAGCCGACACCCGGCAGGATTCCCGCATTGCCCTGGAAGGTCGAAAACGCGATCGTGTCGTAGGAGAAATAGGTGGAATTCGAGTCGGTGAACGTGGTGGTCATGGCGCTCGTCAAATCGCCGCCGGTGATCGTGATGGTGATTACCGCTTCGGTCTCTCCCGTGCGCTCGATCGAGAATTCCAGATGATAATCCTTGTCGGATACGAGCAGGTCTGCCTGCGTCGAGGAGATCATGCGCGTGAAATCCCTGTCGTTGGTGATCAGCGCGCCGCCCTGGTCGAGTTTGTCGCGTTTGGACAATTCGAGGCTTTGCGTGCCGGTTGAGGCAAGGTCCAAGAAGAAAGCGTAGCCGGTGGAAGTCGGCGTGGTGCCGCCCACTCCGTCCCCTGTTTGCCGATTGGCCGCTTCCTTGGAATCAAACAAACCGAAGGTGAGAACGTTGTTGGCCGAATTCGCACCGGTGTTGATTTGCATGTTGATGTCGTAGGAGGCCACGATCGTCTGCCCGATTGTCAGCGTGACGGATTCGCCCACGTTCGTGAAATAGCCAGCAAGGCCGTTGGAGCGCGCTGCGGAATCGTCATACAGCACGTTATTAGAAACCGTCCAGCGGGTGCCGATGGTCGAGGACGCGTACCACGCCAGCGAATTGGGCGGATTTTGGTTTGTGCGGTTGCCGTCGGCGAAAGTCTCATTGACCAAGACTTGGGCATTACCCGCGCTCGCGAGGGCGATGCAGGCTGCGATGCTCATCAGTAATTTTTTCATGGCGGATAGGATGTTGGGGTTACGGTATTAGGGTGTTTGGATGTAGTAGGAAAAACGCGCTTAAACGAGGATGATGTCGTCGCAAAGCGCCCTGCCTTCCGGAGCAGGGTTCTTCGCTAGCATGAAATTAAGCGGGAATTTTTGAACGAGTCAACATGTTTTTCTGAAATTAATATCCTTATATCAAATATTTTCTTGCCGGACACCCTTGCACAAGGGAGGTGTTTTCGCCGAAAAATCCATAAATCACAAGAGGGACGGGGGACGCGGCCACCCCGAATCGGCGAGGACGGAGGAATGGCGGCCGAAGCGGAATGAGGTTGCCTTGTTCCATCAAAATTGTTTCAGAAATATATTGACTCGGCTGGGGCCAAAAGCGTTCGATAGTCAACGTGCGCGCTTGGCAGGCGCGGGAAACACAGGCGGGCCGTCTGAGCGTTTCCATAGACGACGATTAACTTTTTTCCTTTCCCCATGCGTATTTCCAAAAGCACCTCCCTTTTGCTTGCCGTCCTTGTGTGCGCCGCCGGTCTGTCGGCGGCTCCGGTTGACTACGACAACCCTGTCTATACCTACAACGCGTTCAAAAAGCGTTTGGGGGCGTGGAATTCGGCGCGGGACTGGTCGTTAAAGCATGTGCCGACGGCCACGGAGGACGTGGTGATCCGCGACAACACATCCGTCGTTGTCTCGCAAAAGGTGCCGTCGGTCAGCGCGTTGCTGCTGGGCGGCACGGGGGAATCGGCCTTGACGATCAGCAAGGGGGGAGTGCTCGAGATCGCCAACCAGCTGCGCATCGGCGCGGCGCAGAACAAAACGGCGGGCACCCTCTCGCTGGAGGGCGGGCATTTGCGCACCGGGCTCAAGGAAAACGGAATGCCGCTGCATGTGGGCGGCACGTATTCGCACTCCAGCCAAGGGTTCGCCTTTTTGCGCTCCGGCACGTTTGAGGGCGGCATCGTCGTGGGCGGCAGCCTGCCCAACACGGGCGCGGGCACGTTGAGCATCATCGGCAGCGGCATGCATATCGAGGGGAAGATGCCCAAAGATATTTTCAGACTCACACCCTACGGCGCGGTTGAGTTTGTTTTGGACGAGGAAGGGGTGAGCACCTCTGACTATAAGGACACGGAACTGCGCTTGGCCAAGGACTCGCGCGTGCGCGTGGACGGCAGCGCTTATAAGGGTAAGCCGCAGACGATCGTGCTCGTGGCGGCCAAAAAGGTCGTCAACGAAGGGGCGATTGTTGCGTGCGAGGGTTTTGACAGCCGCTACGCCGCGAAGGTCGTTTTTGACAAGCGCGGGATGGTGCTGACGATCCGGGCAAAGTAGCGCAGGTGCGATTGTTTGCCGGAAGCGTGAAAAACATTGATCCGCAAAATTTGCGCGGGGGCGGTTTGGGCGTAGATTGATGGGGAGATGAAGACGCGCGCGGGCGCGCGGCAATTTATTTTTCTTCCCATGAAAAAGATCGTCCTTTTGCGCCACGGCGAGAGCACGTGGAATCTTGAAAACCGCTTTACGGGGTGGACGGATGTGCCGTTGACGGATAACGGCATTGCGCAGGCGTGCAAGGCGGGGGAGTTGCTTAAGCAGGAGGGGTTTTCTTTTGAGAAGGCCTATACCTCTTACCTGCACCGCGCGATGCAGACGCTTGAGTGCGTGGTGGAACGCATGGGGGGCAAGAGTTTGCCCGTGGTAAAAGATTGGCGGCTCAACGAAAAGCATTACGGGGTCTTGCAAGGGCTTAACAAGAAGGAGACAGCGCAGAAGTACGGCGACGAGCAGGTGCGGTTGTGGCGGCGCAGTTACGACACGCCCCCTCCCCCGCTCGCCGAGGACGACCCGCGCAACCCGAGGTTTGATCCGCTGTATCGCGGCGTGCCGCCGGGGGTGTTGCCGCTCACCGAGTCGCTCAAGGACCCGGTGGCGCGGATCGTGCCGTATTGGAAGAATGTCATTTTCCCGGATTTGAAAACCACCGACCAGCTGCTGGTCGTGGCGCACGGCAACAGCCTGCGCGGGGTCATCAAACATGTGAAGGGGATTTCCGACAAGGACATCGCGGGATTGAATTTGCCCACAGGGATTCCCTATGTGTTGGAGTACGGCGACGATTTGACGCTCAAGGGCGACCATTTTTTGGGGGACCCTGAGGCGGTCAAAAAGATGATGGAGCAGGTGGCCAATCAGGGGAAGGCGGGGTGAGCAAGCGTGGGCGGCCATTTTTGGCTTTTCTCGATTGGGACGCGGGAGTAATTTGGAATACAGGCGAATGATTTACATTCGTTTTTCTTTTCTCAATTCTCCCCTAGCTCCATGTTGTTGTTTTTCTCCGGTATCGCGCTGCTTGTGCTCGGCTATTTCACCTACGGGCGGTTTTTGGAAAAGATTCTCGGGCCCGACGACCGGGAAACGCCCGCGAAGACGCACTGCGACGGCGTCGATTTTTTGTGCCTGCCGCATTGGAAGAACATGCTGATCCAACTGCTGAACATCGCGGGGGTCGGGCCGGTGATCGGCGTGATTTTGGGCATAAAATTCGGGACGATTGTCTTTATTGTCATCCCGATCGGCAACCTCGTCGCGGGGGCCGCGCACGACTTTTTGGCGGGCATGATGTCGCTGCGCCACGGAGGGGCCAATTTGCCCGCACTGATCCGCACGTCGCTCGGGAAAAATTATTACGCGTTTTTCTCGGTCTTCATGGTGTTGCTGCTGCTGGTCGTGGCTGTGTTTATCAACATCCCCGCGCAGCTGGTGGACAGTTTGTTCCCGAGCGTCGGCATTTTTTGGGTCGCGGTGGGCGCGATCTTTATCTACTACGTCTGCGCCACCCTCTTTCCGGTCGACAAGATTATCGGGAAAATTTATCCGCTGTTCGGCGGGCTGCTGCTGGTCGGCACATTCGCGATCGCGTGCGCGCTGCTGTGGAAGTGTTTTGAAAACCCCGCGCTTTTGACGGAGACGGACGCTTTTAAGGCGAACATGCTCACGGCGCAAAACAACAACCCTATCATCCCGATGCTGTTTGTGACGATCGCCTGTGGGATTATCTCGGGGTTCCACGCCACGCAGTCGCCGATCATCGCGCGCACGATGGCGTCTGAACGGCAGGCGCGTTCTGGATTTTACGGGATGATGGTGCTGGAGGGGCTGATCGCCATGGTGTGGGCCGCCGCGGGGCTGGCGATCTACAATTTGTTCCCTGAATACATGCTCAAAAACGCGTCGGACGTGCTCGGGGATATCACGCATTATTTCCTCGGCTCCGGCATGGGAATCGTCACCATCCTCGGGGTCGTGGTGCTGGCGGTCACCTCCGGCGACACCGCCATGCGCAGCCTGCGCCTGAGTTTGAGCGAGATGTGCGGCATCAACCAAAAGCCGCTGCGCAACCGGCTGCTGCTGTGCGCGCCTATCATTTTGGTGATCGTGCTGTTGCTCGTGTGGTCGAACACGGACGCCGCCTCCTTCAAACAACTCTGGAACTATTTTGCCTGGGGCAACCAGGTGCTGGCGGCCTCCACGCTCATGGCCGCCGCCGCGTGGCTTTTCGGGCAGCGCAAGAACGGCTGGGTCGCCCTGCTGCCAGGACTGTTCATGGCGTTCATCGTGCTCACTTACATCCTTTGGATCTCCCCCGAACACGGCGGGCCGGTCGGCATCGGCCTTAACCTGACGACGGCCTACGCGGGCGCGGGGGTGCTGACGTTCATGTTCGGGGTCTGGACCTGCCACCGAGGGCGCAAAAACCGGAAGGCCGGAAAATGAAGGCGGTTCGCAAAAAACTTACTCTAAAGCAGGTGCTTGGCAGGTTGGACGAGGAGGCGCATGCGAACGAAACAGACCGCCTGCGGCGCGCGCTGGAGTTGGCGGTGGAGGAAATCGCCCAGCAGCAGATTGCCGCCAAAAGCGCGCGGCTGCTGGCGGAGCATCCCGACAAGTGGAAGCGGTTGTTTGCCGCGCAGGATGGCGCGCAGGAGGAAGCTCCGGGAAGTGTTTCTGCGTTTGTGCGCTACCTGCTGTCCGTGGCCCAAGACGGCACGCAGGCGGAGCTGCGCACCGCCCTATACGGGGCCATCGCCGAGATCGCGGCGCACGAGAAGCGGGCCAAAAACAAATATCCGCTGGCCTATTGGCCGCATGATTACGTCGCGAAAATCGCCCAAAATCCCGCGAATGAATTTGAGGCCGACTTGGCCGAGCGGTTTCGGAAATATAAGCAGAAAAATAGCGATTGAGGCGGATACGGCGCGCAAAAAAGCCTTCCGGAAAACCGGAAGGCTTTTTTGCGCTTGCCGAAAGGCGACGCTTACTTGGCGCGGCGGCGGAACTTCGACTGGAAGCGCTCCACGCGGCCCGCCGTGTCGACGAAACGCTTCTCGCCGGTGTAGGCGGGGTGCGAGTCGCTTGTCACGTCGCGCACGACGACGAAGTACTCGACGCCGTCGATCGTCTCCTTTTGCTTGGAGCGGATCGTGGACTTGGTCAGGAACTTGCGGCCCGTGGAAACGTCCACAAAGCACACGGGATGGTAATCGGGATGGATGTCGGTTTTCACGCGAATCTTCTTTCTAAAGGTGGAATGAATCAGCCCTGGCGCGCTTTGTAGCGGGGGTTGGTCTTGTTGATGACGTAGACACGGCCCTTGCGACGCACGACCTGGCAGTCCGGGTGGCGGCTCTTGAGGGATTTGATGGAACTGGCGACTTTCATGGCTGGAATGGTGAAATGTTCTCGGGAAAAGTATTTATAGAATCGTTTTTTGGGGCGGGTGTCAACGCCGTATTTGGAACGGCCCACCCGCCCTCAAAAAGGTTATTGGGGCCACTTTTCGGCCAGAAGCGGGACGATCGTCACGTACACGCCGCAGAAAATGGCCGAGGTGATTACCCCGCACACGCACGCGCCGAGGGCCGCGGGCAGCACGAGCACGCCGGGGGCGTCGTGCGCGACGACTTTTTGGGCCACTTTGGCGTTGGTCGGCATGCAGCTGACCCCCGCGATGCCGACGACGGGGTTGAATTTGCCGCTCGTCACAAAGTACAGGAAGTAGCCGCCGATCAGGCCGCCGACACCGGAGATGAGCAGCGCCGCGATGCCGAGGATCAAGAGCATCATGACCTTTTCGTTCATGAGGGTGCTCGCCTCGCACAAGACGCCGAGCTGCAGGCCCATGAAGAACGTGGCCCCGTAGAGGATCGGGCCGCCGAGCAGGTCGATGAAGGGCTTGACGCCCGCCTCGCGCACGGAGACGCCCACGAACAGCGAAAGGAACAGGGGGGCCGCCACGGGGAACAGCAGGCACAAGATCACGCAGGCCACGACCGCGAAGGTCAGCTTGGCGCCCGCCGATATCTGCGGGGCGGGCTTGGCCACGCAGGGAAGCACGCGCAGGCGCTTGGGCACAAACAGGCGGCACAGGTACGGATAGCCGCCGTAGCAAAAACCGAGGTAAAGGTAGGCGACCACCGTGATCGGCACGAACAAGTGCTTGCTCAGCATCAGGGAGGTGAACAGCACCATCGGGCCGTCTGCCCCGCCGACCATCGCGACGGAGACCGCCTCCTTCAGATCGAGCCCGAGCCAGACGGCCAACGGAACCGTCAGCACCGTGCCCAATTCGGCGAAAATGGCGATGATCATGCTCTGGAAGGGGCGCTGCATCACAAAACCCACGTCGAGCAGCACGCCTATGCCCATGAACACCAAACACGCGATCAGACCGTTGCTGAAGGTGAGCGTGTAGATCGGCTGCATGAAGTAGATCTGCATCTGGTCCACGAGCTCGTTCGGGTTTTCGACGAGGGCGTCGACAAAGAGGGTGCCCGGTTTGAGCAGCTGCTTGGCGTCCTTGAAATTAGCGTCTTTAGACTGGGATATGGCGGGTTTCTGGCTGTCCGCGCCGGAATAAATGACGATGGTGCCGTCCACCAAATGGGCCTTTTCGAATTCGCCCTCCTTCGAGAACTGGCTGGTGATGTAGCCGTCGACCTTTTGGTTTTGGACGGCCTTGCCGTCCTCGTACGTGTAAAACGTCTTGATCTGGGGAACGCCGACGGTCAGCTGCCCCGCCGCGTCGCGGGTGATCTTGAGGTCGGTGAGCGTGGGGGCCGGGGCGTCCGCGCCGACGCGGATCACCTTATAACTTCCGTCCGCCTCGCGCACCGCGCGCAGGTCTTCGCCGGAAACGGACCGGGCCGCCGTGACGGCGTGCTCGGAGGCGACGACCGCCGTGCGCACCGCGTCGCTGGAAGGGTACGTCAGGGGCATGAACAGCACGGAGGCGTTGATCGTCGCCATGCCGAGGCCCATCGGCACCATCAGCAGGGGGTCGAGCGTCCCCTTTTTGCCCAGATAGATCATCCCGAAGCCCAGAGCGATCAGCACGAAACGCGCGATCACGAATTTGGGATCGGAGTCCGCCAGCGCTTCGAAACCCTGAAAGAATTGCAACAGATTCATCTTAAATGCTTTCTATATAAAAATGAAAACGCCGCGCGCTCAGGCGGCGGGCTTCTTGGAGGCGGCCTTGCCGCTGAGGGCGACCGCGATGACCTTGATCACCGCGGCGACCAAAAAGGAAATGACGGCGACGATAGCGTACGCCAAAAAGGCCGTCTGTGTGGCAAGCAGGATTTTCTCGTTCATGGCAAAAAGGGGTCGGAATACGGTGGCGTGTAGGAGAGGAACAAAATAGACCTACATTTTTACAGTATCAGAGACGTTTTTCACGTCAATAAAGAACGTGCCATGAGGTAATTACAGACCCAACCCGGCAAATGCCATAAGGAAGCCCCAAATGCCGAAGGGCCATAAAAAGCACAGAAGGCTCTTGTTGGGGGCGTAACGCCGCCAAAGGACTAGGGTTGCCAGCAATATAACCGTGGCAACGGGGCCGAACCCCTCCCATGGCGGCGAGGGTTCTTGAAAAAGCCACGGCAAGTAAATGTGAAACTGCGCGGCCACCCACGCCATGGCCTGCGTCATGCCCACCCCGATGGCGTTGGGGACGGCCAATGCCCATGCGGGCAGGCCCAAAAGTCCTAAAAAGAGACTCGCGACCCCCGCCGCAAGCACAACGGTCGCGGCGGGCACCAAGATCAGGTTCAGGATGATGCCGCCCAAGGCGAATGTCCCAAAGCTTTCCATGCACAAGGGGCTGCTCAGTAAAAACGCCGCCAGCGAGATCGCCAAAAGCGCCCAGAAACCGCGCACGCATGTTTTCCAAAATTTTTGGAAAAAGGTCAGCCATTGCGCCGGTATTTCGATGTCGGAAGAAAAACGCCGCTGCAACGCGCTTGTCAGCGGCACGCCGTACAGAAGAATGGCGGCGACGACCGCGTAGGAAAGCTGAAACCCCGCGTTGCCCAGATAGGCGGGATCGTAGAGCAACAGACAGATCGCCGACGCCGCGAGGCTTGAAAGGCCCTCGTTGGGGCGGCCGCACAGCCGCGCGCCCCATAAAAACGCGATCATCGCGAAGGCGCGCAGGGCCGACGGCATGAAGCCCGTCACCGCCACGTAGGCGAACAGCAGCGCCAGCACGATCCACGGCGCGACCGTCCCCGGCACGCGGACGAGCCGCAGGAAGAAAAAGAGCACCCCCGCGATCAGGGCCACGTGCAGCCCGCTGATGGCGAACAGGTGCAGTGTGCCTGTCAGCCGGAAATCGTCCTTTTCTCCGGAAGACAGGGCGCTGCTGCGGCCCAAGAGCATCGCGCTAAAAATGCCGGAATGGTCGGGGAAGAATCCTTGGGATAGTATTTCGACACACCGCGCGTTTTGGCGGGCGCACCATTGGCGGAAGATGCCCGGTTGTTCGGGCATTCCCAGCAAGGTGGCGCGGGAAATTTCGAGCCGGATGCCGTTGCCGCACAGATAGCGCGCGAAACCGTCGCCCTGCGCGGGCACGGCGGCGACGACGCCCTTTATTTGAATGACGGCTCCCGGCAGGATGCTGTCTTCCTTGGAAAAGACGTGGAAATAAACGCGCGCGCCTTCCAACTCGCGCGCCAAGTCCGGGGCCTGCACGACGCGGCCAAGCCCGCGCACTGACGGAATTTTTCCTTTCGCGCCGTCGAAGGTGCGGTCGACTGCCATCTCGACCGTCAAGGCGCGGGGCGGATAGTCGCACCAGCCCTCCGGCATCGGGGGCACGCGCCACGCGTAATAGGCCCATGAGGCGCACAGGATTCCCGCCGCGAACGAGAGGCCCCACAGCGTGCGCGAGGGATTTTTGCGGAACGCGAAAAAGGCGGAGGCGGCCGCCAGAAAAAACCCGAGCCACGCGAGTATTTGGACGGAGGGCGCGCCAAAGACGGCCTCGAGTGCCATCCCCGCGAGCATCGGCGCGCACATCCACATCAGCGGCGCGTGCGGGAGCGGCCTGAAAACGGGAGGGTCAGGATCGAGGTTGAGTGTCGGCTCCATGGTTGATGAAAAGCCGTCCGCCCGCCATCAGGGGGGAGCGCATGCCCGCCTGCAAGTAGGCGTGGGCGCGCTTCACCGCGCGTTCCAACGGGTCGCCCGAGGCCAGCGCGGCGGCCACCGCCGCCGACAGGGTGCAGCCGCTGCCATGCGTATCCACATTTTCAATACGCGTTGTTTCCAGAAGCAGCGATCCGCCGTCGGGCAGGGCCAGCGCGTCGGCGAGCGCGGAGGATTCCAAATGCCCGCCCTTGAGCAGCACCGCCGCACCGAATCTGTCCGCGAGCGCACGCGCGTCGGCTTCCATGCTCGCGCGGGTCGGCTTGCGCCCGCCGAGAAAAACGGCCGCCTCGTCGAGGTTCGGCGTCAAGAGGCAGGCGCGGGGGAAAAGCAGGCGCTCCATCGCCTCCACGGCGTCGTCCGCGAGCAGGCGGGCGCCGCTGGTTGAAATCATCACCGGGTCCACGACCAGCGGCACGTTTTTCCAACGCGGCGAGGACAGCGCGTCGGCGACGGCCTCGATCGTGGGGGCGTCGGTGAGCATGCCCGTCTTGACGGCTCCCGCGCGGAAAAATTCGCCCACCTGAAAAATCTGCGCGCGCACGAAATCGGGATCTATGGCGCGCACGGCGCAGACCCCGTCGGGGTTTTGCGCGGTCAGGCCCGCCAACGCCGTCGTGCCGAAGACGCCGAAGGCGGCGAAGGTCAGCAAGTCGGCCTGAATGCCCGCCCCCGCCCCGCTGTCCGAACCGGCGATTGTGAGTGCCACGGGCAGGTCAGTCATGGGAGGCGCCCTTCCCTTTTTTGGCGGCCTTTTTCTCCACCGCCTGCAATGCCCGGCGCATCTGCTTCCAATGCGCCAAGCGCTCGGCGATGGCGGCCTCGGAGCCGTTCGTTTTCGGAAAGTAAAACTGTTCGGGCGAAAGCATGTAGTCCTGCCCCGAGACCGCCTCGAGATACTCGTGGCTGTAGCGGTAGTCGGCCCCGTGGCCGAGGCGCTTGCCCGTCGATTGGTGGCTGTCGCGCAACCACGGGGGCACCGCCTGCACGGGGTTTTCCTTCACCGCCTTGCGGGCTGCGAAAATCCCCTCGGTGGCCGAATTGCTCTTGGGGCAGGTGGCCAAAAATATCGCCGCGTGGGCGAGGTTGAGCGCGCATTCCGGCAGCCCCACCAAGTCGCACGCCTGAAACGCCGCGACGGCCAAGGGAAGCGCGCGCGAATCGGCGAGCCCCACGTCCTCCGACGCCAGAATGACGAGCCGCCGCGCGATGAAGCGGGGGTCCTCGTCGCCCTCCAGCATCTTGGCCATCCAGTAGAGCACGGCGTCGGGGTCTCCCCCTCGAATGCTTTTGATAAAAGCGCTGGCCGTGTCGTAATGCTCGTCCTCGCCGCGGTCGTAGCGGATGCGGCGCTCGCGCGCGAAGACCTCGATGTCGGCGCGGGACACCTCCCCCGCCGTGGGGGCGCTGAGCACGAGCGTTTCCAGCGCGTTGAGCGCGCGGCGCAAATCCCCGTTGCAGATATGGGCGATGTCGGCAAAAACGCCTTCGGCCACTTTTACGCGCGTGGCCCCTAAGCCGCGCTCGAGGTCTGCGAGGGCGCGCGCCAGCACGGACTCGACGGCCTGCGGCGACACCGGCTCCAGACGGAACAAATGGCTACGGCTGAGCAGCGCCGGTATTATATAGAAGGAAGGGTTCTGCGTCGTCGCCCCGATCAGGCGGATGTTGCCCGCCTCGACATCCGGCAGCAGGAGGTCTTGCTGGGCCTTGTTGAAACGGTGGATCTCGTCGATGAACAACAACGTGCGGTCTTGCGGACGGGCGCGGGCCATGCGCAGGATCTCGCGCAGTTCGGCGACGTTGGAAAGCACGGCGTTGACCCGCACGAAGCGCGAATGTGTGACTTGCGCGATCACCTCGGCCAATGTCGTCTTGCCGCAGCCGGGCGGGCCGTAGAGCAGGAGCGAACCGAAGTTGTCCGCCGCGATCAGGCGGGGCAGCAGGCAGTCTTTCCCCAAAAGATGCTCCTGCCCGACCACCTCGTCCAGCGAGCGCGGGCGCATCCGCGCGGCCAACGGTTTTTTCGCGGGTCGGCCGTCGGCGGGGACGGCTTCGCCCAGCTCGAAGAGGGCGTCGGATGAGGGGGAGGATTCCACGGGGAAAAGGTGACGGATTATGTTTTGCCTTTTACAGCAAAAAGGCGATACTCCTTTGTAGGAAAAATATGAAGGCCCCGCAATCTATCTTCATGGGAGACGTGCGATCCGCGCGCAGGCGGCCCATGCGTTTGCTTTGGAACTGGCTGTTGTTGGCGCTCGGCGTCCTTTTGTCCCAGCATTTCTTCTCGGGCATTTCGGTGCAGGGCGCGGGCCATTTGGGCGAAAACGGCTGGGGCACGCTCGTTTTGACGGTGCTCATGATCAGCCTGCTGAACCTCTTTTTGAAGCCGCTGCTGGTGCTGTTCACCCTGCCCTTCGTGGTGCTGACGTGGGGGCTTGGCCTGTGGGTGATCAACGCGGCCGTGCTCTATGTGGCCTCGTGGGTGGTGCCGGGGTTTGAGATCGACACTTTTTTCACGGCGCTGTGGGCTGCCCTCGTCATCAGCGCGGTGAGCCTTGTGATCAACCTGCTGTTCGGACCGCGTCGACAGGCGTCGAAACCGATGGTGATGATCGGAATCGACCGCAACACGTTCATGAGCCGCACGCGCAACAGCCGGTACGATCAGGACTAGGCGGGGGGCTGGCGCTTGGAGAAGAGGCATTGGGGAGGCGAAAGGCCTCGTGTCCACCCGCGAAAAATCTCCGATTTTTCGCGTTCCCGCTGTAAAGATGGCCCATGGCTACGTTTGCGTCGGGTCAGACAGGGGGGCAGTAGTCTCGTACAGCACCCCCTATCCGCCCCTCCTTAAACTTCGCCATGAGCCATCTTTCCTGCGCGGGAAAGCCGGGGGGAGCTAAGAAGAGTGCAGTTTTATTTTTAGAAAAATATCCCAAAACACAATCAAGGCGGCTTACTTATCGTGAAAGTGCAACGCCAACCACACGGTCCCCGCGCGGGTGCGCTTCACGTGGTGGGGGGTGTTTGGGGGGATTTCCAAAAAGTCGAAGGGTTTTAGTGTGGCCGTCGTGCCGTCGGCGTATTCCAAAACGGCTTCGCCCGCGAGCAGGAGGACGCATTCGTCCCAATTTTGGTCGTACCATTGGCCGTCTGTCTCGCCGAGTTCGCCCGAGACGATGCGTTCTATTTCCACGCGGGCGCAGGGGCGCGCGATCAGGTTTTCAAAGACTTCCCTGCCGGGGGCCGTTTCGGGCAGATTTTCGAGTAGCGATTTCATGCGAGGGGGTGGCGCTTGGCTACCTCGCGCGCGCTGGCTTTCATTTCGTAGGTTTCAAAAAACGCCTCAAGGGCCGACGCGTCGACGGACGGCTCCTTGGCCATGGCGGGGGCCACGTTGCAATCTTCCTTTAACCGCACGAGCTGGAGGTTGCGCTCCAAGAGTTCGCGCGAGCGGTTGAGCACGACACGAAAACGCTCCGGTGTCACCCAGTTCCATTTCTTGAGCAGCTCGGGCACGCCGCCGAATTCGAGTATCCACTTGGTCGCCGTCTTGGGGCCGACCCCCTCGATGCCGCGGATGTTGTCCGCCGTGTCGCCCACGATCGCCAGAAAATCGACGACGTGTTCGGGCGGGATACCGAACTTTTCATGCACGCCCGCCTCGTCAAGATGCCGCCAGCCGAGTTTCGGGTTGGCGGTGGGAGGCGGAAGAATTTGCTCCAAATTGCCGCCGACGAGCTGGCCGAAATCCTTGTCGGAACTCACGATCGATATTTTTTGCGCGTGCGGGCGCAAGAGCGCGGCGGCGCTCGCGATCAGGTCGTCCGCCTCGATGCCCTCCTGCTCGACCAAGCGGTAACCCATCAGCCGCGTGAGGTCTTTGAGCAGCGGCAACTGCGCGCGCATGGGCTCGGGCATCGCATCGCGCTGGGCCTTGTACTCGGGCAGAAGCTCGCGGTGGCGCAGTGAGCCGCCGAGGTCGAAAAAGACCGCCGTCTGCGCCGGACCCTCGATGTCCTCGAGTTTCCACAGCGTACGCACCCACCCGTGCAGCGCCCCCGTGGGAAAGCCGTCCGAGCGGATAAGCTCCGGCATCGCGTGAAACGCGCGGAAAGCCATGTTGAACCCGTCGATAAGCCGCCAATTTTCCATGGGGGCCATTTTCGGGGAATCGCGGACGCGCTTCAACCCTTTAAGGTTGTGGGAAGGGTGCCGTTTTTCTAGACTGGGTTAATTCTTCATGCATAAGGCATTCGCGCAAATTTGTGTGCTGGGGGCCGGGTTACTCGGTTCCTCCCTGCTCATGGCCGCCAAAAAACGGGGGCTGTGCGGTCGCGCCGTCTTATGGTCGCGCGGGGAGGCCACGCGGGCGAAGGCGCGCACGCAGCCGTGGTGCGACACTGTTTTTGAGACACCAGAAGAGGCCGTGAAAGATGCCGATTTGATTGTGCTGTGCACGCCCGTCGAGACGATTCCCGCGCTGATGGAGCAAATTGCCCCCCATGTCGGCCCGGGTGCGATCGTCACAGACGTGGGCAGCGTCAAGGGTGCGATCTGCGCGGCGGGCGCGAAAATACTGCCGGAAAATTTTGTCGGTTCCCACCCGATGGCTGGGTCCGAAAAAACGGGGCTCGGCGCGGCGCGGGAGAATTTGTTTGAAAACCGCACCTGCTTTGCCGTCCCCTGTCGGGCAGAGCCGCGGGCGGTGGAAACCTTGACGCAATTTTGGGATGCGCTCGGGGCGAAAACGCAGGAAGTCGACGCCGCCAAACACGACGAGATCGTGGCGCGGGTCTCGCACCTACCGCATGCGGTGGCCAACATTTTGTGCGCGACCTTGGCGCAAAGCCCCGCTCAATGGAAGGAATTTTCCGGCAACGGCCTGCGCGACACCACCCGTATCGCGGCGAGCGACCCCGAATTGTGGAGGCAGATTTTCGCGCAGAACCGCCCCGCCCTGCTGGCCGCGCTCGACGATTTTTCCGCCGAACTTTCCGGCCTGCGCGACGCGCTTGAGCGCGGCGACGACCGAACTGTGAAAAATATACTTTCGCGCGCGAGCGCCTACCGGAGCGACTGGCCCAACCCATGAGCGATTTTTTTGCAAATTTGCCGGCCGTTCTGCCGATCACCCCTTTTCCCTCGGCTAAAACATGGGGCGGCGAGCCGCTGTGGGCTGCCGTGCCCGGCTCCAAGAGCATCACCAACCGCGCGCTCTTGCTGGCCGCGCTCGACCCGCGCGCGGGGGCGCATGTGCTGACGGGCGCGCTGGCTTCGCGCGACACGGTTTTGATGCGCAAGGCTCTGGAAGTGTTGGGTTTTTCTATTGCGGAAAAAGGCGACACGCTTTGTCTGAAAAAGCCCGCCGACGGCGTGCGCCGCGAAGTGGATCTCTTTGTCGGTAATGCGGGCACGGTCGCGCGGTTTTTGACCGCGTTTTTGGCTGTCCAGCCTGATGCCGTCTATCATATGGACGGCGACGAGGAAATGCGCCTGCGCCCGATGGCGGGTCTGATTGAGGCGTTGAAGCAAGGCGGGACGGTCTTTGAATTCTCTAAAAAAGAAAACTGCTTCCCCTTCACGATGCGCACCTTCGGGATGCGAGAGATTCCCGCTTGTTTGGAAGTGGACGCGGCGGCCAGCAGCCAGATTTTGTCGGCATTGCTGATGATCGGCCCGTTTTGCCCCCAAGGGACAACGCTAAAACTCAAGGGCGGGACGGTGTCGCGCCCCTTTGTGGAGATGACCTGCGAAATGATGCGGCAGTGGTGGGGGCCGGATGCCGTGCGCGAATCAGGCGGGGTGTTTTC
>JAVBTG010000028.1:0-9140 GCA_031556275.1 Opitutales bacterium
CTGTACGACCTCATTGACGACCCGCACGAGACTGTTAACCTCGCTTCAGATCCCGCGTACTCCGCTCAACTCCACCATCTCCGAACCACACTCGACGAGTGGATCACCCGGATCGATGATCGCGGATTGATCCCCGAAGCACAGCTTGTGGAATCCTGGCGGCCAGGCGGACGCAAACAGATGACAGCGGCACCCACCGAATATTTCGAGGCCGGTGTAAAAGTAGTGCGTTGCAGCACATCCGGGGCGAGGATCGCATACACCTTCGATGAGCCTTCGGAAGCGGAAACGGAAGCGGTCAACCCGCTCACCGCGGTTGCAGGGATGCCTTCGCAGGACGGCAGGCGTTGGACGCTGCTCTCCGACGGCGCGCCGCTTCCCGAAACGGCTCCGTCGGTCGGCCCGCTGGCCCCCGAGGGTTCGCCGCTGGCTTACGCCACTAGCGTCAAGGCGTTCGGGCAACTGCTTTTCACCAAATACATGCTGCCGTTCCAGCTCACGGGTGTGCTCCTGCTCGTCGCCATGCTCGGGGTCATCGTCCTGAGCAAGCGCATGGGGGCCGACGGCCGCATCCTTCCGCCCTCCGAGCGCAAATAATTTTCCCATAACTTTAGACGCCTACCGCCATGACCATGACCATCGGGCTGACTCCCTTTCTCATCCTTTCGGGGCTTTTGTTCTCCGTCGGGTTTTTCGGCGTGCTGCTGCGCCGCAACGTGCTGGTGCTGTTCATGAGCCTTGAGCTGATGCTCAACGCCTGCACGCTTTCGCTGGTGGCGTTCTCGCGTTTTTGCAACCGGATGGACGGCAACTTGTTCGTCTTCTTCATCATCACCGTGGCGGCCGCCGAGGTCGCGGTCGGGCTCGCGATCATCGTGAGCTTGTTCCGCCGCCGCCAAGCCCTCGCCGTCGAGGATTACGCCACCCTCAAACACTAGAATTTCTCCCTCATGGACAACGTGTCTTTGTTGCTGACAATGCTGCTGCTGCCCTTGGGCAGCGCGGCGTTCATCGCGTGCTTTTTGCGCCGTTCCAAGTGGGGCGGGGCGGTGGTCTCGACCACGGTGGGCTTCGTGCTCGCCGCGCTCGCGGGCTGGTTCTTCTTTCGCTGGGACGGCTCGGCGATATCGGCCTCGTGGTCGTGGCTGACAATCGGCGACATCTCGCTTTCCCTCGGCATTTTTGTGGACGGCAACGCCGCGCTGATGCTGCTGGTCGTCACATTCGTCGCCGCGTGGATTCAACTGTTCAGTGTCGGCTACATGGACGACGACGATTCGAAAGGCCGCTTCTTCGCGGGGCTCTCGCTGTTCATGTTCGCGATCATCGGCATCGCGATCGCGAGCAATCTGGCGATGCTCTTTATTTTCTGGGAGCTCGTGGGCTTTTGCTCCTACATGCTCATCGCCCACTACTTCACGAAGGCCGACGCCAACATGGCCTCCAAAAAAGCCTTTATCGTCAACCGCGTGGGCGACTTCGGTTTCCTGATCGGCATCGTGTGGTGCTACCACTACTACGGCACGCTGGAACTCACCGCGCTCAAGGCGGCGGTGGAGGCGAACCCGACGGGACTGCTCACGGGTCTCGGCCTGTGTCTGATGTGCGGCTTTGTGGGAAAAAGCGCGCAGTTCCCCCTGCAAGTGTGGCTCACGGACGCCATGGCGGGCCCGACTCCGGTGTCCGCGCTCATCCACGCCGCGACGATGGTGGCCGCCGGTATCTATTTTCTGGCCCGCATCTTCTTTTTGTTCACACCGTTCGTGCTCGAATGGATCATGTGGTCGGGCGCGCTGATGGCGCTGCTCGCGGGCCTGTGGGCCTTGGGGCAAAAGGACATTAAAAAGTCGCTCGCCTATTCGACGCTCTCGCACTTGGGCTACATGGCCTGCGCCGTCGGGCTCGGCATGCCGGGCTTGGCCCTGTTCCACATGGCGATGCATGCGGTGTTCAAGGGCACGCTGTTCCTTGGCTCCGGCTCCATGATCCACGCCTGCCACCACGAGCAGGACATTTATAAAATGGGCGGCCTGTGGAAAAAGATGCCCATCACCGGCATCGCATTCCTGTTCTCGGGCCTGTCGGCGGCGGCGTTCCCGTTCTTTGCGGGGCACTATTCCAAAGACGCGATCATGTCGCAGGCGTGGCTCGTCAATCCGGTTGTTTTCGCAATGCTCCTTTTGGGAGCAATCTGCACCGCGCTCTACGTCACGCGCCTATTCGCCGTCGCTTTCTTAGGAAAACCCCGCAGCGAGCAGGCCGAGCACGCGCATGAAAGCGGTATCGCCATGGCCTTGCCCTTGATCGTGCTGGGCTTGCTCTCCCTCGGGGCCGGCTGGATCGTCTACGGCCTGCCGATGATGCCGAAACTCTGCGCCGACGCTTTCCTGCCTTCCTACGAGGCGTTGCACCACCAGCTCGTTGCGGCGGGGTTGGCCACGCCGCTGTTTGTCGCGGCGGTCGTCGCGGCCCTCATCGGTTTTATCTGGGGCGGATTTTACTACGGACGCAAGGGCGCGGACGACCCGCTCAAGACACGTTTCCCCAGTCTCTACCACGCCCTGCACCAGCACGGCTGGTTCGACGTTTTGTACGACTGGTATGTCGCCAAAGTCCAGCAGCGCTTCTGCAACATCGTGGGTTTCTTTGACTTACTGGTCTCCAACTTGCTGATGATGCGCGGCTCGGCCTCGATCGTGGCGCTCTTCGGGGTGCTCTCGCGCATGTCGGTCGTGGGCAACGTGCACGCCTACGTCTACTGGTTTTTTGGCGGGCTGCTGCTGTTCCTCGCCTACTTCTTTAAGGTACTTTGCTAAGAACCCCTTTCCCTTTTCATTCCATGACGCTTGACATGCTTCCGATCATAGCCGTCCTCGTGCCGATGTGCGCGGGGATATTCCTGATCATTCAGGGCAACTTGGGGGTGCGCGCCACGCAGACGGTGGGCTTCCTCGGATTCCTTGTCCCCTGCCTGATCGCGCTGTGCCTGTGGTTCCATTTCGATTCGGCCCCGCAAACTTACGGCAACTTCGCCTATTTCGGCGACTTCGACACGGGCCTGTCCTCCTTCGGCATCAGCCTGAAAATGGGCATCAACGGCATCGCGCTGCCGCTCTATGTGATGGCGGGCATAGTAGGGTTGGCGGCGGGTTGGTACGCCCTTGCCTCCACGCAGGCGGAAAAGTTCCCCACCTACATCGGATTGCTTCTGTTCATGCAGTCGGGCCTGATGGGCGTCTTCTCCTCGATCGACATTTTCTTCTTCTACTTCTTCCACGAGTTCGCGCTCATCCCGACATTCCTGCTCATCGCGTTCTGGGGCGGCCGCGGCCGCCGCGGCGCGGCGATCATGATGACGACGTATCTCACGCTCGGGGCCATGCTTTCCCTGGCGGGGCTGATCGGCCTCTATGTCAAGTTCGACGCCAATTCCTTCGACCTCGTCCAGCTTAAAACAGCGCTCGCCGCGCAGGGCGCGTCCGGCTTCGCGCAGGACAACTGGTTCGCGCTTTTGATGTTCGGCTTCGGCATCCTCGTGTCGCTGTGGCCCTTTCACGGATGGGCCCCGCGCGGTTACGCCGCGGCCCCGACCCCCGCGGCCATGCTGCACGCGGGCGTTCTTAAAAAATTCGGCCTCTATGGTCTGATTCAAATCGCCGTCGTCCTGCTCCCGCAGGGTTTCCAAGACTGGCGCATGACGCTGGCGATCCTCGCGTTGGGCAACGTGCTGCTGATCGGTTTCGTCACCATGGCCCAGCGCAACCTCAAAATCATGCTCGGTTACAGCTCGGTCATGCACATGGGCTACGCCTTCATCGCCATCGCCGCCATGAGCGTGGCGGGTTACGGGGCGGCGATCCTGCTTATGTTCGCGCACGGCCTTTCCATAGCGGCCTTGTTCCTTCTGGCCAATGCCGTCGGCCAGCGCACGGACACCTTCGATCTCACCGAAATGGGCGGCCTCGCGCAAAAAGCGCCGGTCCTCGCGGGCTTCTTCATAGCCGCTATTTTCGCCAGCATCGGCCTGCCCGGATTCGCGAATTTCTGGGGCGAACTCACGGTCTTCATCGCCACATGGTCATTCCACCCGTGGCTGGCGATTCTGATCTGCCTGGGCATCGTCATCTCGGCGATCTACGGCCTGCGCGCCGTCAGCAAAATCTTCTTCGGCGAGCCTTCCGAAAAATTCCGCCATCGCTTTGAAAACGTCCAGATCGACGATATCCGCCTCGGCGAACGCATCCCCGTGATCATCCTGCTGGGCGCGCTGATGGTGGCGGGCTTCTGGCCCTCCTTTGTCACCCGCAGCGTCCAGCAAGCCTACGACGCGCCGCCCGCCGCAGTAGTAGCCCAATCCACCACGATTTCCGAATAACCCATGAACGACGTGTCCAATTTATCCGTCCTGCGAGACTTAGCCGCGACAAACCAGTGGTGCTACCTCTGGCCCGAGATCGCGCTGGTGCTGCTGGGCCTCGTGCTTCTGGCCAAAGAAATGGTGTTGCCGCGCAGACTCGTGGGCACCGTGATTCCGGGCGTGGCGATGGCGGGCTTCGCCCTCATCGCGGCCTTGGTGTGCACGCCGCTCTACCCGACGGTCGCGGCGTCCCCCACGATTTTTTCGGGCATGCTCCTGTCCGTGCCCGCCAAAGGCATTTATCTGTTCTTTCTTCTGGCCTCCTTCCTTACGGCCTACGTCGGCGTCATCTGCCTGCGCCGCCAAGTGCTCGCACGCACGGAGTACTTCGCGATCTTGAGCTTCGCGACGGCGGCGATTTTGATACTGGCGCGCTCGAACAACTTTTTGATGATGTTCGTCGCGCTGGAAACGGTGACAGTCGCCCTCTACATCATGGTCGGCTACGCGCGCGGCCGGATGGCGAGCCTTGAGGCCGCCCTCAAATACCTCATCATGGGTTCCTTCAGTTCTGCGCTCTTGCTGTTCGGCATCGTGATGCTCTACGGGGCGGGGGCCTTGGCCGGACTGGCCGACCCGCTGAATTATCAGGAAACGCTCCTGATGCTTTCCTCCGCTTCGGCCGCTTCCGATCCCCTCGTCCTGTGCGGGGTCGCGCTGGTGCTGTGCGGCATCGCCTTCAAGCTCGGCGTCGTTCCCTTTCAAATCTGGGTGCCCGACGTCTATCAAGGCGCGCTCACGCCCACGACCGCGTTCTTGGCCGTCTCCTCCAAAGCGGTGGGCTTCTGCGTGCTCATCAATTTGTTGCTCACGGGCTCCGGCCCCTTCTCGGCGGAGGGCCTGCGCCCCATCCTGATCCCCTTGCTGTCTGCTGTCGCGGTTTTGACGATCCTTTTCGGCAACCTCGCGGCCCTCTCCCAGCGCAACGTCAAACGCCTGATGGGCCTTTCCGGCGTCTCCCACGCGGGCTATCTGCTGATGGGCGTTGTGGCCTACCTCGTGTCGGGGCGCGACTTCGCTCTCTACGCGATTGCCTTTTACCTCTTGGCTTACCTCTTGGCCTCTTTCGCCGTCTTCGGTGTCATGGCCCATGTGGCGACCGACCGCGACGAGCTTCAGGAAGTGCAGGACTACCGTCTGCTGATCGAAAAACGCCCCTTCCTCGCGGCGGTGCTGTTCATCGGCCTGAGCTCCCTCGCGGGCATCCCCCCCATGGCGGGTTTTATCGGAAAGCTCCTGATTTTTATCTGCGCCTTCCAGGCAAATCTTTACGGCCTGCTTGCCATCGGTATTTTTGGGGTGGTAATCTCGATCTATTACTACTTCGGCTGGATGCGCGCGGCGGCCTTCCGCCCGTGGCGCACCGCGAAGGACGTTTCGGAAAAGAAGATCCCTTCCGACTCCACGCTGCCCGACCCCGAAAAGCCAAGCTTCTGGAGCCGCTGTGTTTTGGGAGCCTTGGCGGTGGCGATCCTGGTTCTCGGTCTCTACCAAGGGGGCCTCGTTTCCCGCACCGATTCGGACCCGACGGCCGCCGTCGCCCAATCCGCGCAAATTTCTCCTTGAAATTCCTTGATAATTTTCATTTGCCAAGCACAGGCGCGCATATTTAATAAAAAGCGCGCCTGTGTGTTCTAAGCTGTTTTTCATGCGTTTTTTTTGCCCAATAACTGTTAATTTTTTGTTCATATGCGGTTCACTTTTGGGCGCTTATTCGCCCTTTGGGGATCGCGCGCCTCCGCCGTCGACATCCCAAACCGTCTCTCCGGACAACATCCTAGGCTCGCTGCCGCTCCCCAAGGCCGGAACCCCCGCGCCGGCCCCGAAACTTTCCCCGGGCCAGTTGGCGGCCCTCGCTCTCGTGCGCGGCGACAACGGCCGAGGCAGCGCGTTTTTCTGCAAGCGCAACGGCCAGTTTTTCGTCGTCACCAACGCCCATGTTCTCTCGGGGAACCGCGAGTTCACGATCACCGACGTCAACGGGAAACAATTCGCCACCGCCGAGATTTTCCTGGGAAGACGCTTCGACGTCGCGCTGATCCGCCTGACGGAGCCCCCCCCCGCGTTTTTGGAAATCATGGAGGATCCCCTCTCTCGCGCGCACATCGGCGACCGCGTGATCGTGCCCGGCAACGCCCACGGACGGGACGTGGTGACGCAGACGCAGGGCGACATCCTCGGCATCGGCCCGGAGCTCGTCGAAGTGGACGCGCAGTTCGTCCCCGGCAACAGCGGCAGTCCTATCATCCACGCGGGCACCGGCAAGGTGTTGGGGTTGGCGACATTCATCACGCGTCAGCGCGCCTCGTCGGACAAAGACGCGCAAACAGATGACATGGAAAAACTCAGGCGTGAACCCCGTTGGTTTGGCTTTCGTGTGGACACGATCAAGGAGTGGGAGCGTGTCGAATGGGGAACCTTTGTTCCGGAAGGATTGGCCATGGCGAAAGTGGAGGCGCGCACCGACGCGTTCTTCAATCTTTTTGAAAAGAAAAATTCCATGCACCAGAGCGATGACCCGCAGATTCAGCAGGCGCTGGATTATTTTCAGCGCGACTGCCGACGCACGGGGATGAGCACGGATTTTTACCGCCAAAAATTCCAAGGGTTGATCCGCGATCTGCGCAATATCGCCGCGGAGGACGTGCGCAAATTCCAGCCGGTTTACGCGTACCACGCGGAGCGGCTCAAGGCGCAGGCGGAGATCCGCGAATCCATTTTGGAGGCCCTTGAAAAGTTGGAAGGCCGCGTGCTGGAGTCGCGGCGATAGGGGATTTTTATGTGGCGTTTTTTCCTGCTGGCGGTGTTGTGCGCGATTCCCCAAGCGGGCGCCGCAACGGTGTCGCCGTGGGGCGGTTTTTCGGAAAAATTGGAGCGGGAATTTTCCGCGAAAGAAGGTGGTGCCTTGGGATATGCGATCGTGCAGGGGCCGCATGTGCTTTCGGGGGTGAAAGGCGCTTCGGAGAAGACGCCGTTCGAGATGGGCGAGCTTCTGCAACCGTTGACGACGTTGGCCGTGTGCGCGTTGGGGGAAAAGGCTGAGATTTGGGATAGGCCCGTGCGATTGCATTTGCAGAACGGGCAGTCATGCGCGTTGCGGCATCTTTTCGGGATGACGGCCGGTGTGTCCGCGACTGCCGATGGCGTGCTGGCTCGGGTGGATAATGCAAAGCCTGCGGATGTGTTTGATTTGCTGCGGCAGACATCTTTGTCGGATGTGCCGGGGCGCGTGCGCGCGGAAAGCCGTTTGAGTTTTTTGGCGGGCGCTTATTTGCTGACGAATAACCCGCGCGGGGACGAGGCTCCCGAGCTGTTTGCGCGGCTAATAAAGGAGCATGTGTTTGAACCGCTGGCGATTTCGGGAACGGTTGTGCTGACGCCTCAAAAAACACGGCTGGCGATGACGGCGGACGGGGCCGCGCGTTGGCTTTTTGCGGAGGCCAGCGGAGGGAGGTTTCCGGGTGAAAAACCGTGGCTGAGCGCGGAGGAAGTGCGCATGCGCTATCTGCCTGTGACGGCGGCGGACAATCGGCAGCTTGGGTTGGGCTGGCAGCGCGATTATTACGAGGGAATGGAGATGGTGTCGCGCCTGTGGGTATCCCCGCAGGGATGCGCGCTGATCGGGGTGTTCCCGCGCTACCGCGCGGGGCTGGTGCTGATGGTGGCCGAGCCGACGGTGGAGACGCCGCTGTTTATGCAGAACGCCTTTTTGGATATGGCGGATTTGCTGCGGGAGCAACCACTGCCTTGAAAATAAAAAAACGCGCAAAGGATATTTCCTTTTGCGCGTTTTTTGTGGAAGCATATTTGCTTAGATCATCGTGCCTTCGACGTAGACTTTTTTGCGGTAGGACTCGAGGATCTTTTGGGTGACGGGGCCCGGTTTGCCGGTGCCGATCGTGCGCGCGTCGATCTCGGTGACGGCCACGAGTTCCGCCGCCGTGCCGGTGAGGAAGGATTCTTCCGCGATCCAGAAGTCGTAGCGGGTGAGCTGGCATTCCTTGGTGGGGATGCCGAGTTCCTTGGCGGTGTCGAGCACGGCCTGACGGGTGATGCCGCTGAGGTTGTCGGACTGGACGGTCGGGGTGTAGAGGACGCCCTTGCGTACCATAAAGATATTGTCGCCCGTGCACTCGGCCACGAGACCCTGGTCGTTGAGCATGATGGCCTCGTCGTAGCCCAGATGCTGGGCCTCGATCTTGGCCATGATGTTGTTGAGATAGTTCAGGCTCTTGACCATGGGGGGCAGCGCCGCCGCGTGGTTGCGGCGGGTGGGCACCGTGATGAGCTTTAACCCGTTGTCGTAGACCTCTTGCGAGTACAGGCGGATCTTGTCGGCGATGATGATGAGCTGGGGATCCGTGCAGGTCTTGGGCGAGAGGCCGAGCGAACCCTTCCCGCGGGTGACCACGAGGCGGATGTAGCCGTCTTTCAGGCCGTTGACGCGGCAAGCCTCGCAGGTGGCATCCGAAATTTCTTTGCGCGACCACGGCAGCTCGAGCAGGATCGCCTTGGCGGAGTCCTCGAGGCGTTCCAAGTGCTCGTCCAGGCGGAAGACGCAGCCGCCGTAGAGGCGGATCCCCTCAAAAATGCCGTCCCCGTACAGCAAACCGTGGTCGAACACGGACACCACGGCCTCGTTTTCCTCGTAGAACTTCCCGTTGATGTACACTTTCATAGATAAGGGAATCATCCTCCCAATATGAAGGCTTTGCAAGCGCGC
>JAVBTG010000005.1:0-10321 GCA_031556275.1 Opitutales bacterium
GCGCGCGGCGGTGGCGCACATCGCGCGGGCCGCGCGGGCGGCCCACCTCAAGGCGGGCGTGCCGTTCGGCTCGGCCAAGGCGGCGTTCGCGGGCTGCGCGGGGGTGAAGGCCCCCTGCGACATCACGCATTTGGCGTTGGCGGCGGAATCGGCGGGCGTCGCCCCCGCGGGGGCCGTCACGGTGGCCAACGACCTGCTCAACGCGCTGGCGGGCGGTCTTGCGGGGCAACCCGGCATCGCA
This sequence comes from Opitutales bacterium, assembly GCA_031556275.1. Lineage (GTDB taxonomy): Bacteria > Verrucomicrobiota > Verrucomicrobiia > Opitutales > JAKPNF01 > JAKPNF01. The sequence goes on from JAVBTG010000005.1 coordinate 242, forward strand.
CTGATCGCGGGCACGGGCAGCCACGCCTACGGCCGAGACGCCTCGGGGCGCGAGGCCTCGTGCGGCGGCTGGGGATGGCTCTTGGACGACGCGGGTTCCGCGCTGGGGCTGGCGCTCGACGCCCTGCGCGCCTGCGCGCGGGCACGGGACGGGCGCGCCAGGCCGACAGTCCTGCTGCCCCGCGCCCTAGCCTTTTTAAACCTTTCCTGTCCCGAAGAATTTTTGGACGTCCTTCACGTGCAAAAATGGAAGGCCGACGAGCTCGCGCAGTTCGCCTCGGTCGTCACCCGCGCGGCGTCGGAGGGCGACAGGGTGGCCCTGTCCATCCTCAACAAGGGCGCCAAGGATCTCGCGCTCTTGGTCAAAACGCTGACGGGCCGCCTCAAACTCGGCACACATCCCCGGATCGTGATCTTGGGCGGGTGCGCCCGCTCGGGCGCGCCCTACCAGCCGCTGATCGAGCGCGCCATCGAGCGCGCCTGCCCGGGCGCGCGCCTGTGCGAACCCGTCTATTCGCCCGCCTACGGGGCCGCCGTCAACGCCCTGCGCGCGGGCGGGGTTTCCCCCGTTCCCGCGTTAAAAATCCCCGCCTCCCATTCATGAACGACGACCTGCTCACACGCCCGCTCGCCATCCCCTTCGCCCTCGACACGGCGGCCTTGGGCGACGGCCCGCGCTCGCAACGCACCTTAAAAGACCTCAAGGGCTGCTTCGCCGACGCGGCCGCCTTTGAACGCGCCCTCGCCCTAGGCGACCCCTTGGTCTACGAGGTGGGCGCCTTCGAACCGGCGCAGGGCCAGGGCCAGCTCCACATCGGCCTCGGCATTATCTATCCGGGCAAAATCGGCGACGAGTATTTCATGACGAAGGGCCACTACCACGCCCACCGCGAGGCCGCCGAATTTTATATCGGCCTTTCGGGCGAAGGCGTCATGATTCTGGAGGACGAGACGACGGGCCAATCCCGCGCGGTGCCCCTGCGCCAACATTCGATTGTCTACGTGCCCGGCCACACGGCCCACCGCACGGCCAACACAGGAGAGGTGCCGCTCGTGTATCTCGGCGTCTATCCGGCCGACGCAGGCCACGACTACGCCGCCATCGCCCGACATAATTTTAGAAAAATCCTCGTCGCGCAAAACGGCGAGCCCACCCTTATCGACCGCCCGCAATGAATATCGAAAACACCCCCATCCCCGCCTCGCACCCGACCCCGCCGCCGGTGGTCCGCCCGTGGGGCCAATTCTGGCAGTACGCCCACAACGAGCGCTGCACCGTCAGCCTGATGGAAGTCAAACCGGGCCAGCGCCTCTCCCTGCAATCCCACACGGGCCGCGCAGAGCTGTGGATCGTCCTCGATGCGGGCGCGCGCATCCAAAACGGCGAGCACGTCGCCGACTACGCCCCGGGGGACGAAGTCTGGATACCACCCAACGGCAAACACCGCCTCACTTGCGTCGGCCCCAAACCCTGCCGCGTCCTCGAAGTCGCCTTCGGCCAATGGGAACAGGCGGACATCACCCGCTACGAAGACGATTTCCAACGCCCCGCCACGGGAGAGTAAGTTTTAAAACATGTCCTACCTCCCCACACTCGGCCTCAAAAAACCCAACTACGAGCGCTTCCCTTGCGTCGCGGTGCGCGGCCACGAATCCCAGGGCTGGAGCGGCTGGGGCGACATCTGCGCCCAATTAAAAAGCGCGCTCGCCGCCTCGAAAAACGCCCGCGCCGTCCTCGCCGTCGAATGCTACGACGGCGTGCTCGACAACGAACTCGTCAGTGCGCTCACCCAAGGCCTACAGCCCGACCACTGGTTTTCGACCAAACAAAACGTCTTTTTGCCCCCCGAAAAAATCGAGGCGCGCTTGGCCGCCAACATGGGGCAAAAAGACTCCATCTTCGGCTTTCTCGCCCCCGTCGAGATGGCCGATTATCTAGACCCCGACAAACGCGCGCACCTGCAAAAAACCATTCCAGCCGCCGACGGTCTCAGCGTCGTCTACGGCCCGGGCGCGCTCTTGTGCTGCGCGCCGGACATCGTCGTGTACGCCGACATGCCGCGCTGGGAAATCCAACAGCGCCAGCGCGCCCACCGCGTCGGCAACCTCGGCATGGACAACGCCCGCGAGCGCCCCGCGACCCTCTACAAACGCGCGTTTTTTGCCGACTGGCGCGCCTGCGACGCCCTCAAAGAACAAACCTTCGAGCGCTGGGATTACATCCTCGACACGACAATACCCGAGGCCCCCGTCCTCATCTGCGCCGACGCCCTGCGCGAAGGGCTGCGCCAAGCCTCGGAGCAACCGTTTCGCCTCATGCCCTTCTTCGATCCCGGGGTATGGGGCGGCCAATGGATGCGCGAGATCGCGCAGTTACCCAAGGACGCCCCCAACTACGCGTGGTGCTTCGACTGCGTGCCGGAGGAAAACAGCCTGCTCTTGGATTTCGGCAAAGTCCGCGTCGAGACGCCCTCCCAAAACCTCGTCATGCGCCACCCCGACGCGCTACTGGGCAAGCCGGTCCACGCGCGCTTCGGCGCGGACTTCCCGATCCGCTTCGACTTGCTCGACACGATGGGCGGCCAAAACCTGAGCTTCCAAGTCCATCCGCAACAAGCATACGCCCAAAAACATTTCGGCCTGCGCTACACGCAGGCGGAGAGCTACTACCTGCTCGACTGCGAGCCGGGCGCGCGCGTCTATCTGGGGCTGGCGGACAACGTCGACCCGTCCCGGATGATGGAAGACTTGGAGACCGCCCAGCGCGACGCCGCGCGCCCCTTCCCCGCCGACATCCACACGGCGAGCTTCCCGGCAGCGCGCCACGACCACTTTTTGATTCCCCCCGGGTGCTGTCACGGCTCGGGCGCGGGCTGCCTCGTTCTGGAGATCAGCCACACGCCCTACATCTTCACTTTCAAGCTGTGGGACTGGGGCCGCCTCGATCTTGACGGGCGTCCCCGCCCCATCAACTTGGCGCACGGGGCCGCCAACATCCGCTGGGAATACACCCGCTCCCACGTGGCCGCCCATTTTATCAACCGCCTCGAACCCGTGGCGCAGGGCCAAGGCTGGCGCGAGGAGCGCACAGGGCTAACCCCCTCGCACTTCATCGAAACGCGCCGCCACTGGTTCAGCGAAACCGTCCCGCACGACACCGAAGGCCAAAGCGTCCACGTCCTGAATCTCGTCGAAGGCGCTGAGGCCGTCGTGGAAAGCCCCTCCAACGCCTTCGCCCCCTTCGTCGTGCATTTCGCCGAAACCTTCGTCATCCCCGCCGGCGTCGGCCCCTACACCATCCGTCCGCACGGCGACGCCGTCGGCAAACCCTGCGCCACCATCAAAGCCTTTGTGCGAAAAACGCCTGAAACACCATGAAAACGTCCCCATTATCCGTCGACTTCAAATACCGTCCCGCCCTCGCGTGGACTTGCCTCGGCTTCCCCGACGATTTTTTTAAATCGCTCGTGCGCCAAGACGGCTCCCTGCAATATGGCTTCGACCGCGTCATCACGTTCGGCCTGCGCCACGCCCCCGCGCCCCCCATCTGCGAGCAGCATACCGAGTCGCCCGAGTCGGCGGTCGTGCGCACGCTGCTGGACTACGGCTTCGCGCGCCTCCACCTGACGACTTTTGCCGCGCGCGATCCCAAGGGCAAACGCTTCGACGCCGTCCTGTGGCGCCTCGAATCCACGCCGGCCGCCCGCGGCGAAACCCTGATCGGCGCGCTGACCGTGACGCTCGACGAGGCGGGCCTGTCCGCCCAAAAAGCGCGCCTGCCCCAAGCCTCCTCCGACCTGCCGCTGACGCCGCCACCCGCCGCCCAAAACGCCCTCGGCACGCTCCTGCGCTCAATCCCCTCGCCGCTATCCGTCTGCGAGGACTACGAACATGTCGGCCGGGCGGTCTTCACCACCGAATCCGAACCCGTCAGCGACGGCGTTTCCTTGGAAGGCGCTTTTCTCGTCGCGCTGGAAGCGGGCGCGCAACTCCCCCAAACCCTCGCCGAATGCGAGCGCGCCTTGGAAGACACGCGCGCTTTTTGGAAGTCCTTCATTTCCCAAAAACTCGCCCTGCGCGTCCCCGACGAGGGCGTCAACGACATGCGCGAGGCCTGCGCGCGCAACATCCTGCAGGCGCGCGAGTTCAAGGACGGGCTGCCGGGCTTCCAAGTGGGCCCGCTGGTCTACCGCGGCCTGTGGATGGTGGACGGCTTTTTCATCAACGAGGCCGCCCGCATCCTCGGCTGGGAAAAGGACGCCGATCTGGCGTGGGAGCTCATTTTAAAATACCGTCAAGACGACGGCTCCATCAACATCATGCCCTTCCACACCAAGGAAACGGGCATCGCGCTGGCCACGCTGGCGCGCATGACGGAGCTGGGCGGCGACTGGGAGCGACTGCGCGCCTGCTGGCCCGTCGTGCGAAAGGCGGTGGCCAACATCCGCTCGCTACGCGAGGAGGCGGCCCGCCTGCCCGAGTCGGACCTGTGCCACAACCTGCTCCCCGAAAGCTACGCCGACGGCGGCTTGGGCGGCAAACGACGCCCCGAATACACCACGATTTTGTGGACATTGACGGGCATGAAATTCATCGCCAGAGCCGCCCGCCGCATCGACCCGAAAGACGCCGACGATTTCCAGGCGATGTACGAAAAAATGCTGGCGGATTTCACCGCCCACGCCGAGCGCCACCGCGTCGCCGAAGACGGGCGGCTCGACCTCTACATGTCGATCCTGCCGGGCCAGCACAACTACACGGCCTTCCCCGACGAAAAAACGGGCAAGCCCAAACCGTGGACGGCAGTCGGCCCGGGCGTGGCCACATGGGCCTTCTGCCAGGCGATCTACCCGGGCGAAATTTTTCCGCCTCACAGCGATTTCATCGCCAACCTGCTCGCGCTCTACGACGCGCTCGACAACGACGAGGACATCCCCAAAGAGACAGGCTGGTTGCCGTGGAAGGCGCAGTGGAACTACCACGCTTCCTTCGCCGCGCACGTCGCGCTCTACGGCGGCAAGCCGGAGAAAGCGGTCCAATACCTCTACGGCATGGCCAACCACGCCTTCCCCACGCGCGTGTGGCGCGAGGAACAGAGCCTGCGCTCGCACCCGCAGGTGCGCTACGTCGGCGACATGCCGCACAACTGGGCCTCGGCGGAATTCGTCCGCCTGGTGCGCAATCTGCTCGTGCTGGAAACCGCGGACACATTGCACATCCTCAAGGGCGTGCCCGCCGCCTGGCGCGTTCCCGGCCAATCCCTAGAGGTGGAAAAAACGCCCACACGCTTCGGCAAAATCTCGCTGCGCGCCGATTTCGAGGACGAGGCCACAATGCGCGTCACCCTCGCCGTGGCACCCTTCCCCGACACGCCGCCGCCGACCGTCCTGCTCTATATCCCCGAAGGCGTTAAAAACGTCTCCCTCAACGGCACACCCCTGCCCATCACCGCCGAAACGCCCGTCAAAATCCCCTTCACGTCCCTGATCCCCTCCGCCTAAAACCGTCTCTACTAAGACAACACCCCACATGCCGCGCCCTGACGGAGCCAATCCGTCGGAGCGCGGCATGCGCGTTTCCAAAACAGCCTATCAAAAAATTTCACCGCGCCCCGTCAAACGCCCTTCGCGTCCATTTTCCGTAAAAAAATCGCGATCACGCGCGCCCGTTCGCACGGCATCATAGCGATTCATCGCCATCCAAAGCGCCGCAAATTTCACCGCATCCGACACACCGCTCCGGCCGACGTCCCGCCCCACTCCGCCCGCTCCGCGCATTCATTTCATCGGAACATTTTCGCTTCATTCGGGTCGGTTTCTTGACTCCTAAATTCGGCATAAAACGCCCGCCTGCGTCCAAGCCTTTTTTTCATCCGACCGCGCCGAAATTTCCACGTCGGCCAATCTAATTTTCAGAGATCGCCTTGCTCTGATCCGGCGGCAAATAAGCGCCCCTAAAAACTTTTCATTGACAACCCCCGCCCCCTTGCCTAAACGTTTATGCAGATCGCGGTCCCGCCCATCAACCTCCCTATCCTATCCCCATGCGTTCCCACCTCGCCCACCGCGCGCGACGGCGCGCCTTTACGCTGATCGAATTGCTAACGGTCATCGCCATCGTCGCCCTGCTCGCCGCCATCCTTATCCCCACCCTCAACAGTGCCCGCCAGACAGCGAAATCCTCGCGCGTGCTCTCGAACCTGCGCCAAATCGCGAACACCGTTTTCTTCTACGCCGCCGACAACAACGACACGCTGCCCGGCCGTCTCAACGAGGGGCAGACGGGCTATTACAAGACAGGCAACGGCAATCTCGTGACTTATCTGGCGCCCTATCTGGGATGCCCCGAATACATCGCGGGGCCCGCGCTCCCGTGCGCCATTTTTCTCGATCAATTCGCCGAGCCGGATTCGGACGAATCCACGCGCCGTTTCTTTGTCATGAACATGCGCGTTTCATTGGACGAGGGCAAAACGTTCGTCGAGCCGTTCGGCCGCGCCGCCAATCCCTCAAAAATGCCCCTGCGCACGCCGGATCTGGCGTACGTGAACTTGCCGCGCACGCGCATGATGTTCGCGCTGGACAAGCTCAACGCCTCGCAGACGGGCCAAGGCAGCATCGACTGGGATCCGCCGCTGGGCGACGTGCGCCCCATCGTGTACTTCGACGCCCACGTCGAAATGGAAGACGTGAACGCCCCCGCGCCATCGCCATAGCCGCGCACCGCCTCAAGCCTGCGTGCCCGCGCGCAGGGCAGCGATCCCTTCCGCAAAGTCCCTGGGCGGCGGCGCGACAAACGTCATCTCTTCTTTGGTGACGGGGTGCGCGATCGTGAGGCGCTCCGAATGCAGCATCACGCGCGGAGCGTTAAAAGGATCGTCCGCGCGGGCCTTGTCGCCGTACAGCGCGTCGCCCAAAATGGGAAAACCCATGTCGCTCAAATGCGTGCGGATCTGGTGCGTGCGTCCCGTGTGCAACCAGCAGCGCAGCAACGCGAAGCGCTTGCCGAAAGCCTCCTCCATCGCCCAGTCGGTGCGCGACTCCCTGCCGCCGTCCTCGCGCACGGTCATTTTCGTGCGGTTGGAGGGGTGGCGGTCGATGTTGCCGCGCAGCACGCCGGACAACAGCGCGGGCCGCCCGCGCACGAGCGCGATGTACTGCTTGTCCAATTTGTGCCCCGCAAACGCGCGCGTCAACGGCCGATAGGCGCGGTCGCTCTTGGCAAAAATAATGACGCCGGAAGTCTCCTTGTCGAGCCGGTGGACGACGCCCGGGCGCACTTCCCCCGCGCTGGCCGTGAGCTTGCCGCCTGTGTGGTGCAAGAGAGCGTGCACCATCGTATCCTCCCCCGTGGCGTTGCCGGGGTGCACGACCATGCCGGGCCGCTTGTTGACGACGACGATGTGCTCGTCCTCGTAAAGAATCTCGAGCGGGATGTCGACGGGCTTGGGCAGCGGGATTTTCTCGGCGGGCTCCGCCAACAAAATCGTCTGCCCCGCGCTCACGCGCAATTTTTTCGAGATGGGCTTGCCGTCGAGCAGCACCTTGCCCTCGTCGAACACCTCCTGCAGCCGCGAGCGGCTCCACTGCGTGAAATGCGCGGCCAGTAGCTTGTCGGCGCGCTCCATGAAAACGCCCTCGGGAACGGTGAAGCTCAAGCCCTCGGCCTGCGGGGATTCGGAAGAATCGGACATGAAAACAAAAATCCTATTTTTTATTTTTTCCCAGCAAATAAGCGGGGTTTAGCTTTTGCAATTCCTTGGGCATAAAAAGCCCGTTTTTGCGGACCACTTTCCCGTCGAAGCGGATCTCGCCGCCGCCGTAGTCGGGCCGCTGGATCGACACGAGGTCCCAATGCACCTGCGATCGGTTGCCGTTGTCGGCGTCGTCGTACGCGTTGCCCAAGGCCAAATGGAAAGACCCCGCGATTTTTTCGTCGAACAAAATATCCCGCATCGGCTCCAGAATGTACGGGTTGAACGCCAGCGCGAACTCGCCCAGATAGCGCGAGCCTGCGTCCGCGTCGAGCAGCGCGTTCAGCCGCTTGGCGTCGCCCTGCGCGCCCGCCTCCACGACCTTTCCCTTCTCAAAAACAAGGCGCACCTTGTCAAAAGACGTCCCCTGGTAGACGGTCGCGGCGTTGAAGGTAATCTCACCCTCCACGCTCTCGCGCACTGGGGCCGTAAAAACTTCGCCGTCCGGAATATTATACTGCCCGCCGCAGGGAATGGTGTTGATGTCCTTTATGGAAAATTTCAAATCGACGCCGGGCCCCTTGATCTCCACGCGGTCCGTCTTGTCCATGAGGCGCCTGAGCGCGGCCATGCCGGGCGCCATGCGCGCGTAGTCGAGCGTGCACACGCGGAAGAAAAAGTCCTCGAACGCCTCCGTGCTCATGCGCGCCTGCTGCGCCATCGCGCAGGTCGGCCATCGCAAAACGACCCACTTGGTCTTGTTCACGCGCCAATCCAGCGTCGCGCGCATCGCCTTGGCCCACGCCTTCGCCCGCTCGGGCGGCACGTCGGAGGATTCAAAAATATTGTCCGCCCCGCGCACCGCGATGTACGCGTGCATCGTCTTCATGCGCGCCAGTTCCAGCTTGGCCTGCGCGGCCATGTCGGCGTCGCTCGCCTGCATCATCCACGCGCGCGTCACCCGCGCCCGATTCACCTGCACGAAGGGATTGCCCCTTCTCGCCCGCACGGCGGCCACGAGCGCCTCCGCCATTTCGTCGGGAATATCGTAGGCGTCGATCAGCACATTGTCCCCCGCCTTCACTTTCGTGGAAAAACAGGCGAGCACATCGGCCAACCGCGCATAGCGTGGATCTTTCATAATCCTCCAACAATAAATATGCCCCCGCGCGCTTGCAAACGCTATCGGCGCACAAAAAAAAGACGCCCCAAACAGAGGCGTCTTTTTTAAAGCACTTATAAAAATCCTAGTGCTGCACCGCCAACTTCTTCCCCTTGGCCTGCCCGATCTGCTTAAGCATCTCCACAAACCACGCTTGGTCGATGTCGAACGGCTTGCCGCCCTTGATGCGGGGGAACTCTATCGCGCGCAAGGCATTGCCCTTGTCCTCGTCGTGGCCGATCACGCCGCCCTCGCGCCTGAACGCGCACTCGACGGCGAAATCGACGCAGCTCTTGATCAAATCCAAATCCTCCGCATTGGCGGGGGCCGAACGGGCGAAATACCCGCTCTTTTGGATGAGCGTCTTTTCCGCGCCGAGCATGGCGGCGAACTGCTTGGCGAACCACGCGCCCGGGTTGACGGCGTCGAGTTTCACGTGTCCAAAGGCGTCGCGCGGGACTTCCTGCCCCTTGGCCTCCATCTCCTTGACGATGCTCTCGACCCCGGCGCCCTCGCTGACGAAGATGTTCACGTTGTCGGCCTTGTCCATGACGGCCTTCAAACGGGCGGCCTCGGCGGCGATGTCGATCTCCATTTCCGGCACGAACACGGCGTGCACGTCGTAATTGAGCTTGGCCAGACCGACGCCGGGCAGCATCGGGCGGTGCTCCAAGCGGTCGCGGTACACCTTGGCGGTCGCGGCGGTCAGCCAGCCGCAGTTGCGGCCCATCACCTCGTGGACGATGAGCATGCGGGGGTTCGCCCCGCTCTCGGCGACGACGTTCTCATAATACTTCGCGCCGTACTCGGCGGCCGTCCACGCGCCGAGGCTCTGGCGGATGGGGAACACGTCGTTGTCGACCGTCTTGGGCAGCCCGATGACGGTGAGCGCGTAGTTGTTGTCGGCCAAAAATTTCGCCAAATCCGCCGCGGCGGTGTTGGTGTCGTCACCGCCGACGGTGTGCAAAATGTCCACGCCGTCCTTGATGAGCTGGTCGGCCGCCTTCTTCTGCGGGTCCTCGCCCTGCTTTACCAAACCGCGCTTGAGGCAGTCCTTCACGTTGGTGAGCTTCACGCGGCTGTTGCCGATGGGGCTGCCGCCGTACAAATACAGCGTGCGCGCCTGCGCGCGGATCTCGGGCGTCACCTGATAGCTGTCGCCCAACAGCAGGCCCTTGTAGCCGCCGTGGTAGCAGATGATCTCGATGGAGGGATCGATCTCGGTG
>JAVBTG010000111.1:0-14428 GCA_031556275.1 Opitutales bacterium
GCAGCGTGCCCGCGACATCCAAGGTAGCCCCGCCGTTCACGTTGATGCGGCCCGCCTCAAGCGTCCCATTCGGGCCGACGGTGATGAGTGTGGAAGTGGCCCCCGCCGCGGAGTTGGTGCTCATCGTCAGGAAGTTGCCGATCGTCAGCTTGCCGCCGGTGATGTGCATCGTGGCCGAAGTGGTGAGCCCGCTTGCCGACGCCCCGCCCAAGGACGCCTGTTTGGCCCAGACCGTGCCACCGCTTTGGGTGTAGGTGGCGGTTGCGCCCGCGCTGGCGGCTTTATTCGCCAGGCTGATCTCGCTGGAGATGCTGACGGTGCCGCCCGAGATTGCCACATTGCTCACGCCGCCCGCCAGCACGCCAATATTCATCTCCGTCGCCGAAAGCGAGCCGCCGCGGACGGTCAAGGCACCGTCGGCGGTGTTGATCCTTCCGGTGCTGACGGTGGAGCCGGCGCTCGTGTAGAAGAAATTCGCGGCGATTTCGCCGTCGCCGGGCGTCAACCCCGCGCCCACGTTGATATTGGTCGCCGAAATGGTGCCGTCGCGCATCACGCTGATCGTTTGGGCCGTTAATTTGCCCGTGCCGCTGACATGCGCCTGCGCGGAGGCCGTCCCGTTGTTGCGGCTGGCCCCGACGTTGAAGAAGGTGTCGGAAATCAGCGAGCCGCCGGTGAGATTGAGGACGGCCTTGGTTGTGACGCTGTCGGTGTTGTTCGAGCCGACATAAATTTCCATCGCCCGCACGCTGCCGCCGGACTGGTCCCATTGGGCGCTGGTGCTGGCGTTGGTCACCATCGTGGAGAGATTCAGGGTGCCGGAAATGGAAACCGTACCGCCCGTGATGGACACGGTGCCGGAGCCCCCGGCCGCGCGACCGATCAAGAAATTGCCGGTCGACAGCGTGCCGCCGGTGACGGAAACCGTGCCAGAGGCCCCCGCCGCGTCGGCGATCGAGATGTTGGCGGTGTAATAAGAGGCGCTATCGGCCACAGACAGCGTGCCCGTGGCCTTGATGCCATGGCCGACATAGGTGTCGCCGGAGAAAGTGGCCTGCGAATTTTCGGCGACGCTGAAATAACCGTAACTGACGTCCGTGTTGTGTGATGTGCCGCCGATTTGGGCGTTATTGCCATCGTAGGTTCCGTATCCCAACAGTGAGACGGTTCCGGAAGCCCCCGTGCGGTTCCCTAGGATGGTGTAATTGGTGGCGGTGAAGCTGCCCGATCCCGTGACGGTCAGCGTGCCCCTGCTGCCGTCTGTGTCGCCGATGATCGTGCGGCCCGAGCTTGCGGAGCCCTCTTCTTCCACGTTGAAAAAGGCCTCACTGCCTCCGAGCCTGCCGATGGTGAGAAAGCTGCTGCCTATGTTGGTGCGAAAAGAGGCCTGCCCTTTGACCGTCATGGTCGCGATGGCAGAGCCATAGGAGGATGTGTTGGCGTTTCCAATATTGGTGGCCCCCGCCACATACATGGTCGTGGTTCCGTCGAGCGTGAGGTAGCCGTTGGATGTTCCCTGCGCCGTTTCCGTGGCCCCCGCGGTGTTGATAAGCAGACTGCCGAGCACTTCGACGGTGGCGTTGGCGGCGGTGAAGGACCCGCTGGCGGCCCGCCCCGAGATGTTCATGTTTGCGCTGACATTGAGCGTCCCGCCGGTCATGTCGAGGAAACCGCGGGTGCTGTCGGTGCCGCCGAGAGTGACGTCGCTGAGCACATTGAGGGTACCGCTTTGTATGTAGATGCCGGAGTCTTCACCTGTCCAACTGCGGTTTCGCAGGGTGATTCCGCCTGTGGTGTAGCTCGCGTAATCGTCGAAGACGAGCCAGCAACCGTCGGCGTTGGAGGACAGGATGTTCGCCTCAGATATATTTGGATTTGGGTCCTCCGCGCTTATGGGTTGAGGGCCCCATACGGCCGCGCTGCTTGTGCCGGGAGGAAAGAAAGCATTGGCGGCGTAAGTGATAGGCGCAAACGTTAGCGCACAGAGAGTAAGCACGCCTATGGATGGTCGCTTTATATTCATTTTGGGGTATCCTCCTAGTTTTGTGTTGCTCTGGAAACAGATAAAACGCGGGAAAGAACGAATATTCGCTTTTGCTTTTTCGGCCTCTTTTTAGAACGGAATGGCGTGTGTTGCAAGAAAAATAATTGCGCAATTCTGCGCAAATCAGCGAGTTGTGCAATTTTTTATGATCAAGTGACGCTGAGTGTTTCTGGGAAAGCCTTAGCGATGTTGAAGATGATTATATAAGTTTTTAAATGCCTTTTTTTATCAAAAATAAGATTGAGCGTGTTCGTATGTTTTGACGGGATGGAATATTCGGGGAAATTGATGATTTTTCATGAAGACAGGCAGAGAGGATTGAACGTTCGCTAGGCGTTTTTTTGGGATACGCTTGCCAATTCCCCGGAAATTTGGCTACGCTAAAACTTCTTTGCGTCTGTTGAGACGAAAGACGCGCCCCTTTCGGCGTTTTTTTTGCCGGGTTAGCTCAGTTGGTAGAGCAACTGATTTGTAATCAGTAGGTCGTCGGTTCGAGTCCGACCCCCGGCTCCAGCTCTTTTATCCCCCGCGGGTCCAAGGACTTTTTTGGTTAGGCGTCAGCTCGCCCCCTTGAATCGTGCGGCGTCGACGATAGACCAGATGTGGGGAATTAGCCCCACAAACCAGAAGACGAGCGTGCCGTAGAACAGTCCGGTTGCCAGAAAGAAAACAAGTGCCTTGAGCAGTTCTCCCTGAACGAGCTGTCCCAGCCCGGGGATGAAAAAACTGCATACGGCGGCGATGACGTTCCCTGTGGATCCTGCGGTGGTCATGATAGGGGTAATATACTCCGGTTTTTGTGAAAACTAAAACCAACCGATGCGCTTTGGCGCCAATGGAGGTTGCGAGGGTGATTGGTGGCCGTTTTTTTGAAAAAAAATATGCGGTTGCAGGTGTTATTCGCGTGGTGATTATGTTGTCATGAATATTCATGAAAATATAAAATTGATTCGTCGATCAATCGTAAAAATAGGCTTTTTGTTTTTTTGAATATTCATTTAATTTTAGAGTAAAAAAGCTGCGATTTTAGAGTCGTGAATATTCATATTTAAATTCATAAAAAATTCAAAAAAATATATTGACGACAGGGGTGTGGCTACATAGCTTTTGGGGCGTTCCCCTGCGCGCTTTTCCCCTGCGCTTTTTTATCACCCCTCTTATTGAATTTTTATGAAAACTACCTGTCATCGTCGTTCGTTCTTGAAGCATGCCGCCGCATTGGGGGCGGGGGCGTGGTTGTGTGGGGCAAAGACAATGGCGGCAGAGCCTCCGAAAAAGGACGCCTCCAACGTGAAGGAGCTGGAATTCGATGTCGTGGTGGTGGGCGCGGGGACGGGCGGGGTGCCCGCTGCGATCGCCGCCGCCCGCATGGGTGCGAAAGTCGCGCTCGTTGAGCAGGACAACTGCATCGGCGGGGCGCCGGTGAACATGTTTGTCACCTTTTTGTACGGCAAGCACCGCAACGGCATTTACGGCGAGATGCTCGACGAACTGAACGCCCGCGGCGAGATGTGCGGGAAGCCGCTGGAGAATTTCAACCGCGGCGTCGACGGCCGCAGCCATTGGCATTTGCCTTCCTCCTACATGCGCGTGCTCAACCGGATGGTGGCCGCCGAAAAGAACATCACGCTGCTGACCGACACGCGCATAAGCGGTGTGTTGCTCGATGAAAAGGGGGCGCGCCCGCGCGTGACCGGGGTGGAGACGGTCGTCGGGGCCTATCCGCTGCGCCTGCGCGCGAAGGTGGTTGTGGATGCCACGGGCACGGGCCTCGTCGGCGAACTGGCCGGGTGCGAGTGCCGCTATGGCCGCGAATCGAAGGCGATGTACGGCGAATCTTACGCCCCCGACGTTGCGGACGACGTGGTGCAGCCCCTCACGCTCATGTACGTGGCGCAGGCGTTGCGCCCCGACGCGAAGATTGATTTCAAATCCCTTGCAAACGTCTCGCTCGTCAAGCCCAACTTGGGGTGGAAGGCGCAGGGCGAGCTGGCCAAGCAGAAGAAAAACACACAGGCCTACCTGTGCTGGGGCGCGACGGTGCATTGCAAAGACACCCGCGACCCGGCGCAGATCGGGCAGGGGTATGCCGCCGCGATGGCGAAGGCAGAGGATGATCTTTTCCGCCTATTGGAGGCGGGGTATTCCGTGCAGTTGGCCCCCAAAATCGGGTTGCGCGAGTGCCGCCGCATCATCGGCGACCATGTGATCACGCAGGGCGATCTGGAGAGCGGAAAATTGCCGGAGGACACTATCGCCTTGGGCGATTACCCGTTGGATATCTGGGGGCAGTCCGTGAACCACAAGCTGCCGCTGTACGGCATTCCCTACCGCGCGCTGGTGGCCAAAGACGTGGAAGGGCTGTTGGTTGCCGGAAAAAGCATCAGCGGCACGCATGTGGCCATGGCGGCTTACCGCGTGCAGTCCATCGTCGGCCCCACGGGGCAGGCGGTCGGCACGGCCGCCGCGATCGCCGCGCAAAAAAATATTTCATTGCACGCGATGCCCATTGGGGAATTGCGCGCGCACCTTGTCAAAGCCGGAACGATCACTGAGGAAACCTGAGCGATGACCCAAAACGCACACCGCCGCGCTTTCACGCTGATCGAACTGCTCAGCGTGATCGCCATCGTCGCCATTTTGGCCGCGATTCTGATTCCGGCCATCGGCGGGACGCTGTCCCGTGTGCGGCTGGCCAAATGCGTGGCGAATCTCTCCGCGATCGGGTCGGGTGTGTTTTTGTACGCGGCGGAAAACCACGGGCGTTTTCCCGGGCATGGCGCCAACGGGGCCAACGGCGAGACGGGGGCGGGGCAACGCTGGCATCAAAAAGCAGCCGCCTATATGGATTTGGGACTCGAGACCAAGTGCGTGCGCGCCTCCGGTCAGACGGACGAGTCCGTCGCCGTGCGGGTGGCCGAGTCGGCCTCCGAGCCCGCCGTTTTCCACTGCCCCGAAGTCGAGCCGGAATACTATACGGGCAACACCCCGCGCAATGCCGGCTTGGGCATTTATCGCAGCAATCTCAACGTGATCACGCGTACCACCTACGGCCTTTCGCTGGCGGAGGTCAGTTATCCGGCGCAGACGGTTTTGTTGGCGGACACCTATTGCGGTTCGGACTTGGCGGACAAATCGAGCATCGTTTCGGGGCCAAACATGGCGGCGAACGCCCCGCCTTACCCGCTGAACGCCAGCGGCCCTTGCGCCAACCATCGGCCTGACGGCAACCCTGCCGCCGACCCCCAAGGGGCGGGGTTATGCCCCATGCTGTTTGCCGACGGGCATGCGGAGGCGGTGGAATTATCGGAACTGCGCCCTTGGCAGGATTGCATCACCAGCGGCAAGCGCCCGACCAGGCGCATAACGATGGTTCCTTGAAGATTTTATTATTCATGTAATAAATACACAACTCGCTCATAATTAAATCTTAAAAAACAAATTTACGAGGCTATCCATGAATACTATGATGAATATTTCTGAAAATTCTTCAGAGAATTCATCCCTATTCATTATGAACAAGCCCACTCCAACAACAGACCGTAAAACCGCGCCCGCCCGCTCGGGCAAGGCGCCGACGACGACCGATATCGCCAAGCTCGCCGGAGTCTCTCAAGCGACCGTTTCGCGCGTGCTCGGCGGACAGGTGCGCGTGTCGGAAGACGTCAAGGCCCGCGTGCGCACTGCCATGCGCGCGCTGGGATACAAACCGGAAAAAGCCAGACGCCCGCGCGGCGGCGGCAAGCTCGTGGGAGTGCTGATCGTTTCGTGCAACCAGTTCCACGACTACGCCTCGACTTGCTGGCTGATGGTGCGCGGGGTGGAGCAGGCGCTCCGGCTTGCGGGTTATTCCCTTGTCATCGCCCACGCCCTCTCCAAAGAGGAGATTCCCGCCGTCGTGCGCAACGGTTCGGTGGCCGGATTGATTTTGATCGGGCACACCCCCTCGGACGAGGTGGTGCAGGCGTTGCCGAAGGTGCCCATCGTGTGGCTGACTTCCCGCCACAACGAGACGGACGATATCGCCGTCCCCGGCAACGAGGCTGTCGGCCGTATCGCCGCCGAGCATTTGATCGCCCGCAAGCACCGGCATCTCGGGGTGCTCAACACGATGGTGTCGCCCTCGGTGGACATTCGCTGCCAGTACTTTCGTTTCATCGCGGCCGACGCCGGGGTCGTGGTGTCGGAATTCATCCACCAAGAGCCGTCGATCGCCGATTCGGCGGGGGTCCTCGACCTTGAAGAGCTTGAGGCCAAGGTGACGACGATGGTCGACCGCTTCCTCGCCGCCTCGCCGAGGCCCACAGGGCTGTTCGTGCCGATGGACATGCAGACGGCCATGGTGTATCGCGTGCTCGCCAAGCGCGGCGTTATCCCGGGCAAAGACCTTGAGATCATCGGCAGCGACGATGAAAAGGCCTCGCTCCTCGGCCTGTACCCGCGCCCCGCCTCGATCAGCATAGGCCCGCAGGCGATGGGGCGGCGTTCCGTCGACCAACTTCTCTGGCGCATGGAGAACCCCTCGGTGAACGAGCAGATCCGCGTGACGGTCGAGCCAAGGCTCGTCCCCGGAGACGATTTTTCAGTGTGTGCACTCACTAAAAACCCCAAAAACAAAACCTAAAATGAAAAAGACAACCTACGGAGCGGCGTGCGCCGCGTTATTATGCCTGTTCTCCTTCTCGGGGCTGCAGGCTCAGACCGCGAAGGTCCAGTACAAATATGAAGACGGTGGATTAAGTACGACAGTCACCGCGCTCGCCGACAGCGTCGGAACGAACACCATGACCGCGCGCGCCGGCTCCGTGCAGATGGTCAATAGCGCCACGAGTTTGCTCGGCTTGGCCGGCTATTATGACGGGACGGCTCAGACTGTCATGACGAGCACCACGGGTGCCAATATCGGCACGCTGGCCTCTTTCGGCGTGAGCGGTTGGATTAATCCCACGGCCACGACTTCCAATGTGAATATCGCAGGGAACCGCTATGGAACCGGTGGCGGAAGCTCAGGATGGGATATCAATCTCACTCGTTGCAACATTAACCCTGATGTTGGACCTAACAATATGCTACGTTTCACATATTCAAACACAGCCGCTACTGTAGTTCAATATGATTTGAGCAACATAAACGTACCGGGGACATCGCTGGGATGGCATTTCTTCATGTGGATGGGCACGAGCGATGGAAACGGAACCCTGACACTGGATTTGTTTATCGGTGACACGCTTGGAAATTTGTTCCTTGCGGACACCGCCACCGCCAATAGCGGCAACGGAGACAATGCAACATCGATTGTCGGATTTGGCACCAGTCCGGTGAAGGGTACAACCGACCAGTATCAAGGTGCCATGGATGAGATGACGATTTGGGACAACTCCATGAGCTACACGTTGGACGTGGACGGATCGACCGTTATCGGCGGCCAGCTGTACGATTACTACCAGTCGATGATTCAGGTTCCCGAGCCGGCCTACGCCGGGGCGTTGCTGGGTCTGCTCGGCTTGGCCGTGGCGATTCGCCGCCGCCGTTAGGACGGCTGAATGTGCGCGACAATTTCTAAGATTGGGGTTTCGCGCGTTTGCTTCTCTGCGCCGCGCGGTCTTTGCGGGCCGCGCGGTGATGAGGATGTTTTCTGAATTTTTAAAATGATGAAAAAAGCAAAAATTGCGTTATGGACGGCGGCCTTGTGCGTTCTTGGGTCGGCCTTGCAGGCCGCCTCGCATGCCGTGCCCGCCGCAAACGTGCGCCACGGCGTGGCCGTCGGTAGCGCGGATCGTTTCGCCGGATGGCCCGCGAACGAAGGCAGCTGGGCGTGGGGCGATGAAATACTGGTGGGCTTTGAAGGAGCGAACTATCTTGCTCAGTCTGGCGACCACAGCCTTGACCGCACGACGGCAAGTCTCGGATTGGCGCGCAGCACGGACGACGCAAAGACATGGGAGTCTCGGGATATTCCGCAATTCGGCCCCCCTGTCTATTTGGAGGACCCGAGCCGCACGCCGGGCGGGGCAATCCCGCATGGCGGGCAACCGCAAACATGTCCGGGTATCGACGACATGACGGCTCGCGGCTTCGCCATGAAACTGCGCGGCGACAGTTTTTTTGTTTCGCAGGACAAGGGCGCACACTGGAGCGGCCCTTATGCGATTCCTTATTTTGAAGTGGACGGTGCGACCGTCATCCCCGGGGCGCGCACACAATACATCGTGACGGGGCCCAAGAGCGCCTTGGTTTTTATGTCGAGCGTGGGGGCGCGTACCGAGGGCGAAAAGGCCGAGCGCGGCCGCGCCTATGTCATGCGCACCGACGACGGTTGCAAAAGCTTTCAGTTTGTCGGCTGGATGGGGCCGGACTTGGAGCCGCAGGCGTCCGCCGAGGAACGCAAATTTCCCGTTTTTTCGATTATGCCGAGCGTCGTGCAAATCGGCGGGGGACACTATGTCGCCGCGCTGCGCCAGCGCATTCACAAGCGCAAATGGACGGATATTTTTGAATCGAAGGACGACGGCAAGACGTGGCACTTTGTCGCGAAGGCCGAGAGCGGGGCCAACAACCCGCCCGCCCTCGTGCGCCTGAACGACGGACGGCTTGCGCTCGTCTACGGCTGGCGCGGTAAAAAGATGGGCGTGCGCGCGCGCCTGAGCGACGACAACGGCCGCACATGGCCGGACGAATTTATCCTGCGCGACGACGCGCTGACATGGGACTTGGGTTACCCCCGCGCCCATGTGCTGGACAACGGCGACGTGCTGGCTTTGTATTACTACAACACGCGCGAAATGCCGCAACAGCACATCGCCTTCACCCGATGGACGCCTCCGGCTAGACGTTAAAATCCAAAAAATAAGACGCCGTCTTATGCGCTATTTTCCCCGAAAGACCCTGCAGCTTATTTTCGCCTCGTGCGCGCTATTGCCGTGCGCGCTGTGGGCCGAGGCGGCGCTTTCGGTGCGCGCGCTTGTGTGCGACGGGGCGGCGGATCCGAAGGGCATAGACACGCCCTCGCCGCGGCTTTCATGGAAATTGGACAGCGAAACGCGCGGGCAAAAGCAGACCGCCTATCAGATTCTCGTGGCCTCCGACCGTCAGCATCTTGACAAGGACAGGGGGGACTTGTGGGATTCGGGAAAAGTTGATTCGGATGAAACAGCCTTCGTGCCCTACGCGGGGCTCGGGTTGAAATCTTCGCAACAGGTGTTTTGGAAAGTGCGCGCATGGGACAAGGACGGAAAGCCGACCGCGTGGAGTTCGCCCGCCACTTGGACGATGGGCCTAAACCCCGAGGATTGGAAGCGCGGCAGCTGGATAGCGGCAAAGGGCGCCAGCGAATCGCTGCTGATGCGCAAGGACTTTTCCATAAAACCCGGGTTGAAGCGCGCCGTCGCGCATGTGACGGGGCTGGGGCATTATGTTTTTTACCTGAACGGAAAACCGGTAGGGGACAAGCTGTTCGCGCCCGGGTGGACGGATTACGACAAAACGGTCGAATATGAGACGGTCGATGTCACGGCCTATTTGAAAGCGGGCGAAAACGCCGCGGGGTTATTTCTGGGCAACGGATTTTACAATGTGGTGCACCGCGACCGCTTTTCCAAACTCAAAGGTTCTTACGGGCCGTTGCGCGCGATCCTACATATTTTTATCGAGTACGAGGACGGCTCGCGCGACTTCTTCCGCACGGACGCCTCGTGGCGGACAAAGGCGGGCCCCGTCACCGCCGGTAATATTTTCGCGGGCGAAGATTTCGACGCGCGCTTGTGGCCGCAGGGCTGGAACATGCCCGGTTTTGATTCCGAGGGCTGGACATGGGCCGTCGAATTGCGCCGCCCGACCGGAACGCTGACGGGGCATTCCATGTCGGGGCTTCCCGTGCGCGCCAACGACACGCACAAGGTTGTCTCCTCGAAAACGTTTTCGGACGGTTCCATTGTCTATGATTTCGGCCAAAACGCCTCGCACATGCCGCGTCTGAAAGTGAGCGGGCCCAAAGGCTCCGTCGTGCGCCTGACTCCGGCGGAAAAGACAAACGAGGACGGCACGATCAACCGCGCGTCGATGGACAGCAAGTACCGCGGCAACGCGTGGTGGCAGTACACGAAGGCGACGGACGATCCCGAGGAATTTTCCGCGTATTTTTACTTTGTCGGGTGCCGTTATGTGAAGGCCGAATTTTTCCGCAACGAGGACGAGTTGCCATTGCGGGTCGGGCCGGAAGACCATAAGTCAAAAAGCACGCCCGCCGCCGCTCCGCGCAAAGGCGATCCGCGCCGCCTGCCCAAGATCGACGACATCGAGCTTGTGAGCGTGCACGCCGACATGCAGCGCGTGGGCGAATTTGAAACATCCGATCCCTTCTTAAACAAAGTGCTGGATCTGGTGCGCTGGGCCAAACGCTCGAACCTGATGAGCGTGGTGATGGATTGCAACGCTCGCGAAAAGCTCGGCTGGATCGAGGCCGCCCATCTGACGGGGCCGTCCGTGCGCTACGAGTATGACGCCTCGCGCCTTTACGCCAAAACCGTCCACGACATCCTTGAAACGCAGGGAGAGAACGGGCGCGTTGCCTGCATCGCGCCGGAATACACGGTCTTCGACCGATTTTACTCCGCGCCGGAGTGGGGCGCGGCCTTTTTGATTTTGCCGTGGCAGCAGTATATTTACGACGGCGACACGGAGCTGATGCGCGCGTACTACCCGCACATGAAAAAGTACGTCGACTGGCTGTGCGCAAACCTTGCGGACGGCGTGCCGACGATCGGCGCCAACGCGGGCGACTGGGGCGATGTCAACCCCGCCAACTACAACGACTCCGGCTCCTCGCGCAACACTCCGGGCGAGATCACAGGCTCCGCCTTCGTCTATCAGGATGTCGTTTTGCTTTCAAAAATGGCCGCCTTGATCGGGCAGGACGAAGACGCGCGCGCTTATGGGACGCTGGCGGAAACGCTCCGCGCGCATTACCGCAAAAATTTCCGCGACGCGGCGACGGGCGTTTACGGCACCGGTTCGCAGGCGGCCAACGCCATCACGGCGGTGATAGGGCTTTCCAACCCCGACGAGCTGCCCGTCCTCACGGCGTTGATCGTGAAGGATCTTGAAAAGCACGTCTACATGGGAACGGCCGGCAATATCGGGCATGCCTTTGTGCTCAACGCCTTGACGCAGGGCGGGCGCGCCGACGCCGTTTTGAAAATGATTCGTCAAAAGGAACGCCCCGGGTACGCCTACATTATGGAGCGCGGCGAAACGTCCATGCCCGAGACATGGAGCGCGAACCCGACGAGCTCGCTCAACCACATCATGCTCACGCATGTCACCGAATGGTTCTACCGCCATTTGGCGGGCATTTCGCCGGACGCGGCCTCGCCCGGCTTCAAACATTTCTTCATCTGCCCGCAGATTACAATGGACGGTCCGGAGCGGGTGCGGGCTTCCTACGACAGCGTGCGCGGCATGATCGGCGTTGAATGGAGAAAGGACAATGCCGGAAATATTTCGCTGTTTTTGCGCGTGCCCGCCAACACGTCGGCCACGGTGTCATTGCCCACCAATGCGCCGGACAGCGTGCGCGAATCGGGGATTGCGCCCGAATTGAGCGCGGGGGTGCGTTTTGTCCGCAAGGACGCAAACCGTTGCGTGTACAAGGTGCAGTCCGGTTTGTATACATTCACTTTCCCCTTGGCGCGCAACTGACGACGATTATTTTCCCAAAGACATGAAACACCTTTCCAAAATATCCGAGACTTTGCGGCATCTGCTTTTATGGGCGGGGTTCGCCGCCGT
The DNA here is from genome assembly GCA_031556275.1 of Opitutales bacterium. Classification (GTDB taxonomy): domain Bacteria; phylum Verrucomicrobiota; class Verrucomicrobiia; order Opitutales; family JAKPNF01; genus JAKPNF01. Next base: position 11,831 of record JAVBTG010000111.1, read on the forward strand.
GTCTTGCGTGTCGCTGTGGGGCGCTCGCATGGATGTGAAAGCGTCCGACACACGCAACGCGGTTGTCTTTTTCGACGCGGACACGTTTGCCGGTTGGCCCGCCAACGGCGGCAGTTGGACGTGGGGCGAGGAGATTCTCGTGTCTTACAGCACGGGACCCTACGAAGAAAAGACGGACACGCACAGCCATCGCGGCAGGCATTTGGATACGTCGTTTTCCCGTAGTTTGGACGGCGGCAAAACATGGAAGACGGAAGACCACCGCGAATTTCTCGATACCGCCCCCATACCCTGCGGCGGCGTGGAGGACATGACGGCGGCGGGTTTCGCGCTCAGGTTGCGCGGCAACGCGTTCTTTGTGTCCTACGACAAGGGGCACACGTGGCGCGGGCCTTATCTGATCCCCAATTTTTCGGAAAGCGGCGCGTATCCCAACGCGCGCACCAGCTATATTGTGACAGGCCCCCAAAGCGCCCTGTTGTTTATGACATCGCGCAGCGAGCAGGCAGGCGGCGGGGAAGGGGAGCGCGGCCGCGCCTATGTGCTGGGCACGAAGGACGGTTTTGCCACCATCGAATTCCTCGGCTGGATGAGCCCGGAGCTCTCGGCGAAGGCGAACAAGCAGGAATTGGAGCATCCCATATTTTCGATCATGCCGAGCGTCGTGCGCATGGAGGCCGACCATTATGTCGCCGCGCTGCGCCAGCGCATTCATAAACGCACATGGACGGACATTTTTGAATCGAGGGATGGTGGAAAAACATGGCAGTTTCTGGCAAAGGCGGAAGAGGGCGGTAATAATCCGCCCGCCTTGCTCAAACTCGCGGACGGCAAGACGCTCGCGCTTGTCTATGGGTTTCGCGGGCGCGAACTCGGGCTGCGCGCGCGCCTGAGCCGCGACGGCGGCCGCACATGGGACGACGAATATGTTTTGCGCAAAGACGCCCGGACATGGGACATCGGCTACGCGCGCGCGCACCTGATGCCCAACGGCGACATTCTGGCCCTTTACTATTACACCACGAAGGAATTTAAACAGCAGTACATCGACTCGACGCGGTGGAATGTTCCCTTGCGCGGATCCCCGAAAGACAACTGACGACCATCAACGCGCCCGGCCCGCGAGGGCTTGGCTTTTACGCATAACGACAGAAAAAGTGAGCACACCCACAAAAATCATCCTCGACACGGATATGGGCAACGACATCGACGACGCCTTGGCGATGTCGCTGTTGCATTCCCTGCAAACGCGGGGCGAAGCCGAGTTGCTGGCCGTCACGGTCAGCAAGGACCACCGTTTCGCGCCGGTGTTGGTCGATATCCTCAACCATTTTTACGACCGCCCGGAAATCCCGATCGGCATGGTGAAGGGCGGTGTCACGCCCGAGGACAAGACGTTCCTGTGCCCCGTGTGCGAGGCCAAGGCGCCCGACGGCTCGCCGTTGTTCGCGCGCCGCCTGCGCAGCGCGCTTGACGCGGAGGACGCGGTGACGCTTTTGCGACGCACGCTCGCGCAGGCCGAGGACGATTCTATCGTCGTGGTGATGATCGGGTTCGCCACCAATTTCGCACATCTGTTTGACTCCGGTCCCGACGCGATATCGCCGTTGACCGGGCTCGAGCTGGTCGCGCGCAAGGTCAAGTGGTTTTCTGTCATGGCGGGGGATTTTTCCCATGAAGTGCTGTCCGCGCCCACGATGGAGACGAGGGAATACAACGTGCGCATGGATATCCCGTCCTCCCTTTCTTTTTACAACCGCTGCCCGCGCCCGATCGTGTTCAGCGGCTTCGAGGTGGGCGACGCCATCCGCTATCCGGTGGAGAGCATTCTTTCCGATTTCAACTGGTGTGACCACCACCCGATGACGATGGGGTACAAGCTCTACAAGCCGATGCCCTATGACCGCCCCTGCTGGGATCCGACGGCCATTCTGCACGCCGTCCGACCGGAAGGCGGCTACTTCGGCCTTTCGCCCAAGGGAGACATCGAGGCGACTGCGGAAGGATATTTGCTGTTCAGGGAAAATTCACAGGGGCGCCACTGCTATTTGATCGCTTCCGCCAGCCAGCGCGAACGCGTGTTGGGCGTCTTCTTGGCGCATTGCCCCTACAACCCTGCGCCCTCCCGTTTGATCGCCGCCGGCATCTAAGTTTTTCATGAAGATCAGTGCCATAGACATCGTTGTCATTTGCATCCACCTGAGCCTCATGGTGGGCATAGGCCTTTACTTCATCCGCCGCAATTCCTCGACGGACGAATATTTTGCGGCGGGGCGCAGCCACGGCGGCATTCTTTTGGGGCTCAGCATGGTGGCGGCCTCCATCTCGTCGGTGACGTTCATCGCGCTGCCCGCGGACTCGTTCAAAACGGCGTGGCTGCGCTTCATTCCCGTCTTGATGATGCCGCTGGCCGTCTATGTGGCGGGACGATTTTTTGCCCCACTGTACCGGCGCACGCGCGTGACGAGCGTCTACGAGTATTTGGAAATGCGCTTCGGGCCGACCGTGCGGGTGTACGCGGCGCTGATGTTCGCGGCGGGGCAGGTGATTCGTCTGAGCATCGTTTTGTTCCTGCTCTCCGTCATCGTGTGGACGCTG
>JAVBTG010000205.1:0-10921 GCA_031556275.1 Opitutales bacterium
GCGCGCCCGGCTCCATTTTCCCGTTGCCGGAAAACCCCAGATCGACGACGGGCATGTCCAGACGGCGGCCCAGCATCGCGGGATAAGTCATCCCGGGGCGGCTCGCGCAGGCCCCCTGCGTGATAGAAGTGCCGTAAAAAATAATGGGCTTTTTTTCGCGCACAAGCGGGCGGATATGGGAACCTGCCACTATGCCGATTTCCAAAGACTCGACGCCGTTATACAGCGGCAAATACAGCAAGCATGCGCGCTCGCCCTTGGGCAGGCCGCCCACCAAGCGGGCGGAAAACTCCGTTCCGGCATTGCCCGGCTTGCCGATGGCGGCCCAGCGCCATTGCCCGTTGTCGCGGATATAGAGGTCCAGCCCGCTGACGCCGGTGGCCGCCATGTGCGGCCTCGCCAACTCGGGCTTGCGCACCGTCCAGCGCGCCTCGAGGACGTTGCTGTTCGTCACAAACGCCACGGCCATCCCGCTGGAGTCGGCAGCCAGCCTCCAGATCGAAGGGCTGACACGTTCTCGCGCCGAAGCGGGCAGCCGGTCATAAGCATGGGCGGATTCCCCCGCCCACGCCCTGCCCTCGATCGCGAGCGTCTTGGCGTCCACCCATTCCAACGTTTGCCCGAGTGTTTTTACAGGGAGCATCCCCGCAACCGCGCACAGCAAAGCCAGCGTTGTCCCCGCCAAAGAAAATTTGCAAAAAAATGACTTCATAATATCTACACTAAGGCAAAAGTTTTAATTTCAAAAGCCTTCAGAATCCCGATACCAAAAATCTATGGCTCTTGCATGGATGGGGTTTCATTTCTTTGTTCCTTAAAAATCCGAGAAACAATCTCGAATATATTCCTTATCCCCTCGTGGTTTTTCCGAATGGTTTGACGGCGCTTTATTGATTCGGGGCTCATCTCAGGCAGCATTTCTTTTTCAAAATCGCAGTCCACCTCAATGGAATCGAAAATTCGTTTCATTGTTTCTTTGAGTTTTTGGACCTCGGAGGCGTCCGCCCTCCCCCATAAATGAGCAATGCTGGATGGGTTCGCAATCCCACCCACATAAACATATGCCACCACATGAACGGCTCCGTCGGAATCTTTTGATTCCACCCATAAATGTTGAGATTTATAGTCTTCGATCCAGACGATTTTTTGAATAAAAATCCCGTCGGGACGGCCGATTTGCGGGTAGTGTCCCGCATACATCCCCATCTCCAATCCATCAGATCTCATTTTAAAAACGGTGAAGTCTGGCCCGTCGGCCGATGTCACGGAAACGCCATTGGGAATTGAAAATTTTATTCCCAAAGGTCGTTTTTCTAGCGTCACCTCAGCGGAGAAAGCCTCGGCAGAGCAAATGGCATAGGCAGCAATAAGAAAGATGAGTGATTTTAAACAATTGCGCATGATGAGTGTCTCTCGAAGCAGAAACATATGGTTATTTCAAATGGTTTTTTCGCTAATTCGCGGTCGGGTTTTTATGCTCAATCCAAAATTGCAGGCAGTCTATTTTCTCCTTCTCGTTTTTTGCCGCCCGCGCGATATATGAAAAAATGTCGTTCTCCGGCCAGCAATCGTCGCGTTCATCAAACCAATAGAGGCATTTAAAAACCACTTTTCCGTTTTGTTTCAGCGTGAAGTAGGTCAAAAACGGGAACACAGTCCTTTGGCGGGTTTGCGCGTTGCCGGTCATCAAATCAAAAACTTTTCCTGCCACGGCGAATTTCAGCCTTCCCTCCTCTTCGAATATGGCGACCGTCGTTTTGAACCATTTCACAAACCCGAGTGTGCGAAAAGAAAGAAAACCTTGGATACTGCGGGCCTCCGATTCGGCGAGCGCCACTCCTCTAGGCTTCGCAAGGGTCAGCGAATCCGACTCCACAAGCCATTTCTTTCCCCTGGCGTAATCCTCCAAACACAGCATAGCAAGATCGGCGCTCATAGGTTAAGGCGCGGGCGGTGTTGCGGCTCGCTCCTCGGCGCGCGTCGGGGACAATGGGAACGGTGGCAGTTGGTTTTCCAGCCGCTGCTTCGTCTTCACATTGCACAAATACAGCTTGTGATCCTCGCCGAAGGAAAGAAATATGCGAATTTCCGAAAAACCTATTTCGATGGCGTTTTGTTTTTCTAGGAGTTCCTTATTTTTAAAATGGTTTTCCTTGTCCAATTTCGGATAAATCACTTTATCGAAAAGATACTTTCCCTCGTTGCTGATAACCAAAATGGAGTTGCCGTGTCCTCTTACCGTGAATGCGGAATCCGCCTCGACAAATTTAAAATTTTTGAAGTCCTCCTTAAACGTCGACGCGGCGGAAATGGCCTCCCCGGAATCATTGCGCACAATAAAAACAGGTAATTGGGCGCATGAGGAAAAAATCAACGCCGAAAGAAAGATGAATGTTTTCAGATATTTCATAGCGGCTTTTTGTGCAGACATCTTTATCAATTCATTTTACTTTTTTCAATAATTCAATATCTTGCGGTTCACCCGCCCGCCCGTTTGGGGCGGCTATTTTTTCGCAAGACAAGGCGCAAAAAAAATCCCGGACGAGATAGACCTTATGGTCATCTCGGTCGGGATTTTTTGCAGCAACGCAGTATTGCGGAAAAAGAGCCGCCCCAAACTAGTGGCGGAAGTGGCGGATGGATGTGAACACCATCGCCATGTTGTTCGCGTCGGCGGCGGCGATCACCTCGGCGTCGCGGACGGATCCGCCCGGTTGGATGGCGGCGGACGCGCCCGCCTCGGCGGCGGCGACCAGCCCGTCGGCAAAGGGGAAGAACGCGTCGGAGGCGATCACGGATCCTTTCAATGAAAGCCCCGCCTCGCCCGCCTTCCACACCGCGATGCGCGAGCTGTCCACGCGCGACATCTGCCCCGCGCCGACCCCGAGCGTGCGCTCGGCCGCGGCGTAGACGATGGCGTTGGACTTGACGTGCTTGACCACGCGCCAGCCGAACAGCAGGGCGTCCCATTCCGCCTGCGTGGGCTGGCGTTTGCTGACGACCTTGAACTGCGCCACCTCGTCCGCGGACGCGCCCTTGCAGTCGCGGTCCTGCGCGAGCAACCCGCCCACGACCGCGCGCAAATCGCGCAGGTTGGAGGTGCGGATGTCGCCTTGCATCGTCATCAGGCGCAGGTTTTTCTTTTTGGAAAGAATGTCCATCGCCTCGGGGCTAAAGTCGGACGCGATGATCACTTCGCAGAAAATCCCCGCGATCGCCTCGGCCAGATCGGCGGGCATCGTGCGGTTGGCGACGATGATGCCGCCGAAGGGGGCCTGCTTGTCGGTCTCGAACGCCTGATTCCACGCGGCGAGCAGATTCTCGTCGCTGGCCACGCCGCAGGGGTTCGTGTGCTTCAAAATGGCGACGGTGGGCTTTTCAAAATCCGAGATCAGATAGGCGGCCGCCGTGATGTCCAAAATATTGTTGTAGCTGAGCTCCTTGCCGTGCAGCTGGGTAAAGTATTGGAAGAAGTCGCCGTAGAGCGCGGCGCGCTGGTGCGGGTTCTCGCCGTAGCGCAACGCCTGCGCTTTTTTGTAGGAAAGGTTGAGCACTTCGGGGAATGCGCCGCTGTCGCCCTCCTTGGCAAACCCCGCCTGCGCGCCGAGCCACGCGGAAATCGCGCCGTCATAAGCGGAAGTGCGGGCGTAGACTTTTAAAGCCAGCTGCTTGCGCAGGGCTTTTAACGCCGCCTCGTCGTCCATCGTGGCGAGCACGCGGTCATAATCGTCGGGGTCGCACACGACCGTCACGGCGTCGTGGTTTTTCGCCGCGCTGCGCAGCATCGAGGGACCGCCGATGTCGATGTTTTCAATCGCCTGTTCCAGCGTGCAGTCGGCCTTGGCGACGGTGGCCTCAAAGGGATACAGGTTGACGACGACCAGATCGATCATGTCGATGCCGTGCTTTTTGGCCTCGTCCATGTGGGAGGCCTTGTCGCGGCGGCAGAGCAACCCGCCGTGGATCTTGGGATGCAGCGTCTTGATGCGCCCCTCCATCATTTCTGGAAAGCCCGTGTAATCGCTCACGTCCATGACCTCCAGCCCGCCGACGCGCAACATTTTGGCGGTGCCCCCCGTGGACAGAAGCTGGTAGCCGTACCGCTGGACCAAGGCCTTGGCGAAATCCAAAAGGCCGCGTTTGTCACTGACAGAAAGAAGTGCGCGTTTTCCCATTTGGGCATCTTCCCGCACCGCGCGTTTTTGGGCAAGGTTTTTTAACCCTCCCGCATTCAAAACACCTCCGATTGAATAATAAGTAAATATTTAGCTTGTAATGTTTATATGCCGTTATTATTACCTAAGGCAGACGGCAAGATTTCTAAATATCCCTACGAAAGGAGCCATGTATGAAAGAAATAATCGCCATCGTCGGAATCTTCTGCGCGTGCCTGCAAATCTGCACGGCGCAAACCCCCGATACCCCGCCGCCAACCGCCCCTGAATCCGTTATCACGGCGGTCATCAAACTCCCCGCAGGCGCGCGGCCCTCAATGCCGTTGCAATCTTTCGCCATCGCATCGGCAAACGGAAAGATTTGGTGCGTCGTCGCCCACACAAAGGGCCCCGAAGCCAGCGCATTGGCATTCTATCGCTTTGACGCAGACTTGCGTCTTGAAGACACGTTCTCCCCCGAGATACCGATGGGGAAATACGCCCATCCTCAAGGCTTTTTCGCCCTCTCGGACGGAAGCCTAGCACTTGCGGTTGACGACGGAAAGAAAAAGACGATCTACCGTTTCGACGGCAAGAATTTAAACCCCATATTTGAAACAGAAAGGTCCGGCACCCCTTCCAATATCGTCCAGTCTGGCGGCCAAATTCTACTGACGCTTGAGAAATCCGACTGTGCCAAAATCATGCGCTTGGATTCGGACGGTCGTGTGACGGCCAGTCACGGCGAAAAGAACGCTTCCGACGAAGATAGTGTCGGATTTTCCCACGCGTTCCAGATGAAGAACGGCAACATCGCCGCATGGCTGGCAAAAACAGGCCTCCCGGAAAACCTGAAGGGCAAAAAACTCTGCGCGAGCGGCGCGATATTTTCGCAAGTTTCCAAAGGCAGCATCCGCGTGTTCACGCCGGATTTAAAACTGCTTTACCAATCGGAAACGATCCCCGGATGGTGCGCAGGCCTTACGGAAACGGAAGGCGGCTTCACCGTATTGACCAACAATGCGGGTTTGGTGGATATCACCGGCACCGAGATCGCACGAAGCCGATATGTGCCACCGGGTACCCAGTTGCAGTTGCTGGAAAAAACAAAAGTGCCCTTTGCAAGCACGTTGGAATCGAGATTATTTGCGAACGACACTGAAGGCCGTTTGTTTTTCCGGATATTTATAGGAAAGCCGCCGATACAATATCTGGCATGGACAAAGGAAACACCGCCGACCCTGCGCGAACTTCCAATTGGCATCAAATCGGGTTATATGCCTTCCGGCTTTCTGCTTTCGAACGGATTTCTCTATGCCCTGCTCTCCCCGGTCGATATCAGAAGCACAGAAGAAACCAAACTGATAAAAGCCAAGCTCCCCCAGTAAAAACACCGCCTAATCACCCGACAGCCGCACCGTGCGCTTCTGCCCGTGGATCCCCTCGGCGCGCAGATGCCGCCCGTCGGCGGGTTCCACGTGCACCATCACGTCGAGCACCTCGGGGTGCCGGTTTAAAATGGCGGTCTCCACCGCGTCGGCGATCGAGTGCCCCTCGGTGACGGTTTTTTCGGGCGCGACTTGGATGTGCAAGTCCACCTCGTAAAGATCCCCCACCCTGCGCGCGCGAAAATTATGGTAGGCCAAAACGCCGGGCACGGGCAGCACATGCTCGCGCAGATCGTTGATGATCTCGTGGCTGGGGGCCGCGTCCAGCAAATCCTGCGTGGCGCCCCACGTGAGTTTGAAAGACTCGTACCCCATCAGCGCGCCGAGGATAAGCCCGGCAAGCTTGTCGAGGAACGCCCACGAGGGCCCCGCCAAGTGCGCGACGCCGACGGCGACCAACACGAGCAAAGAGGCGACGGCGTCCGTGCGGTGGTCGAGCGCGTTGGCCAGCAAAATGCGGGATTTTAAACGCACGGCCTGCCGGTGCGCGTAATGGTACATCGCTTCTTTTATGATCATGGCCACCAGCGCCATCCAGCAGGCGGACAGCCCCGGAACTTTCAGATCTCCCTCAGTGAGCTCACGCACGGATGTGTAGATCAGCCCCACGCAAAACCCGAAAATAGACAACGCGATCAGCAACGCGCACAAACTCGCAAATTTGTGGTGCCCGTACGGATGGTTCTCGTCGCGCGGCACCGCCGCCATTTTCAGGCCGAAGATCGCGGCCACGTCGGAAGCCAAGTCGACGACGCTGTGCACCGCGTCGGCGATCATCGCGTAGGAGCCGCTCAAAATCCCCACCGCCAATTTCGAGGCGATCAAAAAAATGTTCACCACCAAGCTCAGCCAAGAAACGCGCAGGCCCTCTTTCGCGCGCTGCGCGGCGAACGCATCCCTGCGCACCCCGGCTTCCCGCCGCGCGGTCGCGAGGTTCATGTGGGCATGCTTTTCGGACTTGTCCATAAGACCTCAAAACATTTAGCAAAAATCACATCCTTGCGGAAGCCCTATTTATGCGGCAAGCGCGCAACTCTTTGGAAACTTTGCCCAAAACCGGCCTTTCCCCTTGCGAAACGCGCCCGCCGACTTATGATGATATACAAAGGGGCACTCCGCGTGGGTGCCCCCCTTCTGTCCCATGCGCCTCCCCTCCAAGAAACCCAAGAAAACGGCGCCGCCTGTCCCCGACAAGGTGGCGTTCTTCAACCGCGAGCTCAGCTGGCTGGCGTTCGATCGCCGCGTGCTCGAGCTGGCGCAGGACACGACATTGCCCATATTAGAGCGGCTAAAATTTCTGTCCATCGTCTCATCCAACCTCGACGAGTTTTTTGAGATCCGCGTGGCGGGCCTGCTGCAGCAGACGAGCACGGGCATCATCGAGCCCTCCTTGGACGGCCTCGGCCCGCGCGAGCAACTGCGCCGCATCCACAGCATCACGGGCTCGCTCGTGGAGGATCAGTACAAATGCTGGCAAGACCAGCTCCTGCCCGAGCTGACCAAGGCGGGCATCCATTTTCTGGAGCCGGAGGCCCTCACCAAAACGGAGCGCGTCTGGCTGGAAAATTATTTTAAGGAACAGGTGTTTCCGGTCCTCACCCCGATGGCGATCGACCCGGCCCACCCCTTTCCGCAATTGGTCAACAAGGGGCTCAATATCCTGACGTGGCTGGAAAACCCAAAAGCCAAAGTGAAGACCAAGGTGATGGCCGTCATCCCCGTGCCGCGCATTTTGCCGCGCATCGTGGAGATCGAGGGCAGCGCGCGCCGGGGGGTTTCCTACATCTTCCTCAGCGACATCATCCGCAGCTTTGTCACCACGCTGTTCCCCGGCTACCGCATCGAGGGTTCGTGGGCCTTCCGCATCACCCGCAACAGCGATTTGTACATCGACGAGGAGGCGGCCGAAACCCTCATCAAGCGCATCGAGAAAGAGCTCAACAAGCTCTCGCGCGGCCACGCCGTGCGTCTGGAAATAGCCGAAGGCGTGGACGAGGCGCTGCTGTCGAGCCTGCTCAAATCCATCGACCTATCGGAGGAATACGTTTTCCGCGTCAACGGCCCCATCAACCTGATGCGCCTGATGAGCGTGAGCGAACTGGTCGAGCGGCCCAACCTAAAATACCCGCCCTTTCGCAGCCACATTCCGCCGTCATTGGCGGACGGCCAGCCGATTTTCGAGGCCGTCGCCCGCGGCGACATTCTGCTGCACCACCCGTACGACTCCTTCAACCCCGTCGTCGAGTTTCTCCAGCAGGCCGCGCGCGACCCGCAGGTGTTCGCCATCAAGCAGACGCTTTACCGCACCAGCGGCGACTCCCCGATCGTCGAGGCCCTCAAGGAGGCCTCGCGCAACGGCAAGCAGGTGACGGCGCTGGTCGAATTAAAAGCCCGCTTCGACGAGCGCAACAACATCCACTGGGCCCGCCAACTCGAGGAGGAAGGCGTGCACGTGGTCTACGGCATCGTGGGGCTGAAAACCCATTGCAAATGCTCGCTGGTTGTGCGACGCGAAAAAACGGGCCTGCGCCACTACGCCCACTTGGGGACGGGCAACTACAACCCGAAAACGGCGCGCATCTACACCGATTTTAGTTTGTTCACGGCGAAGGACCACATCACGGACGAGGTGGCGGAAGTCTTCAATTCGCTCACGGGCTTCGCGCTCTCCCCCTCCTTCAAGCACCTGATGGTGGCCCCCTTCAACCTGCACGCCTGCATTCAGGAAAAAATCCTGCGCGAGACCCGCAACGCGCAGGCGGGCAAACCCGCCCGCATCATCGCCAAAATCAACTCCCTCATCGACGAGGAGACCATGCGCAACCTCTATCGCGCCTCGCAGGCGGGAGTGCGCATCCACTTGATCGTGCGCGGCATCTGCGGCATTGTGCCGGGCCTCAAGGAGCTCAGCGAAAACATCCACGTCACCAGCATTCTGGGCCGCTACTTGGAGCACAGCCGCATCTTCTATTTTGAAAACGCGGCGGGCGAGCGCCCCGACCTGTATCTCGGCAGCGCCGACTGGATGCCCCGCAATTTCTTCCGCCGCATCGAGGTGTGCTTCCCCGTCGAAGACCCGGCACTGCGCGCGCAACTGATCGACGAGATCCTCCCCGCCTATCTCAAAGACACGACGGCGACCGTCCTGCACCCCAACGGCGCCTACATCCACCCGCACCACGAGGGCGAGCGTTTCTCCGTGCAGGACTATTTTATGGCGCAAGCCAAAGAACGCGCGAAAGCCGCGGGCAAAGCCAAGAAACCCGCCCTACCCCACGCCCGGAAAAAACGAGAGATACGCTAAGGTTTTTCTTCCGCCTTCGGGCTAAACGCTAAGGGCCGTTCCTCAATTTTTGGGATGAAGAGGAAAGGTTTTTTCTTTCCGTCCAACGCGACGAGCCACCATCCGGCTTCCGGCAGCGATTCGGACGGCCCCGTCTGGCACACCAGATCATGGGTGCCCCACAGCCGCACGCGCGCGCAAACCCCTTCGGGCAACAATGAGAAATCCACCTCGGCGGGAAACGTCTTTCCCGTTTGTTTTTCGTAAAGCCCGCGGATAGTCCCCGCTTCAAGCGGGCCGTCGGCCATCGGACCGTCCAAGTACATATTTGCAAAACGCACCACAGCCGAGGCGTCCTGCATTCCCTTCACAAACGGCTCCAACTCCGGAGCGGCATTCGCCGCGCGCCTTAGCCCGACAAACTGGCACGCCAGATACACCACCACGGCCAGCGGTATCAAAAAAGAAATGAAAAGCAGCGTCTTCTTCATTGCGCAAAAAATCAGGGCGTTTTCATGTCGGCGGCGCGTGCGTCGGTGCTTTGGAAAACACTTCCCACGCAAGATGCACTGTCGGGCTGCCTTCGCTGGCTTTTAACCACCATCCGGGGCGATCCATCGCGTATTTTTCCGACAATTCTGCGTTATACCAAATATAAGCGTGAAACCCGAGCCCGCGGGAAATGTAGTAACCTCCCTCATTCCCGCGATCTATCCAAAGGAAATTAGGCCATGGACGCCCGTTTGTTTCCTCATAAATATCCAGCGCGCGGTCATGATTGCCAGATGAGGGGGAAAGAAGGGCCTCCTGCAAATCCGGATGTTCCAAAAAAAACTGCCGTATATCGGCGACTTCCCTGAACTGCCCGACCATGCGCAATGGATCACGCCAAACGTATGCGATTCCCGTGCGCATAAAATCGTTGGCAGCCAGCAACACAAGCGAAATTAACCCCATTAGCGCATACCAAACGAGTAACGCACGAAATATCTGATGCGAACTCCTAAACAAAAAATGTGTTTTCTTCGGAATAGCGGACGCATTGTGCGCCTTGTCGCAAGGCCCCGTCAAACCTTTTTGTGTTAGAATTATGTCAAAATACAATGCTAGGGGCTTGCGCAAAATCGAAGGCATTTTAAAATGATCGGATAAACATTTCCTCATGAAACGAATCAAAGAGCCGAGCGGCGCGTGGGATTTGCTCATCCTGTTTTGGTCCGCCTTCGTCGTTTTCGCCTTCATTTACGAATGGCTGAACCCGGACCAAACGGAGGTGCTCGCCTTTTTGCAGTGGGGCGACGACGTTTCCTGCGCCTTTTTCCTGACGGATCTTATCTGGCGCTGGTGGGCGGCGGAAAACAAGCTGCGCTTTTGGAAATGGGGCTGGATCGACTTGCTGGCCAGCATTCCCGCGTTCGATTCCTCCGTCCGTCTGGCGCGTCTGTTCCGCGTCTTTCGCATTTTCCGCGTGGTGCGTGCACTGCGCTCGGGCGCGCGGATGGTCCAATACTTCTTCGGCGACAAGCAGCAAAGCACGATGGCGCTGGCCGCGACGCTGCTGTTCGGCAGCGTGCTGATGGGAGGGGTCGCGGTGCTACACTTCGAATCGCAAGGCGAGCACCCGAGCATCCAGACGGCGTTCGACGCCATCTGGTGGGCCGTCACCACGATCACAACCGTCGGCTACGGAGACACCTACCCCGTCAGCCAAGGCGGCCGCAACGTGGGGCTGGCGATGATGTTTGTGGGCATCACATTGTTCAGCATCAATTCCGCCCTGCTTTCCAGCTGGCTGATCAACAGCCTCAACCGCAGGAAAAAGCACGAAGTGGACAACGCGGAAATTATGGACGAAGTGCGCGCCCTGCGCGCGGAACTGGCGCAGTTGCGCGAATCCGCCCAGACGCCGCCAGCAAAAGACGAACAGGCTTCTTAGTCGGCCTTAAAAAACAGGCTCCGTCTCGACATGCTCGTCGGCGGCGATGGCAATGGCCTCGCCCTGCGCGGGCGTCTCGTCGTTTTTGTACACGCGCACA
>JAVBTG010000191.1:0-5709 GCA_031556275.1 Opitutales bacterium
CCACGATCTTATCAGGCGCAATATTTTTCTGTTCCGTCAAAAAATCCCACACCGTCTGCGCTGCTAGGCGCATCCCCGCCGCCGAGGGCCTGCCGCCGCTGTGCCCATAGCCCGTGAAATCGAACGCCAGCACCGAAAACCCCATGCGGCGAAATTCTTCGAACACCTGCGAGGCGTCCCCGATGTCCTCCGCGTTGCCGTGGGCGTACAGCACGGCGCAACGGGAATTCTCCACCGGAAGCCACCGCACGGCAATGGGCGTGCCGTCCTTCGCCTGCAAGAGCCTATAACCCCGCTCGCCGATTTGGTACGACGGCGCGGGCGGGTGAAACGCCAAGCGCTCCCCCAAAAAATAGCAGGCACCGAAAGCGGCAATATAGATCACCGCCGCATAGCCCAATATGCGCGCGAGCAACTTCACACTCACACCGTATGTCCTCGCATACGCCCGCGCAATCCCTTTTGGGGCGAAAAAGTTGCGCAACATAAAACATTTACAAATCCCTTTCACTCGCTACTCTTGGAGAAAAAGCTATGAAGAACTTGGAAAACTTCGGTATCAACAACCGCAACGGCCGCCCCTACGAGGAACTGGCCTACCTGATCGCCATTGTTTACAACGCGGTCAACCGCAAGCTCGAGGTGCTCCTGCGCGGTTACGAGCTGTCCGTCCCCAAATTCAACATCCTGATGGTGCTCAAATTCCAAGGGGGCGACGCGGGGCTCAGCCAAAAGGCCGTCAGCGAAAAGCTCATCATTTCCGACGGCAACATCACGGGCATCCTCGACCGCATGGAGAAGGAAAAGCTCGTCCTGCGCACCCAACACCCGAAAGACCGCCGCATCAACCTCGTGCGCATCACCCTCAAGGGCAGCGACATGGTGCAGGCCATTTTCCCCAAGTACGAGGCCCTGCTGAAGGAGCACGTGGACTTGATCCCCGCCAAGGAGCAAAAACTGATCCTGCCCATTTTCTACACGTGGGCGAAAAAGATGCTTTAATGAGCATTTACTCTTTTCGCGCCCGCTTTTTGCGCACGGGCAAGATGGCCTCGCTGATGATGTAGGAATCGGCGTCGCGGTAGGAACCCTCGAGGTTGACGAACATGTGCCCGCCCGCCGCCTCAAACCCGTTTTCGCGGGCGTACGCCTCCAACGCCTTGTAGGCATTGGGGATGTCGCCGAGCCGCCCGCGGTGGAGCGTGCGCAAGACCTCCCGCTTTTTAAAGGTGACGCTGTCCGGCATGTCCGTGCCGTCGGCCAGAATGATGTAGACATCGGCCTTCAAATCCTTGAGTTCGATCAACCCCGTGGAAACCTGCGCGAAGTTGCCGATAAAAGGGTGCATGACAACGCCGTTGTGGATCGCCCCCATCAGCACGCCGTAATACTGGCGGATGAACTCGAAGAGATCGGGCGCCTCCACATAGCCGCGCACGCAGCGGCAGGCGGGAAACATCTCGCGCGTGACTTTATAGGTGCCGGGCCTCTTGCTGTGCTTGAGCAGCAAATCCGTCTTCTGCCGCAAAGTCGCGATTTTTTGCTCGAAGGCGGCAGCGAGCTTCTCGGCGTCGGTCTTGCCGCCCAAATAGGCGGAGATTTCCGGCAACCCCAGCCCGATATAGCGGAAATCCGAAATATGCGCGATCGTGTCGTAAGAGTCGTGGTCGTAGTAGCGGTAGCCCGTCTTGGCGTCCACTTGGGCGGGTTTTAACAACCCGATTTTCTCATAATGGCGCAGCATGCGGGGCGTCATGCCAAAAAAACGCGCGATTTCGCGGATTTTGAATAAATTTTGCATTTTTTACGTAGATTGTCTTGAGATTAACATTGGTGTCAATGTTATGATGTGGGCGGTACCCGATCTCTCCCTGCTTCGGTTATTAAAAAAACACATACCCCCCATGAAAAAGCGCACGTTTTCCTTCGGGATTCTGGCGGTTTTAACGATGCTCGGCCTAGCCTACCGCCTGTCCGCGGCCGACGCGGTTTACGAAAACAAAACGACCACGCAAAGCGGCGCGGTCGCCAACGCCGTCGGCGACGCGGTGTCGGGAATCATTTCGAGCGCCGACAACGTTCTGATCCGCACCAACAGCGCCGCCGTTTCCGGCGGGGTCGCTTACCTGCAGGCAACCGGCTCCACGGCGGTCTACACCGTCACGGCGGGCGCGGGGGTCGGCATCACCCACAACACCGCGGGCAGCGACGGCGGGGCGATCGCCGTTTGGGGCAACACGGACGCGACGCTCTCGGCGATCGCCGCCAGCGGGTCGCTGACGGTCAGCAGCAACTCGGCCAACGGCTACGGCGGGGCCATTTTTACGATGGCGACCAACGGCTCGGCCGTCGTGTCGCTGTCCGGCGCGCAGGGCGTGCTGGTTTCGGGCAACCGCTCTATCTCCTGTTCCGGCGGGGCCATTTTCGCGCTGGCCAAACAAAACGCCGCCGTGGCGCTGACCAGCGAAAACGGCACGCTCGCGATAACAGGCAATTCGGCAAAGGCTGGCGGGGCGGTTTACGCGCACGGGGAAGACGGCGCTTCCTCGGTGACCATCAGCGCTGGGTATGATCTGCACGTGTCCACAAACTCCGCCAGCGCGAGCGACGGCGGGGCCATTTACGCGGAAAGCAACGGTTCAAAAACGGTCTCGGTGACGCTGGTTTCCGGTAACGGCCTTTCGCTCGCAAACAACGCGGCCAATGGCTCGGGCGGCGCGATTTACGCGTACGGGGGCTCCGCGCAGGTGACGCTTGACGGCGGCACGGGCGCGCTGACGCTCAGCGCCAACACCGCGACGATCGGCTCCGGCGGGGCCGTTTGCCTGACCAATTCCAATAATTTCACTAATTTCAACCTGA
Organism: Opitutales bacterium; assembly: GCA_031556275.1. Taxonomy (GTDB): domain Bacteria; phylum Verrucomicrobiota; class Verrucomicrobiia; order Opitutales; family JAKPNF01; genus JAKPNF01. The sequence goes on from JAVBTG010000191.1 coordinate 2,863, forward strand.
CGCTGACATCCGGCAACGGCGTCTCCCTCACCAACAACAAAGCCGCCGCGGGCGGGGCCCTCTACGCGGCGGGCACCGCTTCGAGCAATGTCACCCTCAACAGCGGCACGGGCGCGCTGACGATCAGCCAGAACACGGCGAGCGTCAGCGACGGCGGGGCCATCTACGCGCGCTCGGGCACGACCCTTGGCTTGTCGCTTGTTTCAGGTAATGACCTTGTCTTGAGCCACAACACGGCCAACGGCAAGGGCGGCGCGGTGTACATCGAATCCCGCGAGGGAAGCACGTTTGATTTTAGCGCCGCCAACGCGATGACGCTCAGCAACAACCAAGCGCTGCACGGCGGCGGCGGCGCGATTTTCGTGCAAAGCGGCAGCGGCGGCATAATCACGCTCCGCCTGACGGCGGGCAACGGGCTGGTTGTGAGCGGCAATTCGGCCAACGGCGCGGGCGGGGCCATTTATAACGCACAAGGCAACGTTGTGCCGCAGATGCAACTCGACGCCGGGGCGGGCGTTTTGGCGGTCAGCTCCAACTCGGCCTATCTGGACGGCGGGGCCGTTTTCGTGCAGGCGACAAACAACCAAGCCATCGTGACGCTTTCGGGCACCGGGCTTTCCCTGCTGGGCAACACGGCGACCGGCTCCGGCGGGGCCATTTTCGCGCAAGGCAGCCAAGCCGCGCAAGTGCGCCTCAGCGCGGGCACGGGTGCCATGACGCTGAGCTCCAACTCGTCCTACTTGAGCGGCGGGGCCGTTTCCGTGCAAAGCACCACCTCGGCGGCGGTGCTCACCCTGTCCGCCGCTCAGGGAATCTCCATCCAAAACAACACGGCGACAATGGCCTCCGGCGGCGCCGTTTACGCGCAGGGCGCCCAAGCGGTCACGACGGCGCTGACGGGGAGCAACGGCATAACGCTCTCCGGCAACAAGGCGTATAGCAACGGCGGGGCGCTCTACGCGCAGAGCGCGCAGAACGCGTCTGTGTACTTTGACGGCGGCTCGGGCGTGCTGGCGATCGGCTCCAACACGGCGACCAACGGCAGCGGCGGGGCCATTTATGCGCAGTCCAGCAATGGGCAAACGATGGTGGTGCTTTCAGGCTCCGGACTGTCTTTGGACGCAAACAAGGCCAACAGCAGCGGCGGAGCCATTTATGCGACGGGCAACCATGCGGCCGTGCTCCTCGACGCGGGCACGGGCGCCATGACCTTTAGCGGCAACACGGCGACCAACGGCAGCGGCGGGGCCATTTGCGCCACAGGCGGCACGACGTTTGCGGCTGTCGTGCTGAAGGCGGGCGGCGACGTCCTTATTTCCGGCAACAAGGCGGGGGGCGGCGGCGGGGCCATTTATCTGGAATCCTCCGTGTCCTCGGGCCTGGCGGTGAACGCCGGCGGCAACATCACCTTCTCCGGCAACTGGATGCGCGCAAATTCGGGCGCCTCCGTCTCCAACGCGGTTTATTTCGGCGGCTCGGGCACGGCCTCGCTGACGCTAAATGCGGCTAGCGGCAAGACCCTCGCCATGTATGACGGCGTGGCCTCGGGCGCTTCCGTGAGCCTCGGCCTAGGCGTTAACACCGGCGGGCAGACGGGCACGGTGCTGCTCTCCGGCCGCGACATCGCCGCCGGCAACACGCTGACAGCCTCGGGCGGGACCCAAGTCGGCGGCGGCACCTTCGCGCTGGAGGACGGGGCGGCGCTCGACACGAGCTTGTACACGCAGTCTTCGGGCACCTTGGCCAGCCGCGCCACAGGCGGGACGGCTTCCAACGCGCTCAGGGCCACCACCATGGCCTTGAGCAACGTGACGGTCAGCGCCACGGGCGGCGGCAACCTCGCCATCGGCTCGACGGCAATGGCCACGCTGGCGGGCACAAGCGTCGTCTTGAACGCCGACGGGGCCGATATCACCGTTTCCGGAAGGCTTTTCATGGGCTCGGGCACGACCCTGCAAAAAACGGGCGCGGGCGCGCTTGTTTTTTCCGGGCAAGATCCGTCCGTGACCTTCGCGGGCAAGCTCGACCTCCAAGGCGGCTCCATGACGGTGGGCAACCACGGCATACTGTCCATGATTTCGCAGACAACTATCGCCAGCGGCGCGACCTTGGATCTCTTCGGCACCAACCAGAGGCTTAGGAATTTGGACGTGGCCCAAGGCGGCACGCTGATGGCCGGCGCGAATCTCACGCTCTCCGGCGCGAGCATCCGGGGCAACCTCGTCATCTCCAGCACTTCGGGGCTGACGACGACGAACACCGTCTCGCTGCACGGCGTCAACGCGCTGGGAAATCTCAAAAACATCACGGTGTCCTCCGGCGTTTTGGAATTGCGCGACATTCCGGGAATGGCCTCCGCCGCCACGCCTTTGACCATCACGACCGCGGCGGGAAGCTTCCTCGACTTGAGCTTGGGCAGCGCCACCTTGAACGACTGGGCGGGCCTTGCGCTGGCGGGCTCGGGCACCGTCATCGGCAGCAACGACGCCGTGTACGTCAACGAGAACAGTGGCGGCATGAACATCGGCACGGCGGCCAACGCGGGGCTCTACGTCGTGGTTTCCGCGAGCACGCCGCTGACGACGGTGAGCCTGACGGGCACCAACCTCTATGCGGGCACCACCCAAGTCAGGCAGGGCATTTTGGCCGTCTCCGACAACGCCCAACTCGGCGACACGGCGCTCAACCGCCAAGTGATCCTCGACGGCGGCCACTTGGCCGTGACGGCGAACCTCTCCACCAGCCGCGCCATCGAACAGTGGCAAAACGCCACGGTGACGGTCGACGACGGCCTTGCCACGACGTGGAGCGCGCTGACAAGCACGCAGGCCCTCACCATGACAAAGG
>JAVBTG010000053.1:0-4604 GCA_031556275.1 Opitutales bacterium
TGAAACCCGATGAACCCCGATTCTCCAAAACGGTCTGAAGCCGTCGCCGTGATTGGCGCGGGGATAACAGGGCTGACGGTGGCGCACGCGCTGCGCAAGGCGGGGCTGCGCGCGGTCGTCTTTGAGCGCGCGGGGGACATAGGAGGCAACGTCGCCACCACGCGCGAGAACGGCTTTCTCATCGAGCACGGCCCGCACACGCTGCTGCTGCCGAGAGAAACCCCTTGGCCGCTGCTGCAGGAAATAGGGTTGGCCGATGTGGTTCAAGAACCGGAGGCCGCCGCCAAAAAACGCTACTTGGTGCGCGGTGGCAGGGCGCTGGCGATGCCCGCAAGCCCGCTGGATTTCATCCGCACGCCGCTGTTCTCGCTTCCGGCAAAGCTGCGCGTGATGCTCGAGCCTTTTTCCGGCCGCGCGAAGGATTTAGACGAGACGATGGACGTTTTTGTCAAACGCCACTTGGGAGCCGAGTTTTTAGACTACGCGCTCGACCCCTTTGTGCGCGGCGTCTACGCGGGCGACGCGCGCGAGTTGTGCCTGCGCTGGGCGTTCCCGCGCATGCACGAGTTGGAACAACAACACCGCTCGCTCGTCTTGGGCGCGATTGCCCGCAAGCTCGCGGCGCGCCGCCAAAAAAATCCGTGGAAGACAAAGACATTTTCTTTCCCCGAAGGCATGCGGGCGCTGCCCGAAGCCCTCGCGCGCGGCATCCCCGAGGGGGACTTGCGCACAAATATTTCATTTGAAAAAATAGAAAGAGAACCGGACGGGCGCTGGGCCATCGTCTCCTCCCAAAACGTCGGGCCCGCGCGCGCGGAATTTTTCGGCGCCGTCGTCCTGTGCGTCTCCGCCTTCGCCTTGCCGGAGTTGCCGCTGCCCGAAGCGCTACAGGAAACGCTAAACCCTTTGCGCGACGTGGCGCACGCGGCCGTGTCCGTTCTGCACCAAGGATTCCGCCGCGAGGACGTCGCGCATCCCTTGGACGGCTTCGGCATGCTCGTGTCTTCCAAAGAGCCCTTTGAGATATTGGGCACGCTGTTCAGCTCCAGCACGTTTTCCAACCGCGCCCCCGAGGGGCATGTGCTGCTCACAACCTATATCGGAGGCCGTAGCCGCCCCGATCTGGCCCGTGCGGACGAGGCGGAGCAAGCCCGCATAGTCGCGCGCGACACGGGCAAACTCTTGGGCGTCAAAAACGCCCCCGTTTTCCAAAAAAGATTTTTCTATCCCCACGCGATTCCCCAGTACCGCCCCGGCCATGGGGAAATAATAAAGGCCTGCGAGCGCGCCCAAGCCGCCTTTCCCGGCCTTTTTCTCGCGGGCAATTACCGCGACGGCGTGGCGGCGGGCGCGGCCCTCACGCGGGGGCTCGACTTCGCCCGGCAGATCGTCAACACTCTTTCTCTATGAAAAACGACCGCGCCATACTGTTAGTCAACATGGGGAGCGTGGCCGCGCCGACACCCGAGGCCGTGCGCGCGTTTTTGCGGGAATTTTTGAGCGACCCGCACGTGTTAAAATTGCCGCGCTGGAAACGCTGGCTGCTGCTCAACGCGATCGTGCTGCGCTTCCGGCCCCAGCGCATCGCGCCCGCCTACGAAAAAATCTGGCAGGGCGAGATGTCGCCCCTGCACGCGGAGAGCGGCGCGCTCCAAGAGGCCCTCCAGCGGGAGGTGGGGGAAGCGGCGCACGTCGTGATGGCCATGCGCTACGGCGAGCCCTCGATCCGCGAGGCCGTGCGCAAACTCAAACGTCTGCGCATCCGCCAGTTGGCGGTGTTCCCCCTTTACCCGCAGTACGCGGAAGCCACGACCTTGACGGCCTTGCGCGAGGTCAACCGCTGCTTGGAAAAGGAAAAACTTTTTTTTCAAACTACGTTTAACCTGCCGTCCTTTTACGCGGCCACCGGCTACATAGAAGCCCTCTACGAAAGCGCGCAATCTTATTTAAAAGAACCTTTCGACAAGCTGATTCTTTCATTCCACAGCCTGCCCAAAAGCAAGGCCGCCGAGCGCTATCACGAGCAATGCCTCTCGACGGCGGAGGCTTTTTGCAAGCGCGCGGGGCTGGCCAAGGAAAAAACGGAAATTTGCTTTCAATCGCGCTTTGGGCGCGGCGAATGGCTCGGCCCCTCGACGGCGCAAGTGCTGGAATCCCTGCCCACAAAAGGGGCGCGCCGCGTGCTGGTGATGTGCCCCTCCTTCGTGGCGGACGGCTTGGAGAGCCTTTACGAAATGGGGATCGAAGGCGCCCGCGTGTTTTCGGAAGCGGGCGGCACGCGCTTCACGCTGATTCCCTGCCTCAACGCCCAGCCGGCTTTCGTCAAATTTTTGGCGCAACAATCCCAACAGGCTTGGCAGGAATAAAACAACCGCTATGCAACCCGTGCCGACAGATTCCATGAGCATCGCAGACGGGGCCGTCCCTTGGCTGGCGGCGGCGGCTGTCTTGTACGCGGCGGCGTTTCTCTACGCCCTGTGGCGGGCCTTTCGCCACAACGACGCGCCGCAGATTCTTTTTTACCTGTTTCTCGGAACGGGCTTCGCGGCGCAGAGCGTCGGCCTCTACTTGCGCGGCCTGTCCACGCACGCACTGCCGCTGGCAAACGCCTTCGAGATCCTTCAGGCGATCGCGTGGTTTTGCGTGCTGATCGAATTGGGGCTTCGCTTCTTTTACCACGTGCGGCTGCTGCGCCTGTTCGCCTCGGGGTTCGCGGCGACCGTGTGCGTCGTCTCATGGTTCGTGGCGGACGAGGCCGCGCCGGCAACGCAGGCCATGGCGTCGGGCGACCCGTGGCTGGGCCTGCACGTCGGGCTGGCGATTTTCGGCTACGCCGTGTTCACCGTCGTGGCGTTGCTGGGGGCCATGTATCTGACGCAGCAGCGTTCCTTGGAACGCAAGCGCGCGGAGGCCATTTTCCGGATGCTCCCTCCCTTGCGCGTGCTTGACCGTCTGGCATCGCTGCTGCTGCCGATAGGGCTGTGCGTCGTCGGCCTGTCGTTGGCGCTCGGATTTTCCTATTGGGCGCGCCTGCCGGGCGGCGAGGGCGTGAGCCTGCTCAAGCTGCTTTCGGTGTCGCTGGTGTGGCTCGGGTTTTTGGCTGTCTTTTGCCTGCGCCGCCTCTCCAAGATTTCCGGCAAAACGGCGGCGCGAGCGTGCGTGATTTTGTTTGTGCTGGCCCTCGCGAGCCTGTGGCCCGTCAACCGCGACCGCGAGGCCCATAGGCCACGCGCGGAGGAAACGATCCGCCCATGATCTCGCCCGTTCCGGATTTTTTCGTCTGGGGAATCTCCCATAAAAACGCGCCTTTGGCGTTGCGCGAAAAATGCGTGCTGGACCCACAGGGCGAAGCGGCCCTCTGCGCCATTCTGGGCGAGTGCAGGCTTTCGGAATGGGTGCTGTTGCACACCTGCAACCGCGTGGAAATTTACGGGATCGGTAAAATCGCGCCCGAAGTTTTGGCGGCGCGTTTCGCCGAACTGCGCGGGCTGCCCGCGCCGGATTTGGAAAACGTCTTTTACCACGCCTACGGGGCGAAAGCGCTCTCGCACCTGATGTGCGTGGCCGCGGGCATTGAATCGCAGATGGTCGGCGAGACCGAAATTTTCGGGCAGGTGAAGGACGCCTACGCCAAGGCCGCCGCCCAAGGTTTTACTGGCGCGCTACTCAACCGCCTGTTCCAAAAAACGTTTCAGGCGGTCAAGGACGCGCGCTCGAACAGCGGCGTTTCGCGCGGGCAGGTGAGCGTGGGGAACGTCGCGGTGGAATTGGGCGAGCGCATTTTCGGCGACATGGCGCAGGCGCGCGTGCTGGTGCTGGGGGCGGGGGAGGTCGGTGAAAAGACGCTCCAAGCCATGCGCAGCCGCGGTGCGGAAAAAATCACATTGGCCAGCAGGACGCTGGAACACGCCCGCGAAACGGCCGAGCGTTGCGGCGGGGCTTTTGTCCTCTCGCTCGACGAGGCATTGGCAGGGCTTTACCGCTACGACGTCGTCGTGGCCTCGCTGGCGGCCTCTGAGGGAATTCTAAACGGCACGCTCATCCAATGGGCCTTGGCCAAGCGCAAATTCGAACCGATGTTTTTCATCGACTTGGCGTTGCCGCGCAACGTCGCGTCCATAAAGGGGATTTCAGACGCCTATCTGTACGACCTCGACGATCTTTCCCGCATCGCCAACGAAAACCTGCGCCAGCGTCTGGCGGAGGTCGAGTCCTGCCGCCGGATGCTGGCGGAAAAGGCGATAAAAGTGTGGCAATCGCTTTGCCAGCGTTGCTGAAAGCACGTACGATTTTTCACTGCCATGCCCGCCAGACAAGAAAATCGGCCGCGCGCCTCCCACCGTTGGAAAACGGCGGCGATGGTCGTCTTGCTGCTTCTTTCCGTGGCGGCGGCGTGCATGGTGGGCAGCGAATCCATTTCGTGGGATAGTTTTATAAAAATCCTTTCCCGCCATTTTTCGGCAAACGCCTTGCCGGAATCGCTGGAGGGGCCGCGCGTCATTTTGGAACAGTTGCGCCTGCCGCGCGCCTGCGTCGCGGTATGCGCGGGGGCCGCGCTGGCCTTGGCGGGCTGCGCGCTTCAGGGGATTTTTCGCAACCCGCTC
>JAVBTG010000130.1:0-2807 GCA_031556275.1 Opitutales bacterium
GGATTATCTGCGCGAGTTTCTGCGCGAGGGCCTCATACGATTTGTGGCGCTGTCGCTGGCCGGGCTTGTGCTGGCGCTGGTGTTGGCGTTCTTTGTCAGCCGCTACATATCGTCGCCGCTGGTGACGCTCGCGCGGTTCGCGCGCAAAATGGCGGACGAGAACTTCCCCGCCGACGCGCGCGTGCCACAAAAAATGCTGTCGAAAAACGGGGGGACGGCCAATGAGATCTCGCATTTGGCCTTGAGCTTTCAGGGAATGCTGGACAAGCTCGACGTGCATTTGAAAAATTTTGAGCGGGAAGTGGCGGCGCGCGAGCGCGTGGAGAGCGAGTTCAAAATCGCGGGGCAGATCCAATCGAGCTTTTTGCCCGCGAGGTTGCCCGGGTCGGCGTCTTTGGAGATGGCGGCCTTCATGCGGCCCGCCAAGGAGGCGGGGGGCGACCTTTACGACTATTTCTATCTGGACGAAAACCGGCTGCTGTTTGCGATCGGGGACGTGTCTGGGAAGGGGATGCCCGCCGCGCTTTTTATGGCGAGGGCCATGACGCTGATCCGCTCCGCCACGAAGGTGACCCAGTCGCTGCCGGAGATGGTGACCCTCATGAACGAGGCGCTGTGCGCGAACAACGACGCGTGCATGTTTATCACTTTCTTCATTGGCGTGCTGGAACCGGCGACAGGGGAACTGCGCTTTGTCAACTGTGGGCATAACCGCCCTGTCATCCGAAATGCGAATGCGGGGGCACGATTTGTGGACGTCGCCCCCGGGTGTGTGCTGTGCATTGACGAGGACGCGAAGTTTTCCTTGCAGCACGCGCGTTTGGAGGAGGGGGAATCGCTGGTCGTGTATACCGACGGCGTCACCGAGGCGGTGGATGCTGGGGGCGGGTTTTACGGGGATGAACGGTTGCTGCAAACGGTGGAGGAGCTTGCGCCCGAGGCCACGCCCGAGGCGGTCGTCGCGGCGGTGGTCCAGGACGTCGACGCGTTTTCCTCCGGCTGCCCGCAGGCGGACGATATTACGTTGCTGTGCCTGAAGCGGCTTGTGCTAAAGACTTGATCGGGGCGGGCGGTTCATTTTAAATAGGGTTTTTAACCCCCTTTGCCAATGCCCGAGATGTCCCCTCACGCGCGTTTGGTTGGCCAGATCAATTTTCGATTCTGGGCCTTCTGGTGTTTCACATTGCTGGCGACGGCATTGTTTTTTTCTTTGACGGACGTTTTTCGGGAAATGCTGTTTCCCGAAATGTCGGTGCCGACCTTGGAAGACTGGGGAATGCTGGGGGCGGACTTTTTTGAAAAATACGCCGTTTTTCTGAGCCTTTCGGCGGCGTGTGTCGCGATGTTGGTGGCGGCGAAGGTGTTCTTTTTGATGCTGTTTTACAAGCTCTGGGAGGCGTTGCCGCATTATCGGGCGAGGACGACCCCGTTAAAGGCGACCTTCCTTTTGCTGGTTCCGGTGTTTAATCTTTATTGGATGTTTGTCGTTTTTCCCGGCTATGCGAAGGACGCCAACCGTGTTTTGGAATCGCGCGAATGCGCCGGGGGGCGGATCAGCCAAGATGTCGCTTACGGGATGTGCCTGACCGCGCTGGCGGGTTGGATACCCATCGTGGGGGTCGTCCTGATGCTGGCGTGCTATGTCTTTGCCGCGATTTACACGTTCCAAGCACGCTCGGCGGCCTTGCGGATTTCTGCGACCAACCGAAACACCGCCTCCGCCCGAGGGAACTCGCGCGGGTAACGGCTTTCTTAACTATCTTCCCATGAATCGCACAGAAAAAGCGTTGGCCTGTTTTCGCAAACCCTATTCCTGCGCCCAGACGATCGTGGCCGCCTTCGGTAAGGACGATGAAGCGACGATGGCCGTCATGAAAGCCGCCTCCGCAGGGCGCGCGCCCGAGGGGCGTTGCGGCGCGTTGTGGGCGGCCATGACATTGCTGGACGAAAAGGATAGGCCCGCGTTTGAGGCAGCCTTCGCGAAAGAGGCCGGGGCTGCGGCGTGCCGCCAGATCAAGGGCGAGGCGCGCACTCCCTGCGAGCGGTGCGTGGAAATCGCCGCGAGCCGTCTGGAGTCTTATTTGCCGGAAAATTGAGGCGCGGGTGTTATTTCGGATGTATTTTTTGCGGCCTATGGCGTTCCGGCGCATTGAAAAGTGGACACTTGGGGCGGCTTTCACTACGCTTACAGGCTCCTTCGATTCTTTTTTATGACATCTCCCAAAAGTATTCTTGTGATCGGCGGGGCAGGCTACATCGGCAGCCATTGCGTGCGGCAGCTGGCCGCGGCCGGGGCGCGCCCTGTGGTGCTCGACAATTTGGTGTACGGACACCGCGGCGCGCTCAAAGAGGGCGTTCCCTTTTACGAAGGGAATCTCGAGGACGAGATATTCGTGCGCGACGTGCTCAAAAAGGAAAAGATCGACACGGTCATGCACTTCGCCGCGTTCATCAACGTGGGTGAGAGCGTGAAGGACCCGGTGAAGTATTATTTGAACAATCTCTGCGGCCCCGTGCATTTGATCAAGGCGATGCTGGCGGAAAATGTGAAGCGTTTTGTGTTCTCCTCGACCTGCGCGATTTACGGCGAGCCGGAAAAACTGCCGATGGTCGAGGATATGCCGATGGCCCCCGTCAATTCCTACGGGCAAACCAAGCTCGACATGGAGCATTTTCTGCAGTGCTGCGTGCGCGCGCACGGCTTGAGCTACGCGGCGTTCCGCTATTTTAACGCGTCAGGCGCGGCTCCCGAGGGAGACATCGGCGAGGACCACGACCCGGAAACGCATCTGATCCCGCTTGCGATC
>JAVBTG010000072.1:0-15439 GCA_031556275.1 Opitutales bacterium
ATAGGGCACGCTGCTGGCGCACCCGGGCGCGGCCCACACGCCCTCCTCCGTGTACCAAGTGATACCGACCGCGCCGTAAATCAGCGCGATCGCCTGATGCGCGCGAATCTCGAAGGCGGTGGGCGCGCGGTAGTCGGTTTCCCCCGGGCGAAACGGCGAGAGGTCGAAGGCCTGCGGCGTCACCCAGAGCGCGCGGTAAGACTCCTGTGCGCCGATCACGCTGCCGATATGATTGGCGATGCGCGAAAAATGCCTAGCGGAGCCTTGGCCTTTTAGAAAAATAGGGTAGGGGTCGGGGTTGACGATGTCGCCGCCGTACTGGTAATTGCGCACGCCCTCGTCCGTGTTGTTGGTGACGATGACGGGGTGGTACGGGTCGTGCTCGCGCAAAATATCATAAATAGCCTTGAGCCGCTTGGGCGTGTGCCCGATCAGCTCCGGCTCGTCGGCCAAATAATAGCCGACGATGTTCGGGTTCCCCCGCGAGGCCTCGGCGAGCGCGCGAAAGCCCGCCCGTTCCTTTTCGGTCAAAATATCGCTTGGGTTGCGCCGCGTCCCGTCCGGATTCGCGGAGGTGACGGAGACGACCGAATAAATCCCCAATGCCGCCAAATGGTCGATATTGAGATTCATCCGCACGAAGGGCGGCTCGGCCCACAAGGGGAGGTAGGTGTTGTAAAACATCCCGGGCATAACAGCCTGCACTTTGCCCGTGTAGTCATAGCGCCCATAGTGGAACCCGTAAGCCGGAAACGGCTTCCCCTCGCGGTAAACCACGCCCTTTTCGTCGATCCACAATTCCCCGGGCTGATGCGGCACCTTGCGCATCTGGCGTTTGAGCGTGTGCGTGGTCGCGGCCGCATCCGTACCCTTTTCCTTCGCCTTAAAACTCACTTGCAACACATGCGCCCCGTCCGGAAGCTCACCGATCCCCTCGACGACCACCGCCCATTTTCCATCTTCCCCATCTTGCGCCACATGGGCGGGCAAATGCCGCCCTTCCTGCGTCACCAATTTCGCCGCAATACCCGTAATCTCCGCGTAGCTGTCCAGTTGCACGAGCTCCGCGCGCAATGTGTTCAACTGCTGCGTGGCAAAAATCGTGGCGCGGTACCCGGGAGCCTTCAGCGTCAGCCGCGCGGGCGTGTACGCGTAGGCGACCTGTTCGCTCGAAACCGCCAGCAATCCCGCCTCATTGACGACCCCCAGCGAAAACACGCCCTCTCCGGAAAGACCGCTTCCCAACGGGGTCAATGTTTCAAACGTGCGCGTTTCATTCGCTGCGAGCGTCACGCGCTGGCTCGCACGGTGGTTGTCCACGCCCGCAAACCGGCTGCGCAGCTCGACGGCGCGCGCGGCACCGGTATTATTTGTCAATTCCACGTCGACGCACAAAAAAGGCTTTCCGCCTTTGAGGACGACGCGCGGTGCCCCGCCGTGCATGCGCCAGCCGAAAACGGAGCGGTCAAAATCCGGCAAGGCGGCGGCGGTCAGACAATTGGCGTTGTCGATCTCGGTGGGCGAGGCGATCCATGAACTTGTCTCCCGCGCGATCCCGTCCTCCGGCTTTTGCGCGATGATCACGCGCCCGACGTTCACATGCCACACGGCCTCGTCCGGGTCGATCTGTAGCGACGCCAGCGGCACGGCCAGCTCCATCGTCCATTCGCCGGTCTGCGGGTCGACACGGCAGGCGGCCTCGGCGTCGGTGTTCCATGCGTACTCCTTGGTGACGCCGCCCTGCTGCAGGCGGATGTCCGCCAACGCCCCGTTCGGCGCGACTTGAAACTGCAAAAACTCCGAGGTGTCGCCGTTGGCGCGGATAAACAGACTCACGTTGTCCCCCGCGCCGATTTGCATGCTGTCGCGCTGGTCGGTCTGGGCGTAGGGCGCGGCGTTTTTTTTGTGCATCCGCGCGGCCATGTATAGATATTCGCCGTCGGTGAAGAGCCGGAAAAACGTCTGGTTCCTCGCCTTGTCCGAACTGCGTGCGATCGTGAAGCCGGAGTTCCACTCTCCGCCTTGATAAATTTTTTCGGAAAGTTTCCCGTCGACCGTGATGCTTTCGGGAGCCACGCACTCGATTTTGGCGCGGGGAACATCCGCCGCGGCATGAAGGCACGCGCAAACCGCCACGGTCCCCACGGCCACACGTATGGGCAAACATGCCGTCGCGCGCAGTCGATTGGCCAGATATGCCGAAAACCTCATGGCGTTTATTCTTGCGTGAAGATTTTTTTTTGAAATACATTAAAAATGTTAGCATTAACATGACAACCCCTATGAAACCCGCAACCCTTGCCGACGTGGCCGCCCTGTGCGGCGTGAGCGCGATGACCGTCTCGCGCGTGGTCTGCGGCGTGCGCAACGTCACCCCGAAGACGAAGGAGAAGGTGGAGGCCGCCATCAAAAAGCTCGGCTACCGGCCCAACCCCTTTTCCCGCGCCTTGGCCAGCAGCCGCGGCAGCGCGGCCGACGGCGGCCAGTCGACATGGGCGGTCGTGGCCTTTTTGGATTCCGACCCGACGGGCTACGGCAAGGACATGTTCGATTTTTTGGCCAAGGAGGGCCACGCGCAGGGCTACACGCTCAAATACCATGTTTTCCCGAAAAACTTGGACCAGCAGCGCTACCTGAGCAACCGCCTCTACAGTCAGGGCATCCGCGGCGTGATCCTCGGCCCCTCGCAGACCGAGGTCGATTTTTCGGGGCTGAACATGTCGCAGTTCGCGGTCATCAGCATTGGCGCGTTGCACCATGTCCCCGCCATAGACTCCGTCTCGCAGGACTATTTTCAATCCATGTATCTGGCGGCGTCCAAATGCTTAGAGAGCGGCCGCCGCCACATCGGGTTTTTGATCCCCGGCCAAACGGAGGTGCGCACGCACCACCGCTGGCTGGGCGCTTATCTGGCTTTTTGCCTGCAGCACAAGATCAAACCCTGTATCCGTGAGTACGACGAGATGAAGCCGCCCGGCAAAAAGGGCGTACTCAAATGGATCGAGAAAAACAAAATCGACGTTTTCATAACGCTCTACGGCTGCATGACGCGCAACGATCTGCTCGACGCAAATCTGCCCGCGCGAGCCGTCCTTCTGAGCGACCTCGTCGTCCCGGAAAACATGCCCTACATCAGCATCCCGATGGAGCTGATCGCCCGCGAGACCATTCGCCTGCTCAACCAGCAACTGATATTGCAGCAATACGGCGCGCCCCAATGGTCCTATCAAATATCCATCCAAGGCCACTGGAACGGCACCTTGTAGCCTTAAATAAACGCGCATGAGCGAAACGGAAAAACCTTTTTTAAATTTCCCCTCAGGAATGCTCGGGGCGGCCGCAACGCGCCTCGATGTGCTGTGGTCGCGGGAGGGACTGCTCGCCCTGAACAAGCCCGCAGGCGTGGCGTCGGAGCCGCACCCATTTTGGCCGGACGCGCCCGATCTGCGCGGGGCCTTGCGCCAGTGCGCTCAAAGGCCGTCCTTCACGTCCTACGCGTTAAACGCCCCCTCCGGCATCTGCCACCTCGACGCGGAGCTTTCGGGCGTCGCGCTCTTCGGCATAGACGCCGAGGCGTCCGCCCGCTGGCGCAACGTCTTCGGCTCGCGCCAGCTTTCATTCCACTACCGCCTGCTGACCTCGCGCACGGATTTCGAGGAAACCTTTTTGTGCGACCTCCCGCTGGCGTCGCACAGGGAAAAACCGCTGGCCCTCGTCTCCCACGCGCAGGGCAAACGCACCTCCACGATCTTCACGCGTCAGGAACGCTTCGGCCATTTCGAGCTATGGGACGCGCAGACGGATTACTCGCGCCCCCACCAAATCCGCCTGCACGCGACGGAATGCGGCCTAAACATTTTGGGTGAATCCCTCTATTCACAAACCCCCGAGCCGCTACTCTCCGCACTCAAAGGCGGCCGCTTCAAAAAACGCGACGAGGAAAAACCCCTGTACGGCTCCCTCTGTATACACCTGTCCCATGTCGCACTGCCCGATAGCGTAAAAATAGAGGCCCCCTTGCCGGAAAAATGGGCGCTTTTAGAAAAGAAAATCCGCGAATTTTCTTAGCCAAACACGCCGCCGCCGATCAACACCTCGCCGTCGTACAGCGCCCCGATTTGCCCCGCCGCGATCGCGCGTTGCAGTTGGGCGCACTCCACTCGCGTCGACCCGTCTTCCAAGGGAATCAGCCGCGCGGCCACCTTCGGATCACGGTAGCGCGGGCGCAGCAGCACATCGCGCGGGCCACCCGCCTGCGGCTCCAGCCAGTTAAGCGAATGCAGCGTAAAGTCTTTTGCCCACAACCCCGGCGCATCCGCCCCGTCAAAGGCCACCACCAGCCGGTTGCGCGCGACATCCTTGGCCACCACGACATACGCCTTAAAATCCGTGTTCGATGGAATCCCTAAGCCCTGCCGCTGCCCGAGCGTGAAATAGTGCAGGCCCTTGTGCTCCCCCAAGACTTTCCCGCCCGTGTTCACGATCTCCCCCGGATTTTCCGGAATATGGTGCGCCAAAAAATCCTGAATGCGGATTTTTCCCAAAAAACAAATCCCTTGGCTGTCCTTTTTCCGCGCCACGGGCAATCCCGCTTCCTCGGCGATCGCGCGCAACTCCGGCTTCAATAAATGCCCCACGGGAAACCGCGCCGCCACCACCTGCTCGGGCCGCATCATCGACAAAAAATAGGACTGGTCCTTGTTCGGGTCTTTTCCCTCCAAAACGCTGGCCGTCCCGTTTGCGTTTTCGCGCCGCCGCGCGTAGTGCCCGGTGGCCACTGCGTCAAACCCGTGCTCTCGCGCGTAGTCCAAAAACACCCCGAACTTCATCTCGCGGTTGCAAAAAACATCGGGGTTGGGCGTCACGCCCTCGGCATAGCCGCGCACCATATAATCCACGATCCGCGCGCGATATTGCTCGATCAAATTGACGACGGTGAAGGGGACGCCCAGCTTTTCGCACACCGCCCGCGCGTCCTCGATATCCTGCTGCCACGGGCAATTCCCGAAAACGTCGATCCCTTCCTCGTTCATCCACGTCTTCATGTAGACGCACGCGATGTCGGCCCCCTGCCGCTTGAGCAAGAGGGCGGCGACGGCGCTGTCGACCCCCCCGGAGAGGGCGACGAGGATTTTTTGGCCTGCCATAAGTGTTTTTAAGCGTTCACTTTATTTTCAACCGTCATACAATGTCCAAGATATTTTTCAACATCCATGCCGAACACGCCGAACATTTTGAGGGCCTTTTGGGAGACACCCGAACGCGGGATCGCCATTTTGGGGCGCGACTGGACGGACGACGAGGCCATGCCGCCCTTGGCGATGGGCGACGACCGCCCGCTAAAGCTCGTCCGCCGCGCGGAACCCCTGTACTTCGCCTGCAACGCGGGGTTTTGTTTCATGGGCGAGGAGGTGTGGTTCGTCTTGTGCCCGCCGTTTTTCCAGAACCTGGACTGGGAGAGCGAGACCATGTACGTGGGCGGCGACTTTAACGGCTGGGGCAAGGCCGTGGGCGACGAGCGCTGGCGCATGCAAAGGGAGATCCACGGCGGCCGCCCGCTCCTCGTGCTGCGCGCGCCCAAAAAAGACGTGATGACCTCGAAGGCCCCGTGCTTCAAGTTCGTCACGGGCGACGGCACATGGGTCGAGGTCCCCCGCCGCGCGCCCAACGTCGTGTTCGACGGCGCCAACCGCAATTTCGAGATCAGCCCGAACCGCACGGGCTACAACATGTTCTTTTTCTGGCCGGAAACCCCGCACGTGTTTCCGACAGTGGAATCCATCTGCTGGGAGGGCGTCAAACAGCGCCAGTGCTGCGAGATTCTGGAAGGCTTCCTGCTCTTCAACCGCGGCGACGACGGGGCATTTGGCGCGACGGTGCAGGGCGCTCGCACGACATTCCGCGTCTTCGCCCCGCGCGCGGACAACGTCACGGCGCACTTTCGCCCGCACCGCCACGAGCAGGGCGGACGCACGCTGGCGCTGGCCTGCAACGCCAGCGGCATCTGGGAGGGCGCGGTGGACGAGGATTTGGACGGCTGGTTCTACTACTACACCGTTGACGGCCAAAACCGCGACGAGACCACGCAGTTCGACGGCTCCGTGAAAGTCATGGATCCTTGGGCCAAAGCGGTGATCGGCCCCGAATCGCTCGGCATCATTCTTCGCGAAGAGCGTTTTCACAAACGCCACGCCGCCTTCCACGCGCCCGCATGGCAAGACCTCGTGATCGCCGAGTGCCACGTGCGCGACGTGCTCAAATACGCCCCCATGCCGCTGACGGACGCGGAGCGCCGTGGTTTCTCGGGTCTCGCCAAATGCCTCGCGCATCCCGACTTTTACCTGCGCCGCTTAGGCGTCAACGCGGTCGAGCTGCAGCCTATTCAGGAAAACGACGCCCCCAACGCCGACGCGTACCACTGGGGATACATGACCACGAATTTCTTTTCCCCCGCGAGCATGTATGCCGCCGATCCCGAACACGCCTCGCAAGTGAGCGAGTTCCGCGACTTGGTGGGCGCCTTCCACAAGGCGGGCATGGCGGTCATTCTCGACGTCGTCTACAACCACGTGGGCGAGCCCAACCACCTCTTGCGCCTCGACAAGGCCTATTACTTCCGGGGCGAATTCGGGCAGGGGCTGTCCAACTGGAGCGGCTGCGGCAACGACCTGCGCACCTACGCGCCGATGGTCAAGCGCCTGATCATCGACAGCCTCACCCATCTGGTGAGGGCGTACGACGTCGACGGCTTCCGCTTCGACCTCGCCGACCTCGTCGGGGTCGCGGTTTTAAAAGAAATCGAGGCCGCCCTCAAAGAAATAAAACCCTCGATTATCCTGATCGCCGAGCCGTGGAGTTTTCGCGGGCACATCGCCCACGCTTTGCGCCACACGGGCTTCGCCTCGTGGAACGACGGCTACCGCGACTTTGTCCTAAAATACCTGATGGGGGAGGGCAACCTCGAGGGGCTAAAATATTTCCTGACCGGCTCGCGCGGCAACTTCGCCCTGTGGCCCGCGCAGACCGTCAACTACACGGCCTCGCACGACGACTACTGCTGGATCGACCGCATCACCGAAAACAAAAACCACGACGGCCTCTGGCCGACCTACGCCGACCAGCGCCGCACACGCTTGATGTTCGCGATCCTGTTCATGTCGATCGGCATGCCGATGATCGCGCAGGGGCAAGACTTCATGCACTCCAAGCGGGGCGTGCAAAATACCTACCAAGACGGCGACAAAAACGCCCTCGACTACGGCCGCGCCCGCGACTATTCCGACACGGCCGCCTACGCGCGCGCATGGATCCGTTTCCGCATGGGGGCGGGCCGCAAACTGCTCTGCCTGTACTCCTCGCCGTCGCCCGACTACTTCCGGTATTCCGAAGCAAGGGAAGGCACGGCCCTCGGTATCCTCTACAACGCAGACCGTTCGCACGGCAAAAAACGCCTCTTGTTTGCCGTCAACCCGCACCCGTGGAAACAGCGTCTTTCGACGGGCGACCTTGATCCCGCGCAGTTCACCCAGCTGGCCGACCACAACAACTTCGCCCCCGAAGGCGGCATGAACCCGTCCGCCCGCTGGCAGGAAGGGGAGTTGCGCCTCCCGCCATTCTCCTGCGCCCTGTTCGAAGGCTGATCGCGCATCCCCAAATCTAATCAAATAAAGCAGTATTTTTTTAGAAAAAACACTGCTTTATTTTTTCAGCACTTGACTCACCGCGCGTCAGCGCGGCATAACCACCACACCCGGCCTTCCCGCGCAGGAAAAATTGGCCGTGGCGAAGTTTAAGGAGGGGCAGGCAGGGGGGTGCTGTACGAGACTACTGCCCCCCTGCTTGACCCGACGCAAACGCAGCCACGGCCAATTTTTACAGCGGGAACGCTAAAACTCGGAGATTTTTAACGGATGGTCACGATACCTTCCGTTTCCCAAATGCCCCTCCTGTAGCGCCAGCCCCCCGCCCCATGGCTTCACTCTTGCGCTTGCCCTTGGAAAGGCGCAAAATGAACGCTTTATTATTTTGCAAATGAAAACCTCCAAGAAGAAATCCGCCAAGGCCAAGGCCGTCAAAACCGCCAAAGTTTCCACCAAGTCTCCCGTCGTCAAGTTCGCCAGCGGCGAAAAGATCCCGTTGGAGATGCACAAAGTCCGCGTGGTGCAGAAGCTTTCGCTGGTCCCCGTCGAGCGCCGCCTAGCGGCCATCCGCGAGGCCGGGTTCAACACCTTCCAGCTCAGCACGCGCGACGTCTTCCTCGACATGCTGACGGACTCCGGCACCAACGCCATGAGCGACAACCAGCTCGCGGCCATGATGCGCTCGGACGACGCCTACGCGGGCTCCCAGAGCTTCGAGCGCCTGAACGAGGCGGTCGCGGAAGTTTTTGGCAAAAAATACCTCCTGCCCGCCCACCAAGGCCGCGCGGCGGAAAACATCATTTCCCGCACGTTCATCAAGCCCGGCCAGTTCGTGCCGATGAACTACCACTTCACGACGACCCTCGCCCACATCGACCTCAACGGCGGCAAGATCGTCGAATTGCTCTACCCGGGCGCGCTCGACATCAAGAGCAAAAACCCCTTTAAGGGCTGCATCAACATCCCTGCGCTCAAAAAGCTCATCAAGGAACAGGGCCGCGAAAAGGTCGCCTTCATCCGCATGGAGGCCTCGACCAATCTGATCGGCGGACAGCCCTTCTCGATGGCGAACCTGCGCGAGGCCCGCAAGGTGGCGACCGACAACAAACTTCTGCTCGTTCTCGACGCGAGCCTCATCGGCGAGAACGCCTACTTCATCAAAACCCGCGAAAAGGGCTACTCCGACGTCTCGATCGCCGACATCCTTTTGGAAATGTGCGCGCAGGCCGACATCGTCTACTTCTCGGCCCGCAAGGTCAGCTCCTCGCGCGGGGGCGGCATCTGCTCCAACGACAAGAAGCTGGTCAACCAGATGACCCCGCTGATCCCGCTGTTCGAGGGCTTCATGACCTACGGCGGCATATCAGTGCGCGAGATCGAGGCCATGGCCGTGGGTCTGTGTGAGACGCTCGACGACACGGTGATCTCCCAAAGCCCCTCCTTCATCGCCTACCTCGCGGCGGAATTGGAAAAGAACGGCGTCCCCGTCGTCACCCCCGCGGGCGGACTCGGCTGCCACGTCGACGCCATGAGCATCTGCGCCCACATCCCGCAAAAGGAATACCCGGCGGGCGCCCTCGCCGCGGCCTTCTATCTCATCTCCGGCGTGCGCGGCATGGAACGCGGCACGATCTCGAGCGTGCGCGACGAAAAGGGCAACGACATCCTCGCCGATGTTGAGCTCCTACGCCTCGCAATGCCCCGCCGCGTCTTCACCCTCTCGCAGGTCAAATACGTGGCCGACCGCATGTCGTGGCTCTACAAAAACCGCAAACTCATCGGCGGCCTAAAATTCGTCGAAGAACCCCCCGTCCTTCGCTTCTTCAACGGCAAACTCGCCGCCACCTCCGACTGGCCCGCCAAGCTCGCCGCCAAATTCCGCAAAGACTTCGGCGACTCGTTGTAAAATCGAATACCAAAAAAGGACGCCCTCAATCGGGCGTCCTTTTTTGCGTCCATAAATGCCATCACTGGGCTTGCGGAAAGCCCATTCGCCCGCTAAAACCCTTTTATGCTCCACATCGGTTGCCACCTCTCTGTCGCCGACGGTTACGCCGCCATGGGCGAAACCGCCCTCGAAGTCAACGCAGACACATTTCAGTTTTTCAGCCGCAACCCGCGCGGCGGCAGCGTCAAGCGTCCTTCCTTGGAAGACCTCGCGGGCCTCTTGGCGATTATAAAAAAGCACCGCTTCGCCCCCTTGCTGGCGCACGCCCCCTACACCTACAACCCCTGCGCCGAAAAGGAGTCTCTGCGCGAATTCGCCCGCACGGCCATGCGCGAGGATTTGGAGGCCCTCGCCCCGATCCCCGGCATCCTTTACAACTTCCACCCGGGCAGCCACACGGGGCGCGGGCCGCAGGAGGGCATCCGCCTCATCGTCGAAACCCTCGACGCCGTTTTGACGAAAGAGACAAAACCCCTCGTGCTGCTCGAAGGCATGTCCGGCAAAGGCAGCGAAGTCGGCGGCACATTTGAAGAACTAAGCCAAATCATCAACGCAGTGGCGCTCCCCGAAAAAATCGGCGTGTGCCTCGACACCTGCCACCTGTACAGCGCGGGCTACGACATCGTGAACGACCTCGACGGCGTGCTCCAACACTTCGACAAAACGGTGGGCCTCAAACACCTGAAAGCCATCCACCTCAACGACAGCATGACGCCGTTTCACTCCCTCAAAGACCGCCACGCCTGCATCGGCGAAGGTTCCCTCGGCTGGGACGCCATCGTGCGCATCATCAACCACCCGAAGCTCCGCGCCCTCCCGTTCTACCTCGAAACCCCCAACGAGCTCGACGGCTACGCCGACGAAATCAAACGCCTGCGCGCCGCCTTCAAGGCATAGGCGCGTCCCCAAAACATGCCCCGCCATCTCCCCATCCTCTGCGCCCTCGCGCTCTGCGCGGCCACACCCATCGCCCGCGCAACCCAGCTGCTATCCGACCCCTCCTTTGAAAAGGGTTTTGCCCTCACGCACCTCTCCACGCAAACACCTCCCCGCGCAGACGTCCGCCTCTTTTCAAAAACCGCCAACGAGCCTCCCGTCTGGCGGCTCGCCCAGTGGGGCTCGCGCTTCGACCTCGCCACGGCCACCCCCTCCCAAAAAGACGGCGGCACATTTTATGAAAACGCAGGCAAACGGGTAGGGCTTCTCCCCGGTTCCGAGCTCGAACTCGCCGTCTTCGCGGGCAACGAATACGAGAAAAAACCGCGTAAAAAAGGCGAAGATTGGCCGCATCTGCTGGTCGAGCAGAACATGGCCGAACTCCCCCGCCTAAACGAATTAACCGCGCTGAAAATTTCCTTCGAGATCACGATATTCCCCTCCATCTGGCGCGGGAAAGAAAAGCCAAACCCGGCCCTGCACACCGCCCAATACGTCATGTATTTCACCGTGCAAAACCGCAACCGCGCCTCGCCCGAATTCGGCGACTACCTGTGGTTTGGCGTCCCCGTTTACGACGCCCGCCACAAAACCATCCCCGCCTATCGCAGCGCCGACGCGGGCAAGGCCGATGCCACGGGCAAATACATCTATGCCCCCGACGGCGCGCGCTTTTGGAAAAAACGCCTCGACGACGGCCGCCCCAACGCCTTCGCCGCCGACGTTTTGCCCGACATGAAAGCGGCCTTCGCAGACGCCCAAACCAAAGGGTTCCTCACACAAAGCCGATGGGAAGACATGTCCGTCGGCGCGATGAACACCGGATGGGAAGTGCCCGGTTCTTACGACGCGCGCGCCCGCTTAAAAAATCTTTCCGTCGAAGCCAAAAGGTAAAAATTTGACGCCCCTGTCTCCCTTTTCGAAAATAAACCCATATGTTCACCCTCAGACAGGCGACGACGGACGATTGCCCCCTCATCCAAAAAATGGCGCAGGAAGTTTTTCCCGCGACCTACGGCGAAATTCTCTCGCCTGAGCAGCTCGCCTACATGATGGACTGGATGTATTCCCCCGAAAGCCTGCGCAGGCAAATGGAGGAGGAAGGCCACACCTACTTCATCGCCTACGAGGGCGACACCCCCTGCGGCTACCTCTCCATCCAACCGCACGGCGCGGACGTCTTCCACCTGCAAAAAATCTACGTGCTGCCCGCATGGCAGGGGCGCAAGCTCGGGCGTTTTCTCTTTGAAGCGGCGGTCGCCCACATCAAGCGCATCCACCCCGGTCCGTGCCTGATGGAGTTGAACGTGAACCGCTACAACAAGGCCCTGCGCTTTTACGAACGCATGGGCATGCGCAAACTCCGCGAGGGCGATTTCCATATCGGCAACGGCTATTACATGAATGACTACATCATGGGGCTCGATCTCTAATCCACCTTATTCACCCACACAAAAAAACCGTCCACGATCAACTCACGGACGGTTTTTTGCGTTAAAAAACAAAACGTTTCGCTCAGGGCACCACGTTCAAGGGAATCTGCATCGGGTTGAACCCGGGGGCGGAGATGTTGATCAAGCCGCTGCCCGCTTGGCCGCCCTGCACCTTGACGCTCACGCTGCGCTTGCCCGCGGGAATCACGACGGGGGGCATCACCAAGGAGTCGGGCGCGTTGGTGAGGATCTCAATGGGCAAGCCGCCTTCGGGGGCCTCGAACTCGGTGCTGAACACCACGGTCCCGTTCTTGCCCGCGTTCAAGTGGATTTCGCCCGGGGTCACCTTTAAGACGGAGGGGTCGACGCGGAACTTGCCCACGGGCAGGTTACCGCCGCTAGTGCGCAGTTCGACGTAGTAGTCCTGATTCGCCGCGATCGCGGGGACGGTGAAGGAGATCACATTGGGCGAGCTAAACTGCGTGGGCGCCTCGACGCCGCCCAGAACGATCTTGTCCTGGCGTGAAAAGCCGCGTCCGACGACGGAAATTTTCGCCCCGACAAGGCCGCGGTCGGACTCGATGCTCATGACATAGCGGTTGGCGAGATAGAGGGTCTGCAATGGGCTCTTGCGCTCGCGGTGGGTGACCACGCCCTTGTTCCTCACGTCGTACTCGAGCAGGAAGTAGTAGCGGGCCTGATTCTGCCCGGTGGGGATCGTGTAGTCGTAAGTGTACACGTCCTTGCTGAAGGCGCTGCGCTGCATCGGGCGGACGGTGCCGTCAATGACGATGCTGCACTTGACCGTTTTGGGCAGCGCGTCGGATTCGGTGACCTTGCCGTTGCAGGTGATGGTGTAGATGCCGGAAGTGTTCTGCGGCAGGTTTTCGGGCGTCAGGTTGGAAACGTTGTTGACGCAGCCCGTGGTGAGCAGCAGTGCGCTGGCGGCAAGGGCCGAAATTAAGAGCTTGGCTTTCATAAGGATAATAGCGACAACGATAGAATGTCGGCATCCGGACTGCAAGCAAAAGAAGGCCCCTCGGCGCAGGGGGCGGGGCTCTATGTGCACGTGCCCTTTTGCGCGTCGATGTGCCGATATTGCGCCTTTTACAAGACGCCCCCCCGCCGCGAGGCGGTGCGCGGCTGGATGGAGGGCGTTTTTCGGGAATGGGCCGCCCGTCCCGAGGGAGCCGACGCCAGCACGTTTGAAACATGCTTTTTCGGCGGCGGCACCCCCGGAACCCTCCCCACCGAGGATTTTTTAAAAATCGGCAAACTATTCGCCGAAAACGGGTGCGATTTCAAGGAATGGACGGTGGAACTCTCCCCCTCGACCGCGAAACCCAAGCTGCTCGAGACGCTGAAAAAAATCGGTGTCACCCGTCTGTCCATGGGCGTGCAGAGCTTTTCGGACGACCTGCTGGGCGCGCTCGGCCGACGCTCGACGGCGGCGCAGGTCCGCGCGGCGATCGGCGAAATAAAAAAAGCGGGCTTTGACAATTTCAACCTCGACCTCATGATCGCCCTGCCGGGGCAGGGCCCCGAACGCTTGTTGGAAGATTTAAATGAGGCGGCCTCCCACAACCCCGCGCACATCTCGACTTACTGCCTGACGCTGGAGGACGACGGCCCCCTGCTGGCGGCGTTGTCGGCGCGCGGCTGGCGGCCCGACCTCGGCCGCGAGCGCGAATGCTATCTGGCGGCGTGGCAGCGCCTGCCGGAGCTCGGCTACGCGCATTACGAGGTGTCGAACTTCGCGCGGCCCGGGCGCGAGTGTATCCACAATTTAAATACATGGCGCATGGGCCAATGGCTGGGGCTCGGCCCCTCCTCCGCCTCGCAGTGGCGCGGCCGCCGCTGGGCGAACATCCCCGACACGGACGCATGGAGAACAGGGCTGGATAATGGCCGCCCCGCGCTCACCGCCGTATCCACCCTCACACCCGCCGACCTTCTGGCAGACTGCCTGATCTTCGGCCTGCGCCTCAACGCTGGCGTGGATCTGGCTCAGCTAACCACCCGTTTCGGCGAAAACCCCGTGTCCGCCTACGCGCCGCTCTGGGAGCGGCTGGAAACAGAAGGCTTGCTCATCCGCGAAGGCACGCGCATTCTCCTTTCCACCGAAGGCCGCATGCTGACCGACGCCGTCGGGCTTGCGGTGTTGGAAATTACCTAGGTGTTTGGGTGCTCCTTGAGATAATCCTCCAGCCACTGCAGCGCGCCGGCCTCGTCGGAAAACACCCCGTCGAGCTGCGCCTCGAAGGCGGCGTCTAAAATGGCCTTGAAGGGAAGGCCGGGCGTGAGGCCTTTGGCCAGCAAGTGGCGGCCCAAAAGAACGGGTTTGGGCGCACTGTCCTTGATGGCGAGGGCCTGCGCGCGTTCCAATATCCACTGGCCCTGCGGGGACGTCCCCCATTCGACGGGAGGACGGCCCCGGCGGTCGGCGTCGTCGAGGCGCACGAGGCGGTCGAGACGGCCCACTTTTCGGGCCAGTCGTCGGATCGCGGCGTCGCCCGCTTGGGTGCGGAACAAATCGAGCGCGCGCATGTGGTGCGTCACCAAAATGACGACGGATTCCACGATGTCCTTTTGCGCCGTCAGCCGCGCCAGAAAATGGCGCGCGGGCGTCTCTCCCGCTTGGTCATGGCCGTGAGAGCGGATGCGCCCGTCGTTGTCGTGCGTGGTCGTCCCGGGCTTGCCGAGGTCGTGGCACAGCACGGCCAGTCCCACGATAAAATCCTCCTTTTCATCGCCAATGCGGCGCTCGGCGAAGGCGTCGAGCGCGTGAAGCGTGTGCGTCCACACATCGCCCTCCGGGTGCCATTGCGGGTCCTGCGGGCAGCCGATGAGGGCTGCGAGTTCCGGAAAATAGCGGATCCACCCGCTCTCACGCAAAAACACGAGGCCGCGCGAGGGCTCGCGCCCCTTTACCAAAAGCTTTTGCCACTCCTCGCACACGCGCTCGCGCGAAATGCCCTCCATCGAAAGGCTTTGGCACATTGCGAGCGTTTCCGGCGTCACGCGCAGGTCGTAGCGGGCCAAAAACTGCATCGCGCGCAGCACGCGCAAAGGATCTTCCGCGAAGCGCTCGGAAGTGTGCCGCAAAATGCCCGCGCGCAAATCGTCCCGTCCGTGAAAGGGGTCGACGGTCTCGCCCGTCAAAGGGTCCCACGAAATGGCGTTGACCGTGAAATCGCGCCTCGCGGCCGCCTCGGTCGTGGACATGAAGGGATCGGCGGACACGAGAAAATCCTTGTGCCCCACGCCCGTTTTCACCTCGCGCCGCGGCAGGCTGATATCGAGCGGCACCCCATGAGCCTTGAGCACCCCGAAGGATTTTCCCACAAGGCTCACGCGCAGAAAGCGGCCCACGAGCTTTTCCAGTTCCGCCGCGTCGATGCCGCAAACCTCGGCGTCGGCGGCCGTGGGCGCGATTGCCCGCAGGGCGGAGCGCACGCCGCCCCCGACCAGCCGCCCCCACC
>JAVBTG010000176.1:0-5434 GCA_031556275.1 Opitutales bacterium
CAAGCTCGCCGAGCTGCGCGAGCTGGCCGAGATCAACGGCGTCCCCTTCAAGCCCGACGCCGCGCTTTTACTCAGCCTCGCAGAGCAGTCCTCACGCGGCGAGGACGCCCCCACGGACGAGGCGCTGTGGGCCTTTTTGGAACCGGCCGTCGAGGCCGCGATCGACGGGTTCGTGCAGATGCGCAGGACGGAGGGCGAAGCCATCGCCAAAGACTTGGCGGAGCGCGTCAATAACCTCGACGCCTATTTGGGCGAGATCAAGACGTTCGCCCCCGACGTCGTGGCGCGTTACCGCGAGCAGCTTTTTGCACGGCTCAAGGGAATTGGGCTGGAGCTCGACCTCGACGACGAGCGCGTGCTCAAGGAAATCTCGATTTTCGCCGACAAGGCCGACATCGCCGAGGAAATCACCCGTTTGGACAGCCACTTCGCGCAGGCGCGCGATTGTTTGAAAGCGAAGGAACCCATAGGCCGCAAGATGGACTTTTTGTGCCAGGAAATCAACCGCGAGTTCAACACGATCGGCAGCAAGGCCTCGTCGCTGGACATCACCAAACGCGTCCTGGAGGCCAAGAACGAGCTGGAACGCCTGCGCGAGCAGGTGCAGAACGTTGAGTGAGGCCACTGAAATTAAAAGCCGAGCCGCTATGGCTACCCCTGCTTTCCATCGTCGGGGCATGCGTGTTGTTTTTGTCGCTTTTGGCGTGCATACCTGAGCATCATCGCGGGGAAACGCTTATCGCGAAGTGGATTGTCGTCGCCCTTTTGTGGACGTTGGCCGCATCCAACCTCATCGCGTTGTTACGCAAGGGTGCGGGCCTAAGGCCATTGGGCATCGTCTGCACGCTGTTGCTTGCCGTGATGGCGGCTTTTGCCACCGCCATTCAATTTTAGCGCGGACTTTCCCGCCACAAAGCCCCTAACGGATCCTCACCGCCGGATTGCCGAACACGGACGCGCCCGCCTTCACGTTCATGATGACGGAGGAGTTGATCCCCACGCTCGCCCAGTCGCCGACTTTTGAGGACGGCACGGTTTTGACGCTGGAGGCGAAAAAGACGCCCTCGCCCAGTTGCACGTGCCCCGTGACGTCGCAATAGGAGCTAAGGGTCGTCCAGCTCCCCAGACGCGCGTCGTGCCCGCAGCCGCTGTGGCAGTTGACGGTGACGAAGTCGCCCAGCGATATGTCGCACGTGAAATTCGTGTGCAGGCAGAGCACGCACCCCGCGCCCACGCGCACGTTGCGCCCCACGCGGGCGGTCGGGTGGATCAACGTCTCGAATGCGGCCCCCCGCGCGAGAAGCTGGCCCGCCACGGCTTTTTTCGCCTTCGGCAGGCCCAACCCCATCAAAAAATAATCCCCTTGTCGCGGCTGATAGGCCGCGATGCCGCCCAAAAGGCCGCAGGGGTAATCAAGCCCGTCAAGCGCGCGGGGATTGTCGTCCAGAAATCCTTTTATTTCCCATGCGGCACCCGCGCGGATGCAATCCTCGGCATAGCCGAAAACCTCTCGGCCAAACCCGCCCGCACCGACGATAATGATCTGTTTCATGGTCAACGACAGTTTGAAAAGCCCCCGTCGATTACAAAATCGCTGGCGGTCACCCAGCGGGACGCGTCCGACAAAAGATACTGCACCGCGCAAGCGATGTCCTCGGTGTTTCCGTAACCCAAAAGATATTTTTCTTTATCTTTTTTGAGTGCCTCTAAATCGCCGTTAAAAACACCGTCGGCCAACGGCGTCTCCACCATCCCGGGGGAAATCGTGTTGGCCCGGACGCCGCGCGGGGCCACCTCCGTGGCGACGCTCCGCGAAAAAGCCACCAAACCGGACTTCGTGGCGGAATAAATGCTGTTTCCCGGCACCGCGATTGTTGCGTTGACGGATGCCAGATAGACCAGCGAGCCGCCCTTGTTGACTAGGCGTTTCTTGAGCATTCCTTGGGTTATTTTTATCGCGGAAAACAAATTCGCGGCAAAGTGCTCCTCCATGTCCGCCGCCGTCGCGAAGCGCAAGAGGGAGGCTCTGGCGATTCCCGCGCTGTGCACGAACCCGTCTATCGGCGGCAATGTGTCGATCAGGCGTTGAATGTCGGCGTCCTGCGCCACGTCCGCGACGATTGCCCTGTGCCCCTCCCCGGCCAAAGAGGCTAGGACGGCGTTTAACCGGCCCTCATTGCGCCCCGTGACCATCAAATGCGCGCCCGATTGCGCGCAACGAACCGCGCAGGCGGCCCCAATGCCCGAGGACGCGCCGGTAATGAAAACAGTTTTCCCCGCAAGTCCAAAGCAGTCGTTCACCGATGGGATGCTGGCTGTCGGCATGGGCTGAAACGTTCAGGACTTCGAGCGGATGAGCGCGTCGAGATCAGCCAAGCTTTTGCACGCCGCTATTTCTTGGCTGGTGATGTTCACGCCGTATTCCGAGGCGACCATCGCCATCGTGGAAAGCATAGCAAGGGAATCCCATTGCGGTAGCGTCGCCAAATTGGTGTCGGCGGCCAATGCCACGTCTTCGAGGGAATCCACGTTGGCCTTCAGGTTTTCAATGAGTGTTTCCATGCTAAAAGCGGGAGTGAAAAACGAATAAAAAAACGCCCGCATCCGGAGGCCGGGCTTCACTGAAAATATGTTTTGTTACGGCATGGACTGTCAACGCAATTTGCCCCCGGGCACGTTTTGACACCTTGTTTTCGCTTGAAGCGGGCTTTGCCGAACGATTATCCTCAATTTTCCTCTCACGTCCGCCACAGGAATGAATTATATTTCAAAAATCAGCGCCTCCCACTATGTCCTGCCCAAGGAGACACTCACTAACGAGACGTTGGCCGGGCGGTTTGACGCCGCGCAATTGGAGCGCATTTCAAAGCTCAGCGGCATCAAAGAGCGCCGAATCGCGCCCACGGGCGTCACGTCCGCTGATTTGGGCTACGAGGCGGCGGAGCGTCTTTTGAAATCCGAAAACATCGGCCGTTCGGATTTTGACATGCTCATTTTTGTGACCCAGACGCCCGATTATATTTTGCCGGGCAACGGGTTTGTCGTGCACCAACGGCTGGGGTTGCCCGCGACTTGCGGGGCCTTTGACAGTTCCATGGGGTGCGCCGCGATGCCCTACGGATTGAGCATCGCCGATGGGTTGATCGCGTCCGGCCGGTGCAAAAAAATCCTGCTTATTTTCGCCGACACCGTTTCAAAGCTCATTTACCCCAAAGACCGCTCGCTGATGACCCTGCACGGCGACGGCGCCGCCGCCTTTGTCATCGAAAAGGCGGACGGAGCATACGGGTTTGAATTTGCCGACATCGGCACGGATAGCGCCAATTGGAAACAGCTTATTGTTCCCGCCGGAGGGGCGCGCACGCCGAGGTCGGAAGACACCAAAAAAGAGAACGTCGACGGAGCCGGCATTTGCACAACGCCCGAATCACTGCAAATGAACGGTCTGGCGGTTTTTCACTTCGCGATCTCGACGATTCCCTCCGCCGCGCGCGCCTCGCTGGAAAAGCACGGGCTCACGCTGGACGACTGCCGCTTTGTGCTGCTGCACCAAGCCAACAAGATGATGCTGGAGCACATTTACAACCAGCTCAAGGTGCCGAAGGAAAAGCGGTTCTTTTTTATGGAGAACATCGGTAACCTCAGCGGCGCTTCTACGCCCGTGTTGCTGGCCGAGGCGTTGCGCCAAGGCAAATTCGCCGAGGGTGGGCGCGCGCTGATGGCGGCCTTCGGCGTCGGGCTGACATGGGGGATTTTTTCCGTGAATTTCGCCCCGAATTCTGTGCGCGCCTCGCAGGCCTCAACCGAACTTTGAGGGAGTAACCGCGAAGGCGCCCTCACAGCTTCGACTTGAGCGCGGTGATGACGTCCTGAAACTTCGTGAGGTTGCCCGCGTCGGCCGCCACGAGGTTTTCGTGGGCTTTTAAAATGAGGCGGGCGTTGGCGATTTCCTGCTTGTCAAGCGTGCCCAGCGGCTTGGGGTTCTTTTCGGCGTGGCCGTCGAACGTCAGCGCTGCCGGGTCGGCCTCCACAGTCAAAATCCGGTGCAACCCTACATTGCGCACAAGCTCCAAATTGCGCTCGTTGAGGCGGCAGAGCGTGACGCTGCCCTGCTTGGATTCCACGGACAGCGCGCAGCCCGCCAAGATGCCCAAAAAGGTGCTGTCCATCCCCGTGCAGCGGGCGAAATCCACGACGAAATGCACCTTGCCCGACGCCGCCATGTGCTCCAAAAACTGCCCCACGGGCGCGCAGTTCAGATAGGACGCCCGTCCGTTGATCAAAATGACGACGGGATCGGAATAGGCGTCGACCAAAAACACTTCTTTGGTTTCGTCTGGCATGGCGGGGAAGAAAAGGTGGGTTATTTGCGCAGGATCGCGCGCAGCACGTACGGCAGGATGCCGCCGTTGTGGTAGTAGTCGATCTCGATCGAGGTGTCGATGCGCACGCTCAGCGGCACCGTTTCCATGGAGCCGTCCTTGCGGCGGATTTCGAGGTCTAGGTCCTGCCCTGGTTTGAGATTGTCCGAAAGGCCAGGCAGCGAAAACACCTCGGAGCCGTCGAGCCCCAACGTCTGCGCCGAGACACCCTCCTTAAACTGAAGGGGCAAGACCCCCATGCCGATCAGGTTGCTGCGGTGGATGCGTTCGTAGGAGGACGCCACGACGACCTTGACGCCGAGCAGAAAAGTACCCTTGGCTGCCCAGTCGCGGGACGAGCCCATGCCGTAGTCGATGCCGCCGAAGACGATGAGTCCCTGCCCGCGCTTGCGGTAGGTTTCACACGCGTCGAAGATTGGCATCACCTCGCCCTCGGGCTCGAGCTTCGTATAGCCGCCTTCCCTGCCGTCGGCCATGCGGTTTTTGATCCGCACGTTGGCGAAGGTGCCGCGCGTCATGATGCGGTCGTTGCCGCGGCGCGAGCCGTAGGAGTTGAAATCTTTTTGGGCGATGCCGCGCTCCGTCAAATAGCGCCCTGCGGGGCTGTCCTTGGAGAAACTGCCGGCGGGGGAGATGTGGTCGGTCGTCACTGAGTCGCCCAAAATCGCGAGGGGGCGCAGCTCGCCCACGGGCGCGATCTTGCCCACGTCCAACGAGAAGTTTTCGAAGAAAGGCGGGTTTTGGATGTAGGTCGAATCCTTGTCCCAGCCATAGCGCACCCCTTCGCTTGAGCGCACGGCGTCCCAGAGCGGGTTGGCGTTTTTGAGGTCGCCGTAGCGGTTGCGGAACATCTCGCCCTTGAGCGCGCCCGCGACGCACGCGGACACTTCGGAAGAGGACGGCCAGATTTCGTGCAGATAGACGGGCTTGCCGTCCTTGCCGTTGCCGACGGGCTCGCGGTCGAAGTCGATATCCACACGGCCCGCCAAGGCGAAGGCCACGACCAGTGGCGGCGACATCAGGAAATTGGCTTTTAACGCGGCGTGCACACG
>JAVBTG010000052.1:0-3586 GCA_031556275.1 Opitutales bacterium
CCGCGATGAACAGGGTGCCGTATTTGCGGCACAGCGCCTGCGCTTGCGGGAAATAATCGTCGCTCGGGGAATAGACCGTCTTGCCCTGCACGGGCTCGAAGATGAAGCCCGCCACGTCGCCTTTTTTGAGCTGCTCCTCGAGGTCGTTCAGATCGCCGTATTTCACGCGGTCCGCGCCGGGGAGGAAGGGGCCGAAGCCTTCTTGGAAATTGAGGTTCCCCGTGATGGAGAGCGAGCCGTAGGACAGGCCGTGGTAGCCGTGCTCGAGCGAGAGCAGGCGCGGGCGCTTGGTCGCGGCGCGGGCGAATTTGAGCGCGCCCTCGGTGGCCTCGGTGCCGGAGTTGCAAAAAAAGCAGGCGGTGCGGTCGGCCCCCGTGATGCTCGTGAGCTTTTCGGCCAAAAGGCCGCTGAGGATCGAGCAGTCCATCTGCACCATGTTGGGCAGGTCCATGTCGAGGACATCGCGGATGGCCTGCTGGATCACGGGGTGGTTGCGCCCCATGCTGTAGACGCCGTAGCCGCTGAGGAAATCGAGGTAGTCGTTGCCCTCCTTGTCGTAGAGGTAGCAGCCCTTGGCGCGGGTGTAGACTTTGTCAAACCCGATGACGCGCTGGACTTTGACCAGCGTCTTGTTGATGTACTTGTCGTGCAGCTCGTAATTTTCGCCGATGCGGCTGCTGATCGTTTCCTTGAGATTGAAAGCCATGATAAGGATGAAAATTAGCACGCCCAAGCGCGGCACGCAAGTTTGTTCAAGACAGGCCCAAGGTATGCAAAAGCCCTGTCAGATAGGGGATTAGCTGTTTTTTGCGGCTGACAACCCCTTGCAGGTCAAAGACTTTTCCGCTGGCGTCTGCCGGCGGGTAGGATACCGTGCGGCGCACGTCCTCGTCCGCCGCCATCAGCAGGAGGGAGCTTTGGGTGTTGATGTCCGTCACCAGCAAGCAGGCGAACAAAAGGTTTTCGCGCAGGCGGTAGGTTTCCAAGGCCTCATCGAGTTGGCCGAGGTGTTCGCGGAAGCGGTCGAAGCCGAGTTCCTCCACCTGCGCCACGCTGAAACGGGCCTCGCCCTCGACGTAGCGTTTGCAGTCGGCGGCGATGACTTCCTCCGGCAGGATCGCGGAAATGAGCGAACCGGAATTGAAGATGAGCCGCATCAGCTCGTCGGGATCCGTGCCCGCGATGCCCTTGAGCCAGCAGAGCATGTCGCGGTCCTTTTCGGTTGTCGTGGGGCCGCGCAGGTTCATCGTGTCGGAGATGATGCCGCCCATGAGGATCCCCGCGATGGCGGGTTCGGGCGTGATGCCGTACTGGCGAAAAAATCCGGCCACGATCGTGCAGGTGGCCCCGACCGGCTCGTTGTGGAAAAGGATGGGCTGCTGCGTGGGCAGGTTGCCCAAACGGTGGTGGTCGATGATGCCCATGATCGTCACCTCGTCCGCGCCGCCGACGGCTTGCGAAAGCTCGTTGTGGTCGACGAGGACGAGGCGCGTCTGCGACGGACGCAGAAGATCCCCGCGCGTAAAAACGCCGATCAGGCGGCCTTCGGCGTCCGTCACGCAGTGCAGGGCGCTGTCCGCCATATGGCCGATGCGGCGGCGCAAGAGCGAAAGTTTTTCCTCGGGCTGCCAGCAGCGCGCGTCACGGTCCATCAGCGGGGCGACGAAGGTGGCCGTGCGGATGATCCACGCCGTCGTCGCCGTGTCGTAGGGGCTGACGATCAGGCACACGCCTTTGTCCTGCGCCTTGGCGACCACGGCGTCGTCCAGCTCGGCGTTGCCGGTGATGACGAGCAGGCGCACGCCCATCGCGATCGCGGAGAGCTGGATGTCCCGCCGGTCGCCGACGATGATGCCGCTTTGGCCCGCGTCGATGCCCTCGCGGGAGGTGAAGTGGTTGAACGTGCCCAGATCCATCGCGCCCACGCGCAAAAAAATATCCTCCACGCGGTCGGGATTCTCGAGATGCAGCACGCGCGCTTTCAAGGAACGCGCGATGTCGGAGACGCTCGTGTGGACGCGGCGCATCTGGCGCAGGTCGTTGAGTTTGGGGACAAAGAAGTCGCCCAGATTGAAAATGGTGACGACGCCCAAGAGTTTGCGGTTTTCCTCCAAGACGGGCAGGGCGCGGATGTCGTAGCGGTCGATCAGCTCGAGCGCCTCGGCGCAGGTGGCGCGGGGGGGCAGGGTGTGCGGTTCGGCCGCCATGATGTCGCGCACGCGCGGGGTGACATCCCCCAAAAATTCCGGCAGGGGCACCCCGAATTTTTTCAAGATGGCGTCGATGCGGGCGTTGGAGTTGCCGCAGCGCGCGGGCACGTATTCGGGGCATCCCTGCGCGTGCTTGAACGCCGCAAAACCGATGGCGCTGCACACGCTGTCCGCGTCCGGGTTGCGGTGGCCGATGACGTAAACGGGTTTTTGCATAAGCGTCTTTTTAAGAAATTTTCGGAACGGTTTTCGGGGCGGTTTTGCGCAGCACGGGCAAGCCCATCGCGGCGAGGATGAGCGCCAATCCGCCTGCGAATTGCCAGAGGCTCATCTGCTTTGGAAATTCGCCGAAACACAGCCAGCAGACCGCGATCGTCAGGGGGATTTTAAGGTTGTTGGCGGCGGCAAGCGAGCCGGGATTCACGCGCACCGCCCCCTTGTTCCATAAAAATAATCCAAGCCCCGAGGCGACAAATCCGAGCCACAGCAATACTCCCCATTGTTTGTCGTCCAATCGGGCAGCCTGCCCCCAGTCGCCCCACACGGCCAACACCGCGAGCGTGCACAAAAACGCCCCGAGGTAGACGAACGCGTAGATGCAGTGGTCGACCAAAAATATGTGTTTGTGCCGCAGGCGCTTGTAGGCCGTCTGCCCCCACGCGAAACAAATGTCCGCCGCCTGCACGAGCAAAAATCCGCGCAACAGCCCGTCTTGGAAGGCGCGCTCGGGCTGGAGCAGCCAGGCACCCGCCACGGAGAGCGTCGCCGCCCCCCAGAAAACGGGATTGAGCGCCTGTTTGCGTTGCCCCGAAAACAGGACGACCCAAAAGGGCGTCGTGATTGTGAACAACGCGACTTCGTACGCCTTTAGCGTTTGGAAGGCGGCGAGGTAAAAAAGAAACATTAAGCCATATTGCACGGCCCCGATGCCCGCCAGCCGCGCCGCGAGGGGCGGCGTTATTCCCTTGGGGCGGCACAGGACGGCGAACAACAGCAACGCCAGCGTCATGCGCGCCCATGCCACAAAGGCGGCGTCCGTCTGTGCCAGCTTTTTGCCCACGAGCGCGAATGAAAACGCCCAGATGAGCGCCGTTGCCCATAGGTAAATCATGCGATAATTCCTAAGCCTAGAGGAAAAGCGCACCGCCTGCCACTGCGTTTTTTGGCGGACGGGAGCGCGGGATTTAAACGATGGAATCAGCCGAGCGCCTGAAATGTTTAAAAAATATTGATAACATAAAAACGGGATACATGATGTTCTTACCTCTCATGCCACCTATTTCCGCACATATCCCGCCCGGCTACGCAAACCGTCTTGACCGCCGCTTCCGTGCGTCGATTGTGGGAATATGCGCGTTTTTGCTGTTTTTAACGAC
>JAVBTG010000001.1:0-39759 GCA_031556275.1 Opitutales bacterium
CTCGGTCTCCGTGAAAATGACGGCACCGTCAGGCACCTCCAATTCAAAGGACCAGTCATAACGATTGATGCGGTAACCGCGCTTGTCGGCGACCATAGTGTCGTCGTCCCGTGTCAACCGTATCCGGACGGGCGTTTCCACGCGACGGGAATCTCCGCTAAGCAGATCTGCCTCCAACACGGTTCCGTCCGTCGGGATTCTTTTGAAGAAATGTGTGGCGGACGTGATTAACGGTTCCGCCCCCTGCGAATGCCACATGCGAAAAATAATGGGGTTTTCAAATGAGCCCCAATCGCCAAATTGGGTGGCATGCCGTTTCAGGTTTGATTCGGCCTGAACGTAACCGGCTTTTTCGAGCCGGAGAAGGGAGATATCCTCGGCATTGAATCCGCTGACATTAAACCGGCCGGCCGAGTCCGTGAGCACGGAAAATTCAAAACCGCCCTCGTTTACCTCATTGTCGGGTTTTCGAAACAGACGCTTGGTATGCAAATTCACCCGTACCTCTGGAATGCCGACACCCTCCTGATCGACCGCCAGTCCAAATATAATGACAGGATGGTTCATCGTGTTGATGGACCGACGCATGGCCTCTCGCAGTCGTTGCTGGTAAAGGCGTTCCTCCAGGCCGGCGCCCTTCGGTTCGCCGAGAATGCTCGTGAGCCGCATGTCGTAGGGGGTTTCAAGTCCGTCGGGGTCCAAATTATGTGGTTTCGCTTCGACTTGTCCGCCTGCGT
Source organism: Opitutales bacterium (assembly GCA_031556275.1). Lineage (GTDB taxonomy): Bacteria > Verrucomicrobiota > Verrucomicrobiia > Opitutales > JAKPNF01 > JAKPNF01. Next base: position 738 of record JAVBTG010000001.1, read on the forward strand.
GGTTCGGGGCAACCGTCGTCACCTCCATTTTCCCGGATTCTTCCCTGGAAAGATAGGAAGATAGGCCGAAAAGCAAAACTGCCCCCGCGACGATAACGATGGTCTTTTTTTTTGATGTTTTCATTTCTTTATGCCGCTGTCTTCCATAAAAGTGGTCCAAAAATTGACATGCTTGCCCATCCAGTAATTGAATTGCCCGCTGTGGTCCAGTTCGTGATCAGTAAATCCGGCCCCCAGCGGTCGGTCGATAAAATGTGTCGTTCTGTCGAGATCCACGGCCCCAAGGGCCCGCAGGTATGCCCCCGCAACGAAACTGAATATTTCATATCGATCCCGGTCAAATACCAGTGAAGCGGGATTTTGAGTTTGATGATTCCTGAAATATTCGGCTCCCGGCTCGGGTTTCTGGGGCCATTTGACTTCATATAAAAACCCTCCCATCGTGCCGAACTTTGAGCTGTCCGGTTTGCACCATTGATTAAAATTCCATTTTGAAAGCGCATAATCTAACGGATTGTAAAAATTGATCCAGCGCTTGGCCGCCAATGTAATATCCGCGCTGCCACTATCTCCATCAAGACTGTGCATATACGGAACACTTTCGGCGCCGCCGTCAGGATAGTGCCCGTAAACATCCGGTGACGTCGGACTGTCTCTGACAGTTTGAAGGCGCCAATAAGTGGTGAAGACACTTGCCGTTATGGCCGCCTGGCAGGCGGAATAACTCTCCAGAAGCTCGACGCTGGGATATCTTTCAAAGTAAAGTTTCAACGCCTCGCATGCAATGGTGTTCCCTTGGCTGTGCCCCATTAAATGGACCCGATAGCCTTTGTCTTTGAGCTCCATCAGCAGGCTTAGCAGGGTTTCCGCGGACTTCCATGCGATGAACTCGCTCTGGTCAAAGTAATATTTTGTGTTGCACGGCCACAAAAATACGCCCGCGCGCCCCTTGTAGCCTAGCTGAAACAGCCGTTTGAACATTGTTTCGCCAATGTTTTTCTTTTCCTGTTCATTCATATTGTAGCCGTGGACCAGAAGCACATAATCTTTTTCGTCCTCCGCCGCAGGGGCCGATGCGTACTGCGCATACCCGCTCAAATAGCGGCGGTTTCCGACACTTGCGTTGGTGACGAAGGCACCGGATTGCTCGCATTTGTAGGCTTCCATCATTGTTTTGACGGGAACCGAATGCACCGTAAGCTGGCTGCCTGGATTTTTTGGAAAGGCGTCCGATTTCGATTTCACGTAGGCGCTCAGGCGCAATGTGAGCGTTTGGCTTGTCTCCAATAGGAAAGAGCATTCCGCATCCTCGTTTGTATCCGAAAAACGAAGCATTGAATAGGGAACAGCTTTGCGGCGCGCCCCATCCCCTTCGGACGAAAAGAAGGTTTTCTGTTGCATCTGTTCTTCTGCCTTTAACCACACCTGGGCGAAGGGAGAAATGCCGAGATCATCGCGCACGCCGACGGTTGAGACAGACGGATACATGTTCCATTTGCGCCGTTTATTCGCGACGCTTGCGACGTTTGATTCGATATACAGTTCCATTTTCCCTGATTCCAAAAACGGCCGAATTTTCTTGGCTCCAGGGATTTTAAAGCGGATCAGATGCAGATCTTCCAAGTCACGGCGTCCGTTGATCCTGTCATCCGCCCCGTTTGGCGCTCCCTTGCCGTCCGGGTTGTCTATTTCTTTTTCACGGGCTTCGGTGTCGTAGTCGTCGTTGTTCCAGATGTAGAAGGCGTCCGGGTCGACGGCCGCGAGCAGATGGGCGCGGCGGGGAGTTTTTGTATCGCCGTCGACAACGAAGGTGTGGGTGGCCTTGTCGTAGGTTGACATGTATTCGATCTCGCCGTCGCCGTCGAAATCCGCCCCGATGTCAATGTAGGGCAGCAGATCTATTTTTTTTGTGTCAACCGCGACCAACGGAGAAGATCTGAGCAGCTGGGGGGATTGGGCCGCCGATTGGGAGTTCCCCCACTTAACCCGCAGCGTGACTGTCATGGTCCCGGGCTTCGTGGCGTATAGGCCGATCTGGCCGACTCTCGGTTCCCATTGGTCTGGCGACGGGAGGAATGTGTGCAGATCTTGCCCTGAGAGGGTGATGGTTCCGCCCCCGTCGCCGGGCGGGGTGAGCGCTTGCATGATTTGACCGTTCAGCGTCACTTGCCCTTTGGAGATGGCGGAAGAACAAGTGGGGGCAAAGGCGATAAGGCCGCCTTCCCCGGCGATTTCTATGGTGGCGAATTCGATATGCCAGTGGTATGGGTAATCCCCGGAATCACTGAACGGATCGACTCTCATGTAGGTTACATATTCGGAATCGAGTTCAATTATGTTGTCCGAATTTGTTTGTCCCTGAGGAGGCGGTGGAACCTGCATGGTTTCGGGCGTGCTGATCTCGTGGGAAACACCCGACAACGAAACAGCGTATTCGCCTTGGCTGCCTATGACATGATTGACCCACTCGACTTCGCTCGGATAGGTGTCCGGGTCGTCATAGTCGTCGATTGTTTCTTCGCAGGCGGCAAGGAAAGATTCCGAGAGGATAATTTTTTCCGTGTCGAGCACTTGCATCTGGCTTTCATCCGGCCGGCCTCTTTTGTCGTACGGAATAAAAAGGCGGTGTTTCAGCACATAATAGCGGTACCTTGTGTCGCGGCGCGAGTACGGAGCCATTTTGTATTTGTAAGCGGCCCTGCTGACGACGGCCATGTTTTGACTGGAATAATGGGCGGCGGATATCCTGTCCGCTCTGATAGACGAAACGATGTCGCTACAGTGAGTCTCCTCGGGAGGTCTGTCGTACCTTATTTGGCCGAAGTTCGGGTCACGCCCAGATCCTAGAGATTGGCTGATCCAGCCCAGTCGCATTTGCGCCGTGATGGGTTGTGAAAGTCGGTATCTGGTGGTGTTCCAGCTTTCGCCGGCATGGCTTATCGGGGGGGAATCATAACGATAGAGGTGAGTGGGGCCCCACGAAGTCCAGTTAGAACCCACGATATTCGGACCTGACCCAAAGTTCCATTCCTCAGATCCAGAACTGCTTCCGCCCGCTGTTGTGTAGCGATACCAGTTGCGACGGCCGCTTTTTGGCATGTAGACCGCATGGGCATCTTGATCGTCTGTTGCTACAGAAGAAGGTTTCGGGATATCGTAATCGTGGCGAAAATAACGATGATATTCATAATCAATCACATTATAATACTGGTATGTCTCCGCGTCCTCTATCGAAGTGACGAACTCTCCGAATCCTCCCGATGAGCTGGCTTCCCATGTTTTTGCCATAGTCCAGACGAGCATTCGCGTGAAGTCGCCGATGCGAACTTGCAGTTGCGCGCTGTCCGAGATCAGTCCTGCGGCATCTTCAGTCATGATCCTGTAGGTCAATGTGATGCCGTTGTCTGCCGGCAGGGCGAAGGAGGTGTCTTGATAGGAACTAACATTCATCCCCAGCTCCTCCAGCAGCTCGTCATTGCGATAGAGCAGCTGTTTCGTGACAGAAGCCCCACCCGGCTCGGCGCTTCCGGGCGTCCAGACAAAGGCAACAAGATTTTTAGGCACACTCACTTCGGTGGGATAGAACTGCGTTGGCGCTTTTGGCCGCGGGAGAACCTCCTCATCCCGATTTTTCCCGGCGTCGTAAAGCTGCTTGTTGGTGGAGCCGTAGCCGACGCCCGCGCCGCCATTGGGGCCGTTGTTGGGGTCGCCGCTGCCGTCGTCGAGCGGGTCGAGGCCGTTATCCACCTCCCAACCGTCCGGCAGACCATCGCCGTCGGTGTCGGGGTTGTTGGGGTCGGTGCCAAATTGAAATTCTTGTCGGTTGGTCAACCCGTCGCCGTCGGCGTCGGTATCGGGGTCAAACCCTTCCAGCGTGCCAAAATGTTCGATGATCCAGGAGTCGGGGATGCCCTCGAACATGGTCGACTGGCCCAAGTCGAAGGAGAACACCATTTTCAGCTGCCCGATATTGGCGGGGACATAGTTGCCCTTGAGCCATGCCTCGTAGGTCGCGCGCTCGGGCGTGCCAGGTTCGCCTTGCGGCGGCGGTTCGGGCCACGGATAAGGGGAGTTCCAGTTAAGCGGATATCCCATCGACCACAGGTAAAGCCGGGTGTCGATACCGAACGAGATCAGTTGGTTGTAAAAGGGCAGCCCGACCGCCTTGAGTTGGCCGATGTTGGCGGGGGCGTAGTTGGCCGTGCGCCATTGGGGGTAGGCCGGGTCGGCGGGGCCGGGCGGGGCGGGGAAGAGGTCCGTTAGCGGAAAGCCTGCGCCGCCGGAGAGCAGGGACTCGAAATAGGCGTGGGCCTGGGTGGCCGTGTGCTTGAGCTGGCCGACATTAAGGGGGCCATAGTTATTTTGCGGCGCGTCGGCGTTGATGATCCGCGTGGCCGGGGCTGTCCACCAGGCGGGGGTTTGCGGCTGCGCCGGTTCCCCGACATCCTCGGCGTGAAGCGGCGTGAAGGCGGCGGCCGCGCACGCGAAGGCGGCGGCCAGGAAAATTTGGTGTGTTTTCAAAAGAGGGGCGGGGTTGGTCGTGTGTGCTGTTTGCGGCGCTGAAGAAAAGGAGCCAATAAAAGCGCTGTTTGTCAATGTTCAAGATTCCCAATTTTTTTAGGAAAATAGCAAAAATAAGTGCATAATGCATCACATTCCATAAAATAACAGCTGATTTCGTAGTGCTGATCATCCCGTCGGCATCCGTTGGACGCAAACGGGTGAAAAATTCGCCTTTGACGGATGGGTGGCGTTTCGGGGATTATGGCGGTGGATGAAAAGCGTTCGCGGAAAAATGCTTGCGGCGATGGCTGTCATGTTTTTGGGCATGGGAGGGGTTATCGTGTGGCTGTGCCACGGGGTGTATCAGAATTATAAGCGGCTGCAGGTGGCCGATTGCCGGTCGGCGGTGGATTTTCAGGCGGAGCGGATCAATAAGAACATTCGCGAGTTGCAGGAGCGGGCGCGGAGTTTGGCGTTGTGCGCGTTCGGGTATTATAACGCGCCCGTGAAAGACCGGGAGCTGGCGGAGATCGAGGTGCAGTCGCACTTTACGGAAGGGTCTGTCGCCGTCGGCGGGGGGATTTGGTTTGAGCCGGGGAAGATCGAACCGGGACAGCGGCTGTGGTGCATTTATTCCTTCAACGACGGGATGGACGTGCTGATCGCCAAGAGTTTTGAAAGCGAACAGTACAATTATTTGGGGCAGATGTGGTATAAATCCGTGCGCGAACAGTTAAAGGGGGTGCGGGATATCGCGTGGACGCCTCCCTATTTTGACGACGAGGGGACGAAGGCGCTCATGACGACGGCCGGGGCCGGCATTTATGACCGCGACTGGAATTTTGTGGGGATGTCCACGGTCGATTGGAAGCTGGATTCGATGGCGCGGGACACCGCGCGGATTCGCCCCACGGAAAACAGCTTCTCGCTTTTTGCCGACGCGCGGCACGATTATATTTTGGCGCTCAATGACAGGAACGTGGGGGGCGACCCGCTCGGGAAATCGCTCTCGACGCTGCCGTGGTACGTCGCCGACGCGGGGGAGGAGAGCGAGTTTGATTACGCGGGGGAGCGTTACATCTCGTTTCGCCGCGAGTTGGACAACGGTATGGCGATTGTAGTGAACGTGCCGGAGGACGAGTTGTTTGCGGCGGTTTATGCGAGCCTGTGGTCGACCGTGGCCGCGTTTTTCGGGGCGTGTTTTTTGCTGTCGCTGCTGACGTACCTGCTGCAGGAGTGGCTGGTGAGCAGGCCGATAAAATACCTTTCGCAAAAGGCCGACGAGATCGGGCGGGGGAATTTTGACGCCGAGATCCGGTTGGAGCGCAACGACGAGCTGGGCACGCTCGCCGCCGCGATCGGCACGATGGCGCGCAATATCAAAACGCACATTAGCGAATTAAGGGACGTCACCGCCGAGAAGCAGCGCATCGCGACGGAGCTGGATTTGGCAAGAAACATCCAGTCGTCGATTTTGCCGTCGATTTTCCCGCCGTATCCGGAGAAGGAGGAGTTTGATATTTACGCGAAAATGGTGCCCGCGAAGGAAGTCGGCGGGGACTTTTTCGATTTCTTCTTGGTGGACGAAAAACATCTGGCCGTCGTGGTGGCGGACGTGTCCGACAAGGGGGTGCCCGCCGCGCTGTTCATGATGATCGCCAAAACCCTCGTCAAAAATTTCGCGCAGTTGGGGCTGCCCGCGGGCGAGGTGTTCGGGCGCGCCAACCGGCAGCTGTGCGAGCACAACGACGCGGGGATGTTTGTGACGGCGTTCATGGGGATTTTGGAGATCGACACCGGGGTTTTTTCCTACGTGAACGCGGGGCACAACCCGCCGTGTGTTTCACGCTCGGGCGGCGCCTTTGAGATGCTCGATGTCCCCCCCGGGTTTGTGCTTGCGGGCATGGAAGACAGCATGTACGCCGAGAAAACAACCCGCCTCGCGCCGGGCGACCGGCTGTTCCTCTACACCGACGGCGTGGTCGAGGCGTGCGACCGCTCAAACGAGCTTTTCGGTGACGATCGCATGATCGCGGCGCTCAACGGCTGCGGCGCGAAAAGCGACGACATTCAAGCGCTCGTGCATCATCTGGGAAGCGCCGTCGCCGACTTCGCCAACGGGGCGCGGCAGAGCGACGATATCACGCTGCTGGGGCTGGTTTATTTAGGTGGCGCGGGGCAAAAATAAATTTCGCAAAATTCTTGTGCGGGAATATGCGGGGCCGCATAATTCCAAGATATGTGCGGGATTATCGGTTATGTGGGGCATCAGAAGGCCGCCCCTTTCCTTATCGAGGGCTTGAAACGCCTTGAGTACCGCGGGTACGACTCCGCGGGGCTGGCAGTGCTGCAAAACGGCGCGTTTGAGGTGGTCAAAAAAGCGGGGCGCGTCGAAAACATGGCGCGGGTCGCCCAGCACAAAAATCTTTCGGGGACGACGGGCATCAGCCACACGCGCTGGGCCACCCACGGCGGCGTGACGGACGCCAACGCCCATCCCCATGTTTCCTCCGACGGCAAGATCGCCCTCATCCACAACGGGGTGATTGAAAACTACGCCTCGATCAAACGGTTCTGCCAAGGCAAGGGTTATACTTTTGTGAGCGAGACGGACACGGAGGCGCTGGCCAACCTGATCGCCTACCACTACGCCAAGGAGCCGCAGGGCGAAAAGAACGGGCGCCTCTTCAACGCCGTGCGAAAAACGCTGTTGCATGTGGAGGGCACGTACGGCATCGCGGTGTTGGCGGTCGACTGTCCCGACGAGATTGTGGGCGCGCGAAAAGGTTCGCCGCTGGTGCTCGGCGTGGGCAAGGACGAGAACATGATCGCCTCCGACGTGTCGGCCTTTGTGGGGCGCACGCAGAACGTCGTCTACCTCGACGACGGGCAGATCGTCCATCTGACGGCGGACGATTTCAGCATCGCGACGATTTCGCGGGAGGAGGAAGTTTCGCCGGTTATCAACCAAGTTGACTGGGAAATTGAGGAGGCGGAGCTGGGCGAGTTCAAGCACTACATGGAGAAGGAGATTTTCGAGCAGCCGCAGGCCATCGAAAACGCCATGCGCGGGCGCATCTCCGACGACGGATCGACCGCGCGGTTCGGCGGGCTCAACCTCGACGTGCGCGAGTTGCGGCAGGTGGACCGCATCCTGTTCTGCGCGTGCGGCACGGCGTGGCACTCCTGCCTCGTGGCCGAGTATCTGATTGAAAAGTACGCGCGCATTCCCGTGGAGGTGGAGTACGCCTCGGAGTTTCGCTACCGCAATTCCCCGCTCGACAAAAACACGCTCGTCTTCGTCGTCTCGCAGTCCGGCGAGACGATCGACACGCTGGAGGCCCTGCGCGAGTCGAAGCGCAAGGGGTACCGCACGCTGTCGATCGTCAACGTCGTCGGCTCCACCATCGCGCGGGAGTCCGACGGCGGCATTTACCAGCACGCGGGGCCGGAGATCGGGGTGGCCTCGACCAAGGCGTTCACCTCCCAGAGCCTCGTGGCGCTGCTGGTCGCCCTCTATATCGGGCGCATGCGTGACCTCGCCTTTGTCGAGGGGCGCGCGATTGTGGACGCTGTGCGCGACTTGCCGGAGCGCGTCTCGCAGATGCTCAAACAGGCCCCGCAGATCAAAAAGATCGCCCAAAAGTATTTTCAAAAGCACGACTTTCTGTTCCTCGGGCGGCAGGAGTTTTTTCCGCTGGCTCTGGAGGGGGCGCTGAAGCTCAAGGAGATTTCCTACATCCACGCCGAGGGGTACCCCGCCGCCGAGATGAAGCACGGGCCGATCGCGCTGATCAACCCCGAATGCCCGACCGTCCTATTTGTGCCGACCGGGGAAATGTTCAAAAAGACCGTCTCCAACCTGCAGGAAATCCGCGCGCGAAAAGGCCCCGTCATCGCCATCACGGACGCGGCCGCGGCCGAGTTTCCCGATTCGCTCGCCGACGACGTCATACGCATGCCCGCCGTCCACGAAAGCGTGCGCCCGATCCTCGCGGCGATACCGCTGCAGCTGCTGGCGTACGACATCGCGGTCTTGCGCGGATGCGACGTGGACAAGCCGAGGAATCTCGCGAAATCGGTGACAGTTGAGTAGGCTGGCGCTGGACGGGAGGGCTAATTGGGGCGTTGGGCCTCTGTGAAATCCTGCGCGAATTTCCTCCGGAAATCCGCGTTCCCGCGGTTAAAATCGGGCAATGCTGCGTTATCGTCGCCGAGAAGCGGGAGCAGTAAGCATCGTACAGCCCCCGCCTCACGGCTTCCTCAAACTTCGCCTTGCCCGATTTTTCCGCGCGGGAAAGGTGAGAGGAATCTAGATGGAAACTGTGGGGGTGAAATGCTTGTTGTTAGAAAAATGCCAAAATTATAGCAGCAAGGAATTTTGTTGTTCATGAATGAGTAACAAGGATTTTGGCATTTGGGAAGCGGTGTTGATAGTGGTGTCGGGAAGCGGGCAGTTCTTGCAATGGGGCGGGGGGTTTTTGTAGGCTGGGGCGTGTCTTCAAATTCAAAACACATCGGCTGCTCGGTCCGTTTTTGCCCCTTTTTTGTTTCCTCACCTCGACGATGCTCTGCATCGCCTCGGTTAGAAGCCCAAAAAATGGGCTAAAAACTGCCTGTCGCACCCTCCGTTTGAATTTGAAAACACGCCCTGGGGCGTTAACTTTTTGATGGCGTGCTGGCGCACGTTTTTCTTTAACACTTTTTTCGCGCGGGGGACCGCGCAACCTATATGGAAACAATTCAAATCAACGGCAGGGATATCGCGAAATGGACGGTCGGGGCTTCCACGTTTTTGGCGTGGCCGGAGGCGGGGGCGCGGTTGCTGAACTGGCATTTGACGTTGGCGGACGGGACGGTGCGCGACGTCGTTTATTGGCCTGAGGACGCCGACATGGGGAACGTCGCCAAAGTGCGCGGGGGGAACCCGATTTTGTTTCCGTTCTGCGGCCGCTCGTTCAACGACGGCGAGATTTTCATGTGGAAGGATCCGGACGGCGTCGTGCGGCCCATGCCCATGCACGGGTTCGCGCGGGACGGAAAGTTTCGGATTGAGGACGTGAGCGACGCCGGGTTTGTGGCCGTGCTCGAGCCATCCGAGGCGGCAAAAAAGGCGTACCCGTTTGACTACGAGTTCAGCGTGCGCTACCGGTTTTCGGAGCTGTCGTTCACCGTGGATTTGATTTTGGCGAACAACGGCAAAAAACCGCTACCGTGGAGCGCCGGGCACCACTTTTATTTCCAACTGCCGTGGCACGCGGGGGCCCAGCGAAAGGATTACCGCATCCGCATCCCCGCCAAAAAGGCAGTCCGCCAGAACCCCGACGGGACATTGCAGGCGGAAAAGCTCGAGGGCGACACTTTTTCTTTTGATGATCCTGCTTTAAGCGACCGCATCCACGCCAAGCTGAAGGAAAACAGCGTCACTTTCGGCCCGCGCAGCGGGGAGGAGGACATGCGTGTCTCCATCGGCGCGGGCCCCGGCGTGCCGCCGTGGGCGAGCGTCGTCACATGGACGGAAAAGGCCGACAGCCCGTTTTACTGTGTCGAGCCGTGGATGGGCCCGCCCAATGCCGCCGAGCACAAGAACGGCCTGCACTACGTCGAGCCGGGGAAGACCGAGGCGTTCACGGTCGAGGTGTCGCTGTTTTAATTGGTATTTTACTGACTGTTAGTAGGATGCGCCTTTTGCAATTATGTCGATGAATTCGACATATATAAAAAACGTGTCGATTTTTTTGGAAAAAATGGACACGTTTTGTGCGGGGTGGTTTTTTTTAACGCCGCAAAATTTCCACGAGGCGGGTGTTGATGTAAATCTTTTCCCGCCCGCTTTTGACCTCTTGCAGGATGCCTAGGCGAACGAGTTCCTGCAAATAGATGCTGGCGGTTTGGCGTTTAGCCAGACCGTAGTGGACCAAGAAGTTCACCTTGCAATACGCCTGTCGGAAAATGATTTCGACCAGCTCTTTGCTGTAGATTTTGGGGGCTTTGGTTTTGACTAGGGTGCGTGTTTCTTCAAAAAGACTGCCGATTTGTCGAATGCGCTGGGTTGTGTGCAGCGACATTTCAGCGACGGCTTTTAGCATGTAGAGAACCCATGCCTCCCATTTCTTTTCTTCCGTGACGGCGCAGAAAAGACGGTAGTATTCATTTTTGTTTTCAATGATGTAGCGGCTTAGGTAAAGCACCGGCAGATCGAGCAGGCCCTCGTTGATCAGGAACAGGATGTTCATGATGCGGCCCGTGCGGCCGTTGCCGTCGTCAAAGGGGTGGATCGTCTCGAATTGATAGTGGGCCAGTGCCATGCGTATAAGCGGGTCGTGGCTTTTGTAATGGGCGATGTACTCGTCCAGATCGTTCAACTTGTCCAGCAGAATGTCGCCGCCTTGGGGCGGTGTGTACCTGCGCTCGCCCGTGTCGGGATTGGACAGGGCCACGACATTTCCGTAGGGACGAAAACTGACGGAGCGCCCGCGCAGGCACGAGCAGATGTCGCGGATCAACCGCATATTGAAGGGGCGCGTCTTCATTTCCTCGTACCCGTAGCGCAGGGCCATGCGGTAGCGCAAAACCTCCTTGGTGGCGGGATCGATTTTATTCTCGTCCAGTGCTTCGTTGCGCAGCAGGCTCGACTCGCTCATCAGGTCGGCTTGAAAAAGTTTGTCCTGCGTGGTGACGATGTTTTCGATCTCCGAGCTGATCTTGGCTTCTTGCAGCGGGATCGAGTTTATCAAAATGCTCTGGTCGGGCAACGTGTGGGCAACCCCCTTGAGTTCCGCCAAGGCGCGCGTGGCCTGCAAGCATGCCTTGAGGACCTCCTTTGTTTCGACTTCGCAGGGCGGAGGCAAGGCAGGCAATTCGTTGAAAGGCCGTGTGCGGTCGTGGGCGCTCATGTGAAAAAAGGGGTTTTGTGGAATGTCGATGAAATCGACAGGTTGGCTATATATGTTTATATTATTCTAAAAAATCGACAAATTAAAGATTATATTTGCTTTCGTGTCGAAAATTTATTGAAAAATAAGCATATCTTTAAGTAAAAAGCAATGCCGTGGGGTGGCGTTAAAAACAACCCAATCCGCTAAAAGTGTCCCATAGGCGGAGCAACCATCGGCCAAATGAGCGGATGGTTGCCTTGAAACTTTGTCCGCGCAACTGCCCTAAAAATTCGACGGTGAAGGTGATGGCCAGCGCGAGGGCACACAGCAGCAATAGCGGCGGCCAGAATGGGTGTTCGCCGGTGTTTGCGGCGAGGATGGCGCACAGCGCGATACCCGCAAGCGTGAGCGCGAGCCGCCAAGGGCGCGTGATGGTAGGCGTGGGCGCCTCCACGCCGTGGTGCGCGAAAATTTTGGAGATTTCCTCTGCCTTCGTCGTCCAAAATAGAAGGTAGGCGGGGGCGTTGGGGGCTTTGTGGATGATGCGGACGCCTTTTGAAAAGAGGCCGTGTTTGCGGCGGATGCAGAGGATGTCCGCGTGTGCCAACGTGTATTTTTTGTTTTGAAAAAAATGGCGGCCGATTTCGATGTGGTCGTCCTCAAAAGACAGACGGGCGAAGGGCCATGAAAAACTCCATGCCAGAAAACTGTTTTTCCCGATGCGCAGGCCGCCTTTGAATGTTTTCTTCATGGGGTTGCGGGAGGAGTCGGGTTCATTGTTGGATGACTTGCACGCCGTATCGCGCGAAGATGTCGCAGATCTCTTTTATTTTTCCCGACCAGAACAGGAGGTAGACGGGGGTGTCGGGCGTTTTGTGGATGATGCGCAATCCCGTAAAAAGATGGCGTTCCGGGCCAATGGATTGGATGTCCGCGTATGCCAGTATGTGTTTTTTCTTTGGGAAAAAACGATAGACGATTTCGACGTGGTCCTGTTTAAGGGACAGGGAAATGAGCGGCCACGTGTAATTCAAGGCGCGGGAAAAAGTTTCTCCCGCGCGCAGGCCGCCGATGAACTTTTTTTCCATGGGTTTACAGAGGGGGGAAATGGGTTATTTTTGTGTGACCTCTACGCCGTGTTGCGCGAAGGTGTCGCAGATTTCTTTTGTTTTGGGGGACCAAAACAAGAGGTAGGCGGGGACTTGGGGGGATTGGTGGAGGATGCGCATGCGCGTGAAAAAAAGGATGCGCTCCAAACGGACGGACTGGATGTCCGCGTATGCCAGCGTGTGCTTTTTTGTGAAGGAAAAACGGCAGCCGATCTTGATGTGGTCGGAGTCGAAGGAAAGAAAGGCCAGCGGCCACGTGCAGTTCAAGGCGAGGGAGCGAGACTCGCCTGCGACTAGGCCGCCGATGAACTTTTTTTGCATGGGGTTGCGCGGTGGGGACGGGCTATTTTTGTGCGACCTCTACGTCGTGTTGGGCGAAGATGTCGCAGATTGCTTTTGTTTTGGAGGGCCAGACAAACAGGAGATAGGCGGGGATATGGGGGGCTTTGTGGATGATGCGGATGCCTTTTGAAATAAAGAGGCGCTCCAGACGGAGGGATTGGATGTCCGCGTACGCCAGCCGCCATTTTTTCATGAAGAAAAAATGGCAACTCAGTTCGATGTGATCGGCTTCAAAAGACAGGCGGGAGCACGGCCAAGAAGGATGGTATACAAGGAAGCGATTTTTCCCCGCATACAGTAGGCCTATGAATTTCTTGCTCACAGATTTTTATAGGTGGCTTTTTTTGGGGGGCAAAAAAGGGCGGGCATCATGCCCGCCCTTTTTGTATTCATGTTTTAAATACGCCTTTGGTCGGGGCGCGTCGTCTTACTTGCAGTCGCAGTCGCAGCCGAAGGCCGCTTGGCCTTCCCTCAGGAAGCCGAGGTTTACCGCGACGTCGGCCGTCGCGCCGCTGAGGGCGGTGAGGCGGATTTTGCCGTCGTCGAGCTTTTCCACCTTGGCCACCTCGTCGAAGTTTTTTGGGACGGCCGCGACGCCCATGATATAGCGGATCTTGGTCGGCTTTTTCGAGGAGAATTTTATCGTCGTGGGCACGTCCTTTTTCTTGAGGGCGTTCGGGGCCTGCGATTCGGCCCAGCCGTAGGCGAAGTAGCTCGTGACGTCTTCCAAACCGATGCGGTCGGTGTGGCGCCCGTTCCACGGGGCGTAATGGCGGCCGCCGTTGCTGATCCACAGAACCGTCGCCGCCAGCACTTTCGGGTCTTTCAGCGCGAAATAGAGCCAGCCTTCCTTCTGCACCACGGCCGATACCCACGCGAAGTCGGCCTTGGGGTCGTTCAGCAGCAGGGCCAAATCCTCGAAACCGCGGCGGGCGGGGTAGACGCTCAGGTCGGCGGTTGTGCCGCATATCGTCGGCACTTTTTTAAGGGAGGTGAAGCGCGCGCCCTCCTTCAATGCCTGATAGCCGCCTTGGGCGGGGTTTTCAAAGGGAGTAGGGTTCACAAAGCCCTCCTTGAAGGGCCCCGCGCTGATGCGGGTCGTTTTGCCCGTGAAATCCAAGGTGGGGTGATGGCCCACGGGCATCTGGGCGTTCAGGCCCGACACGGTGTGCTCGCTGTAAATGACGCTCTGGCCGGCGCGCGCGTAGAGGCGTTTGTCCACGCGCAGACCTTTGATTTTTTTCGAGGTCTGCGAGAGGTGGAGCATCGCGCCGTTTTTGCATTTTTGGGATTCCTCAAAATCCCATTCGGCATTCGCCGGGTCGCCGTGGCACTCGAAGGAAAACTGCTTTGTGCCGTAGCCGAGCTTTTTGATCGGGGTGGTGTTGCCGCCGAAGGGCAGGCAGAAAAAGTCCCCGCGCAGGTTCTTCGCGATACGGTCTATGCCGGGGGCCACCTTTTCGTCGCACCACGGCACCACCGAAAACGGGCGGATGGTTTTGCCGCCGCAACGGAATGTCACCGGCGCGCAGTGCCCGCCTTCCTTTGTGACCGCGAGGTCCACGTTTTTGCTTTTCAGTTCGTAGGAGGGTTGTCCGCAGATTTTTTTGGTTTTCATGGGTGATGAATCAGGGTTTTTGGAAAAGCCGATCTGTCGGCGTGGAGCATTTTTAGGCCATAGGCACGCCACGGCATCGCAGTGTTCACCATTAAACACCTTTGCGAACTCAAATAAAGGTAAAATTTTACGGGGTGCGCGAAGACGCTACTCTAGGGCACGCCGCGCGGGCGCTGTGCGCGCGGGCCGGAGGCGGGCATAGGCGGGGTTTTGCGATAAAACATAGCCTTGCACGGACAGGGGAATATTGACAAACTCACTTTGTTATAACACAGTAATCATTGAGGGGCGTATTTGGAAACAACCGCAAAATCTAGCTTCGCCTCTTTTTTACCTTACCGCTTTTATGGCCAACCCAAAGAAATTTAACATCCGCTGCGATCTCGAAGGCGTCTCCGGCGTCGTGCGCCCCGTGCAGTCGGACCCGAGCAAGCCCGAATACCCGCAAACGTGCGAGTGGTTCATGGAGGAGCTGCTCGCCATGGTCGAGGGGCTTTTGGACGGCGGGGCCGCCGAGGTCGCCGTGTATGACGAGCATTGGTTTGGCACCAACATCGACATCGCGCGCCTGCCGCGCGGGGTGAAGGCGATTTGCGGCAAGCCCGCTTACCAGCCCAACTGGGCGGGCGGCATCGACAGCTCTTTTGCGGGGTTTCTCCTGCACGGCTTCCATTCGATGGAAGGCACCGGGCACCTGCTCGCGCACACGTACGAGCCTGACTTTAAGGCCATCCGCCTCAACGGGGTGAAGATGGGCGAGATCGGCATGGAGTCGGCCATCGCGGGCGATTGGGGCGTGCCCTTGCTGATGATCACCGCGGACGACAAGGGGGTTGAGGAGGCGCAAAAGCTCATTCCGGGCGTCGTCGGGGTGGCGACGAAAATTTCCCGCGCGCTCCACGGCGGCGAATGCTTCGCCCTCGAGGACAACTGCGCCAATATCTACCGCGCGGCCGCCGCCATCGCCCAAAACGCGCCGGCCGTGAAGCCCTACAAGATCAAGGGCAACGCGCGGTTCGAGGCGGATTATTTTGACGGGCCGTATGTGGACACGCTGCGCCGGATGTTCCCAAAACTGTTTATCAAGAAAAACACCGTCGCCATCGAGGCCAAGACCGCCACCGCCGCGTGGGCGAAGATCTGGCAATGCAAGCTCGCCGTCCAGGCCGAGATGGCCAAAAACGCGGAATAAAAGAACCTCAACCAGCCCATATTTCCCATGGCACACGACAAACTTTTCCCCAACCGACCGTCCGTGCGCGCGCTGCGGAAAGCCGGCAAGCCCGCCAGCGGCACATGGCTGCAGGCGGGCACGCCCGTGGCGGCCGAGATTTTCGCCAACGCCGGGTTTCGCTGGATCGGGCTCGACGCCGAGCACACCAGCGCCGACACCGCCACGGTGGAGACGATGTGCCGCGCCGTTCACGGGCGCGGGGCCGACTTGCTGGTGCGCGTGTCGCAGGCCGACACCATCGAGATCCGCCGCGCGCTCGACATGGGGGCTAACGGCATCATCGTGCCCTACGTCGAGACGCCCGAGCAGGCGCGCACGGCCGTGGCCGCCACGCGCTATCCGCCGCAGGGGGTGCGCGGGTTCGCCTTCCACCGCGGGAACAACTGGGGCGCGGACTTTGACGAGTACGCCGCCAAGGCCAACGAGGAGATGCTCGTCATCGTCATGATCGAGTCGAAAAAAGGCGTGGAAAATATCGACGCGATCCTCGCCGTCGAAGGCGTGGACGGCGTGCTGGTGGGGCCTTACGACATGAGCGGGAGCTACGGCGTGCCGGGCCAAGTGCAGCATGCGTTTGTGAGGGAAGCCATCGCCACGGTGCTCGCCGCCTGCAAGAAGGCGAAAAAGGCGCCCGGGCAGCACATCGTGCGCTCCAAGCCCGAGCAGATCAAGGCGGCGCTGGAGCAGGGGTTCACGTTTATCTGCCTCGACGCCGACATCATTTTCCTCAACGAGGCCTGCCGTGTCGCGCTGGGCACGGCCAAGGCGTGCATCGAGCAGATGAAGCGCATCGACTGCGCGGTTGAGTTTTCAAAACCTTCGTCGCTGATTGAGGCCGCGAAAATGGCATAGAGGGGTGTTTTAAAATTCCTCACGGCGGCGGCGCGTCCGAATGTCGGCCCTTCGGGGCTTGGGGCCGAGGCGCATCGTCGCAGTGGGCGCTCCAAAAATTGTATAAAACCGCCATTCGCATCCACCTAGCGGAATTTTAAGACGTACCTTAACGGTGGGTCGGTCATTTTCAAACACGCTTTTTCGATTTCATTCCATGAAAGATTCCATTCGCAATTACGCCAAACTGGGCTTGGTGCATCACATGATGTACGGCAAGTGCACGAACGATCCCGTCTACCATTTGGAGACGTTAAAGCAGTTCGCCAACCGCGCGGACATCGAGACGTTCGACTGCTGCCTGCCCTACGGCGAGCCGTACCGCTCTGAAGCGGCCGCGGCCGTGCGCGCCTGCGGCAAGGAGCATCTGGTGTTCGCCACGCACTTGTTCCCGTTGCGCAAGCTCTCGTTTTGCTCCACGGGCTACGCCGAGCAGGACCAGTGCCGCATGATCGTAAAGGACATGATCGACCAAGCGGTGGCGATGGGGGCCTACGGCTTCATCTTCGCCTCGGGCGGCCCGGCGTTTGCCCAGGGCTCGCGCGCGAATTTCGACGCGTTCTACGACTTCACCTGCTGGCTGTGCGAGAATCTGGCCAAACACAACATCATGGCCCAGCTCGAGCCGTTTGACTACGACTTC
Organism: Opitutales bacterium; assembly: GCA_031556275.1. Taxonomy (GTDB): domain Bacteria; phylum Verrucomicrobiota; class Verrucomicrobiia; order Opitutales; family JAKPNF01; genus JAKPNF01. Next base: position 17,956 of record JAVBTG010000001.1, read on the forward strand.
GACAAGGCCTACTACTTCGGCCCGATGGACATGTGCGTGGAGCTCGTCGAAAAGGTCGGCAAGAACCACCCGAACATCGGCCTCGAGCTCGACATGGCGCACCTGCCGCTGATGCGCGAGCCCTATGCCTCCTCGATCGAGCGTTCGGGCAAGTGGCTGCAGCGCGTGCACCTGGGCAACTCGGTGAACAAGGACAAGAACGATCCTTTCTACGGCGACAACCACCCCCCCATGGGCTACCCGGGCGGCAACATCGACATTCCCGAGCTCGTCGAGATTTTGACGGCGCTCAAAAAGAACGGCTTCCTGAACAAGGAAAACCGCGGCGACCTCGTGGTCGAGATGCAGCCTTTCCCCGGCAAGACCGTCGACGAGACCGTGGCCGACAACTTCGACCGCCTCGAAAAGGCGTGGGCGATGGTGGCCGAGTGAGTTTTTTGGAAAAAAGTCCCTGTCCGTATGCGAAAAGGCGCGCCGAGGAAATTCGGCGCGCCTTTTTTTTGCTTTTTCGGGGAAACGGGGTGAGCGGTTGTATTTATTTTTTGGATACTGGCGGGGCGTCGGGCGGCGCGGGGTTGTCGGCGGGGATGTCTTGGTGTGGGAAAACCCTTTCGCGGTAGCGTTCGGGGATGCGGGCGAGGTAGTCTTGCGCAATGGCGACGGGGAGGGTTTCGGTTTTGGCGTTGACGGTGCCGTCGGGCAATTTTACGAGGTCTTTAAAGATGATTTTCAGCTGCCATGGGCGGTCCAGTTTTCGCTTCTCGTCGCGCCAGTCCAGCAAGAACCAAAACACTTCGGCGGTTAGGTCGCGCGATGCGAGGACGACGGGCTTTTCGGTGATCGGCTCATACGCGCGGTTTTGTTTTCCCCAAATGCAATCGCGTGAGTTTAATATAGTCGTACTGCCTCTGCAAAAAATGGAAATGCTGGTGTTTTGCTCAAGCGCCCCCGCCCATACGCGCGCGGACGGCGGGCCGCGCACTATGATTTCGACGAGGCCGTTTTCGGGGTCTTCGGGTAGGCGCAGTTCGAGCGAGACATCTTGCTGCGTCTTGCCGGTTGCCGGAGGCGGTTGAGCGGGCGGTTTACTGTCCGCGCGCAACGGGCAAAGGCAGATCGACGCGAGGATGGGGAGCGCGGCTGATGGGAGAAGGAGGGGGATTTTCATGGAAGGCGTGCGTGCTTATTTCTCTGGATGCGGATTGCGGGGTGGGTGCGGGGATGTCTTGCGGGGGTTCGCGTTTTTCGCGATAGCGCTCGGGGATTTTAGCGCGATAGTCCGGCGTGACGAGGACGTGGCCGGTTTTGACGTTCACGGCGGTTTCATCGCCGGGAATTTTGGCGAGGTCGGTGAAGCGGATGCGCAGCTGCCATGGTTGATCGGGGTGCCATTGCTCGTCGCGCCTTTCCAGCAGCATTTGGAATATGCGGGCGGTCAGCGTGTGCGGGGGATATACGGCCCCGCCTTCGGGCATGGGGCCGTAGAAACGGTCGGCGTCTGCGCGATGGGTGCTAATTTGCCTGATGTTGCACGTTTCATTTTTGCAGGTGAGGGAAATGGTGTAAAAATCAGGGTCAAACGCTCCCGTCCAAATGCGCGTAGAGGGCGGGCCTTGTACGGTGATTTCGACATGGCCGTCCGCCGGATCGTCGGGCAGGCGCAACGTGGCGCGGACGTTTTGGGCGAACCATTTTTCCCATTTGGCGACGGCGGCGTCCCATTCGGCGCGGTTCTCGAACAGGAGTTTTTCCGGGTCGGCCCCCGGGCCTTGGCCTAGCAGCTTTTCCAGAATGTCCGACATGGATTTGGTGCCCGCGGCCATGGCGTAGGGATTCACCTTTAGGGCACGGAAGCAGACGGCTATCTGCGCGGGACTCACTTCGCTCGGTGCGAGGGTTTTTAGGAAATTATGGATTTGGTTGAGTTTCCACATGTAGCCGAGGGAGGGCCGCTGGGGATCGTCGAGCAAACGGTCGAGCGCGCGGAAGGCGAAGGCGACTTGATCGGGGCGCTCGAGAAAATGGTGATAGGCGTTCAGGTGTTCGTATTTGTCTTTGGTGGAAATGAAATATTCGACAGGGTCGGCGTCTTTGAGCGGGTTTTTTTCTTCGGGCTGGCCCGGGATGCGGGCGACCCATTCGCGCGGGACACGGATGGGCGCGGTTTCGTAGGTGGGGCATTTGCCGTCTTGTGTGAATTTGTGCAGGGAAACAAAGAGGGCGCCGTCGCCGCTTGATTGCCATCTGAGGTTGTCCTTGTTTTTCGCGAGGAAATTCAGGATGCTTGCCGTCATCGTTTCCGATCCCAAGACGGAGGTTTCTTCGGTGAGCGGTTCATAGACGGGCGGTCCATCGGCGGGCGACGGGACAAAGGCGCATCGGAAACTCAGGGAAGACTTATAATCGGATGTCCCGTCCGGGTAGAAGAAATGGAAAGAAAAAGAATCCTCCACGGCACGGCGGTTGATCAAGGGAGGATTCGCGAGGTCTTTTGGGGACACCTTTATGCGGAAATAATCCGTGGCCGGGTCTTTCGGCAGGGAGAGTTCAAGAACAAGGTCTTGCTCCGGCTGGTCTTTCGAGATTATCGACTGATAGGTGCCCGCGAAAACCATGGCCTTTTCGCCGTAATGCGTGGAAAGACGGGCAAGCCACTCGCGGGGGATCGGTAGCGGCTCGATCTCGTACATCATGTCGGGATGGCCTTCCGTGAGGCGGGAAATGTTGACGAGCACATAGGCTTCGCCGTCCCCGCTCCATGCGGCCGGGTTTTCGGCCCTGTCGTGGTTGAGCATGCCGAAAATGCGCGCAGTCATGCCCTCGGAATGCAGGACGGTCTTTCCCTTGGGAAGCGTGTCATAAACCGGGCCGCCGGAGGACGCCCCGAATGGGAGGGAAACACACCCGCCCGTTTTCCCGTCCGGACGGATAATGGTATAAGAATGGGGACGTTCAAAAGCTTCCGGATCGATGCGCACCGGCTTGGAGGGGGCTTTGGCTGACACCTCAATGGCCAGCCATTCTGTGGACGGGTCTTTGGGGAGTTGCAGCTTGAGAACAAGGTCTTGCTCCGGTTTGTCTTTTGCCTGAAGGAGTTGACGGTATTTGAGCGTTTCCGCGGCCTTCGAGAGCGGCGGGGATTGGGGGGCATTATCTTCGCCCGCCCGCGCGGATGATAGGTAGGACAGCGCGAGGGTGAGCAGTGCGGCGGTTTTGAGAATGGGAGAAATCTGCATGATGGGGCGGGGGCATTTTGAGGAAAGGGGCGGTGGTTTGCAAGTATGCGGGCAACAAAAACGCGCCCCGTTGGATGGGGCGCGTTTTGCGGATGGGTGTTGTGTGCGTTTCTTGCTCAGTCCGCCGTCGTCCAAGCGAGGCTGGAGACGCCTGTGAACAGGAGGTTTAGGCCGATCAGGATGCCCAAAAGGACATAGCTGGCTTCGGGGTTGAGCAGGAAGATGACGCCGAGGATCAAGGTCGCGATGGCGTTGATGAGGATGAGCACGGCGTTTTTCGCGTCGCGCAGCCGCCCCCATGCGACGAACGAGAAGCCGGACTCGATCAGCATAAAAATACCGACGAGCGTCGCCAGGGCCAGCGTGCCTTCCAGCGGGTTGAACATCAGGAAGTAGCCCGCTATCAGGTAGAGCAGGAACATCACGACGTTGAGCAGTTTCGCCGCCGTGCCCGCGCAATAGGGAAATTGGAACAGCGCGAAAAACGCCGCGAACAGCAAGGCTACGCCGGCGAAGATGCTCGCCGACACGCTCGCCACTACCGGGAACAGGATGCAGAACACGCCGCCGATGATCAGCAGCACGGCCAGCAGACGGGATGTTTTTAGACGGAACATGGATGTGCGGAGTTAAAGATGGTGGGTTGTGTGTTCTTGGGGAATATATGCCGGAATTTTGTGTTGGCAAAGGGGGGCGTGTGATTTTTGGTCGCGCGCGCGAAATTGGCGGGCGTTTTTAAGGAGACGGTAAATATTGACATTTCTTATAAAACGGGGTTTCCTGTGGGCGTCCATTCGTATCGAAAATATGTGAGTGTGTTTTTGAGAATTTCAAAACCGAACAACCCCAAAAATATGAAAACAAAACATACCTTTCTCTCTGTTTTCACATGTCTGCTGGTGTTCGGCACGGTTTGCCGAGCCGACCTCACCTGGGCGGACAACGTGGTCATCAACGGAAATCTGACCGTTACCGGAAGCGGGGCTATCCGTTCCTTCGCTCCCCTGGCGGCGCCCGCGACTATCGGCGTCACCGCCAGCCTCATCCCTAGCGGAGCGCAGGCGGTCTTCAATTGGAATCCGTCGACGGCGAGCCTGCTAGTCGGCGTGGGGGGGAATCGATTGGGCGTCAGCGGTAATCGCAACATAGTGATAGGGCTGCTCAACGATGTGGATGCGGCCAGTGTGGTTGTCTTGGGTGATCTTAATCATGTCAGTTATTCAACAAACTCGTTCGTCGTGCTACGCTCAATGGCGAACGACACGTATAACAGCTTTGTGGCGGCTGTTTCTCACACGGAATTGGCGACGTATTCCGTTGCTATAGCCAACGCGAGTGTGTACGAGGCGAAGAATTCCGCAGCGTTCTGCAACTCGGGTGTGAGTGGGGCAGACGCGTCCTTTGCGGCGGGCAATTCCTCCGTTTCCGTTGAGCGTGAGAGTGGCAGTTCCTTCAACATTGCCATGGGAAACTCCCGCATTGATAACATGGGGACGTCAAACACGATATCCATGAACGTCGCTCTGGCGGGTTCTGAGATCGCTCCGTGGGATGATTCGGGAAATGTCGCTTCCTTTGCGGCGTGCCGCGCCCAGGTTTATGGGAGTCGTTCCTTTGCGGTATGCGAAGCAACCACCAATGGAGGAAATTACTCCTTCGCGGCGTGCGGAGGTTATATCGAGGGAAATTATTCGCTTGCGATCGGGAAGGGAACTAAGAGCATTCCCAGTGGGACGGTTGTGCTGGGCTGTTACAATAAAATGGCCGATTATGTCAAAGTGGACGAATGGGTACCTTCATCTTATTGGTTCGGTGGCGATCCGCTTTTCATGGTTGGCAACGGGCAGTCTGAAGACGCTCGCAGTAACGCGTTTTTGGTGCTGAAGAACGGAAAGGTTTGTGTGGAGAACAAATATTGGGATCCAGCCGAACCGACATTTGCTCCATCCCAGCCGAAGAACGTGACCATAGTCCACAGTTCTTATTGGGACGATGATATAGAAGACTGGGTTGTGGATCAAGAGACGGGCGACGTGGACGAGGCGTCGGGCGGTGTCGCCCTTGAGGTGGGCGGGCACACCGTGCTGAAGGGCAACACGCGGCTGGACGGCAAGGTTACCATGAGCCAGCCGCAGGGGGACATATTGATGGGGGTGTTCGGCATGCCGCAGGCGACGCAGCCTTAGGCGCGTTTGAGAATCATCAGCGCGACCGGCTTCACGGGATGTGTCTGGATGTCGGCTAATACGTCGACGGTGCTTCCGCATTCGTCTGATAGCCCAGGGGTGGGCGAAAATTCAGTTGGCGAAGGTATGAAAGAAAAATATCCGAAGTTCGTTTTTTACGACCCCAATGACAGTCTTGGGACTATCTTGTTTTTTGTTTCGCCGCTTTCTCCGCGCGCATTTCCTCCAATAGCTTTTTTACGTCTTCACGCTCGTAAAATTCTTTGTAACGGAGATCCTTTTCGCGTTCGTACTCCAAATTGCGCGAGCCGGAGGGGTTGGTGTAAATGTCGTATGTGACGCTTATATCGGGATCCGCAATCCGATTACCGTTGCCAGGGCTTGTCGCAACGTCAAATTTTGCGCGCGTGTAACGCAGAGGGTTTTCCTCTTTTATGTAGCACCAAAATTCCTTGTTGCGAATCCAGGCGGGATTATCTTTATTCATGAGAGATGTTACCTCCGGCGTGTATCCCTCCTCGGGGGCCAAAAATGGTTGCACATCTTGCGTCAGGATCACGCCTCCGCTTGGGACGGACACGCTGAACGACCAGTCGTATTTTTTTCTTCCGTCAATATCCTGAGTTAGATTGGTTCGAATCGCGCGGATCTCGATTTGTCCTGTTGATGACAGTGTCCCTGTTGTGATGTCGATTTTTTCGGGAGCTCCCTTGCATGATATGCGCACCCAGCCTTGATTATAAATCATTGGTTCCGCGCCCTGCGCTTTCCACATGCGCAAGATTTCCGGGCGCTCATAGGGGGGCAATACGAAAGATGCCGGATTACCGCGTGGGTTATAGGGGGCTGGCCGATTGTGCTCTCTCAGATATCCGTCCTTTTCTCAATCATCGATACTAAAAGTGGAGGCTTTTAAGCCCTGGATGGAAAAAACGCCCGTTCGAACCGGCGGGCGGATGAACCCGTTCTGCCGGGCCTTTTATGGATCCGCCATTGCGCGGGAGCGTTCACTTGCTTTCTTGATTTTTATAAAACTCCATCAGGCGAACATCTTTTTCGGGATCATATTCCAGGTTTCGCGAGCCGCTGGGATTTGTGTGAAATTCGTAATTTAGCCTTATGGTGGGTTCCAGTTTTCCATCCCGTTCGCCGTCAAATGTCGCGATTGTGAGGGAGGCGCGGGAATAGCGGTTCGGGTTTCCCGTCACGATGTACGCCTTCAGTTCCTTTTCCGCGGACCAGTCCTTGGAATCCTTCCGCACCTCGTAGACGGCTTTTCTTTCATAACCCTTTTCGGGCGCAAAATAGGCCTGCTCGGCGTCAACCAGTATTATTCCCCCCCCAGGCACCTCCACTTCAAAACGCCAGTCATATTTGAATTTCGCGCCGTATTCGCCTTGTTCTTTTGTTGCCGCCGCGTCGTCGCGCAAGACACTGAAAATCACAGGATCGGTGACCGACCTGCTTCCTCCCGCCAGCAAGTCGACCGTTTCCGGCGTGCCGTCGCTGGCGAGGCGCGCAAACCCGCTTGCGGGCAATATCGGCTCGGCCCCCTGGCTGCGCCACATGCGGAAGACGACGGGGTTTTCGCGGCTGCCCCAAGCACCTCGCTGGGTCGAATGTTTTTGGCGGACATGCGGCGATTGGATGTAGTCTTTTTTCACCAAATTATAAACATCGATGTCAATGGCGTTGAACCCCTCCACGGAAAATTTTCCGTCGCCGCCGGTTTCAACGGAAAAATCGAACCTGTCCTGCCCATAGCGGCCGCCGCCGGGATCCTTGTACATGCGCGATGTCTTAAGCTGGACCTCAACCCCGGGAATCCCCTCGTCATCCTGGTCCAGAACGCGGCCGTGAAACACGACGGGCTTGTTGAGGCCCATATCCCGCTCGATGGCTTTTTGAACTTTCTTGTCATATTCGGCCATCCAGGACGTCAGCACGGACGGTGTTCCCGCAGACCTCCGTTTCATGTCATATGGTGTCTGCAGGCCGTTCGGGTCGAGATGGCCCGAGGTCGCGCCTTTTTCAATTTTAGCAGCCGCGTCTTTCGTTTCGCGGATATCGGGTGCCGTGCCGCGCGTTTTGGGCCGAAAAAGAAACAAAACGAGCCCTGCAACAACTAAAACAACTAATATTGCAAAAATTTTCCTTTTCATTTCTGTGCCCTTTTTATTTTGGTCAATTCGAAAAATGTCTCCCAGAAATTCCCCCTTTGGGCCAACGAATAATTTAGCTGGCCCTGGTGGTCGTCCATTTCGTCAGTGAACCCGTATAGCGCGCTTGAGAGGTTGGCTTCCCCGCCGACCCCAATGACCCCGACCGAGACGGCCCCCATCGCGCGCACATAGGACCCCGCCGCAAAACTGAAAATCTCGTACCTGTCCCGGTCGAATATCAATTGCTTTTCCACGGACACAAAGGCCTTATCCCGCCATTCACTATGGATTCTGGAATAGTATGCGGATGTTCCGGGCGCTCCCGTGTAAAGGACGTCGTAGGAAACCAGCCCGGTAAACAGGGTGTTGTCGGGTTTTGTGCGTTGGGCCCATTCCCAGTTGAAGTAGAGCCAGGAACCGCCGGTAAGCGCAAAATCGTTGGGATTGTAAAAATTGACCCAACGCCCGGCCGCCTTCGTTATATCGAGCGCGCTTGCGCGCATGTAAGGTTTTTGGCCGGACAGTCCGTGGGGATAATGCCCATACACGTTCGGAGAGTTTTGGGTGTCCCTGATAAGGTCGAACGACGAAGTGTTATTAAACACATTCGCCGATATCGCGGCCTGGCAGGCCGTGTAGCTCTCCACCCAAGGCGTATTTGAAGAGGCGAACCCGTGTATGCGCAGCGCCTCGCAGGCGACCACGTTGCCTTGGCTGTGCGCGACCAGGTGCACGCGGTAGCCGCGCGCTTTCAGGGAATCTATGTGGAGTTTCAGCGCGATAGCCGTCTGCCATGCGCGGTATTCGCTTAAATCGAAAAACGGAATATAGCTGCAATTCCAAAAAAACGCCCCCGTGCGCCCCTTATAGCCCGAATGGTGCAGACGCTTGAAAATCGCCGCCAGGCTTTCTTTTTTGCCGTCCGCGCCGTTCTGAAATCCGTGGACGTATAGCACATAGTCCTTTTCGTCGTCGTTAACGGGGGCGGGGAATCTCGCGTAACCTTTAACATGCTGGGCGATGCTCACAGCCATCGAACCGGCGCCCCCTTCCGTCGTCGATTCGTACGCCTCGACCATGTCCTTGACCTGACTGGACCGGACCGTCACCGACTTTGCCGCATGCAAGGATTCCGGGAGCTGGGAAGGCCCCATGTGGACCGTCAGTTTCATGTCTTCGGACCTAAAATTTTCAAACAGCACGGACACTTCCAGATCGTCGTCCATCACATTCAGCATGTTTGAAGGTATTTTGATGGCCGGGTTGTCGGAGCCACTTGAAGTCATGCATTTCATCGACAACTGCAATTTTTCCGCCGCCGTGAGGTTGGGCGTGAAGTCAACCCGCCCCTTGCCTGTTGATATCGATGGGTACACATTCCAATAACCCCGGCTTGTGCTGCTTTGCATGTTGCCGACGTTCAGGTACAGCGAATATCCCCCCGCATCCTTCAAATGCGCCGCGTTTTTGACCCGGAAACGGATCAAATGCAAGTTAAGCAAATCGTTGCCGTCTTCTATTTTTGGCTTCAGGTAAGGAAAAAGCGAACCCTGTTGCCTGTTGTCCCAAATCTTCAGCGTGCTTGGGGGCGCAAAGCTTACGCCGCGGTAGTCTTCCTTGTAGTCGCCGTTTACTTTGAATTTCTTCGCCACCTTGTCGTATTCGGAAAGATATTCGACGGCGCCGTCGCCGTCGACGTCGGCGCCGACGTCGATCTGCGGCATAAGGTAAATAACCCTCTTTTTCACGACTTTCATTCGCGCGTTGGGCAGCGAAACCATTATCTCCAACTCAATCGGACCCGGCTTTAGCGGATAGACGCGCACACTGAGCAAGGGGATTGTGTCGCTGTTGTCCTTGTTCTCGATGGTAAATGCGCCGCCGTTTCCGCCAAGCATGTAATAGAGGGTCTCGCCGACTTTTACCGTGGGATAATTACCCGTCAGCAGGCGGGGCAGCTCGCTGTGAAGGTCGGTGTAAAAAAAGCCCTCGCCCACGCCGGAGATATAAACGTCCACCCGTTCCCAGCGTTCTTCCTCGACCAGCTCCTTCAGTGAAATGCCGACACTGACCCAGTTTTGCCAACTGTTGTCGGGGGCGGGGTATTCGGGAATGTTGCTGGCCGCCGACCGCAGCAGGCTGGAGGACGGCGGCGGCGAATCCGGTACTTGTATGACAAGGGGAATTATCGCGCTGACGAACAGCTGGCCCAAGGACACTTCCCGTTTGCCGAAACGGCTCTCGTCGTAGTCGAGCGCGATCTCCTCGCTCGGATAGGCGTTCGGGTTGCTGATGCATTCCTCGACGAAGGCTTGGGAGAGATTGACGCGCCGGCGTTGTTCCACGACCTTTTCATCGAGTAAAACGTCATACCCGGACCCAGACTCCCTCGCCTTGTAGGGCGTGAACGTCTGCACGATATCAACGTAATAGCGTTTGTCCCTTTGCGGGGTCCCCCTAATCCTGTATTTGAAGACGCATTTTTGCGTTTCCCCGTCCTTGGCGTCGGCAAAACAGTGGGCCATCGGTTCGCTGTTGATATTGTATGGATCCGATGTCGATGCGCCGAGGCTTGAAACTTTGGTCTGCCCGAATTCGGGTTGAACTGCCCCGGACATCTGTTCCGCGCACCAGGAAAGGCGCAATTGCGGTGTGATCAGCTCGTCGAGCTCCTGCGATCTGGCATAGTCACTCCATCCCCCGTCGCCGTGTCCGCCAAATCTCCTGCCAGATTCTCCGCGCCCGGGGCAGCCCGGGATGGAACATGTGTCAGGGTCGCTTTCGAGACTGCTGTAGTCGCTATATGGCGTCCCTCTTTCGCTTTTGGCTTCACGGCAAAGGGTCTCCGTTTTTTCAACATCCGGACTTGCCTCGTTAAAAGTCCAAATCGGATATGTGTTGACCAACGGCTTCTCGTCTTTTTTCGACACAGGATTGTGATCGTCGCTCTCTTTATGAACGGACTCTATATCACTGCCCTCAAGGGTGAAGATATGGTAGTCGTCCTTTTTAGACTCGAGTGAATATTTCGACAGGCCGAGGCCCGTCTTCGCCTCGTAGTCAAATGAGAACTCTTCCTCGGAGGAAAAGAAGCGCTCACTTTTCTCATACATCTTCTCGTATGAGCTTTCAATAATGCAACAATCGTTTTTTGAACGCGAAAAGTGGTAGCTGTCCTCGGAAACGCTATAGTATCCCTCGGCATCGAAAGATGATCCCGAGATTTTATTGTAATACCGGTATGTCCCCTCCGGGCCCGGCATGAAACCGCGGATGCCGACGTTCGCGCTGGCGCTCCATGTCTTGGCTATCGTGGACACCAGGGCCTCCTCGAAATCCCCGACGCGCGCATCGCAGGAGCCGGAACTTGCGCGCATACCGGCGGAATTGACCGTCACAATCCAGTACACGAGCGTGACGCCGTCGTCTTCCGGCAATGTGAAGGAGGTGTCCGTGTAAGTGGTGGCGTCCGCGCCCAAACGCGCGACGATCGCCCCGTCACGCCACACCTGCACCTGGGTGACGGGCGGTTCGTCCGCGGGAGGCTGGTCAAGGTTCCAGACGAGTTTTATCGCGTCCAATGCGCTGTCCTCGACCTCTAAATTGTAGGCCGCCGGGGGATTTGGATAGGAAACCTCGTCCCAATTTTTTCCAGAGTCGTATAATTCCTCATTGGTCGGGCCCCAGCCCGCCCCGGAAACGCCATTGGGCCCGTTATTGGGGTTTATACTGCCGTCGTCCAAGGGATCGAGACCGTTCTCCACCTCCCAGCCGTCCGGCAGGCCGTCGCCGTCGGTGTCCGGGTTGTTCGGGTCCGTCCCCAGCTCGTATTCCCGGCGGTTGGTCAGGCCGTCGTTGTCGGCGTCGCCGTCCGGGTCAAAACCATTCATGCTTCCGAAGTGCTCCAAAATCCAACTGCGGGGAATGCCGTCGACATCGCTGAAGAATTCCAGCAATTCCGACAAGTCGAAACTGAACACCATTTTCAACTGGCCGATGTTGGCGGGCGCGTAGTTCTCAATGGCGGGCGTGGCCGGGTTCCAGGGATACGGCAGGCTCCATGTGCCGGGATACCCCCTCGCGACGAGATTGGCCCGGGTGTCATATCCCAAAAACAGCAGCGCGTCGTAAAGCGGCTTGGCCATCGCCTTGAGCTGCCCCAAATTCGCGGGCGCGTAGTTTGAGCGCAGCCATTCCTCGTAAACGGACCGCGCCGGCGTTTCCGGTTCCCCTCGGGGCGGCGCGGGCGGGATCAAATCGGAAATTTCAAAGGGCAGATATCCCGGCACGGTCTCGTTCAGATAGACGTATGCCATGCTTACCGCATGCTTGAGCTGCCCGATGTTGAGGGGGGCGAAATTGTCGGCAACCGATCCGGCGCCCGTGTCGAGGATCCGGCTGCTGCTTGCCGTCCACCAGGCGGGCAGGGGGGTGCTTGAGGGGGAGGGATTTTCGGATTCCTGGGCAAAAGAGGCCAGGGGTATCAGCAACGCGGCGATCGCACACAGGATTTGTTTCATGTTCTGGAATTTTTGCATGGAGTATTAAAAATGCCCTCGTTGGGGGGCAAGGCCTCCAAAATCAATCGGCCTGAGCAAAGACAAAACGCCCCGCCATTGCGGTCCGCCTCACGCGGCCTGCCGTTCCGGGTGATCCTCAAAACTTACTGCCCCGCGCCGCCTCTGAGCGAGGCGCTTTCGCCGGAGGTGCGGATGGTGACGCTCTTGCCTGTCGCGGACAGCGGCACGCCGAGGGTGTGCGCCCCGGCGCACAGCATGATCACGTCTCCCGACGCGGCGGCGGATATGGCCCCGGGGATGGTCGCCTTGGGGCCGACACCGTTTCCGGCGGCGACGGGCGAAAGGCCGTTGTAGGCGTCGCTTCCGGTGGCGGGATTAACGTAAAAAACACTCTCCGCCCCGTTTGACTGCAAGGAATACATCGCGAGGTTTGCGTTTTCTGAAATGAGAGCGGCTTGCGGGGACGCCTCGTTTTGCCCGGCGGCGGCGCCATTTGCCGCGCGGGCGGAATTCCCGGCGTCGCGCATCGACAACAGGCCGCCGGCGTTGTCCGGACTGTCCTGCGACAGCAGGGAACCCAAGTCCCCGACGCACACGTCGTCCGCCATGACGGCCGAACCGTTCGCCAGGATGGAGAGCCATGACGAGCCTTGCGCCCCGTCGAGCGGGAGTCCCAGGCTTGCGATCTCCCCGTCGACGAAAAAGTCCCAGACCGGCGTCCCTGTCGTGTGATCCTGCCAGATGGTCAGGCGCAGCCACTGGGAGACGCCGTCCGCGTCGAGCGGCAACGCCTGGGAGACGGGCGCCCATGCCTCGCCCACGCGCGCGTAAAACACGCCGTCGCCGTCTCCTTCCCGCACGAAGGCAAGCTGTGATCCCCCGAATTCCAGCAAAGGCTCTGTCACCGCCTCAAGGCCCGCGCTCGCGGAAAGTTTCAACCGCACGTCGGCATAAAGCGCGCCGGCGTCTTGGGCCGCCAACTCCAATGTCGCGCCTCCTGCCGAAAGATAAAGGACGCGCTCGCCCGTGGGCGCCTCGAGGCTCTCCGCGACCATTCCCGAACCGCTCCACGGGCCCTGCCCGACGACAGGCCCCAGCACGTAATGCTCCTGCGCCTCAAATGAATGGCTCGCGCCGAAGACCGTTATAACCAGCGGCATCCCGGCACAAAACAATGCCGCCGATACCGTCGTCGCATATTTGGAATGTCGCATGGTGATGTCGGGTTGTAGCAGAAATCTAACAATAACAACAGGTTTGTCAATTGTTATGAAAAGATCACACCCGTCCCCCGAAAATAGCCAAAGTCAGGCGAAAACAGGTGCGCGCGCGACGGACGAGGCCTCCGCGTTTTATTGGGGACACGCAGTGGAGTGATGGAAGCGGAGAGCGCGCCTTGCGACAAGGGCGGACATGTTGGCGGCGCCCCGTTTTTCCGCCCGTTATCCGGGCGGGCGCAAGGTTTTCCTGCGGAGTTATTTTACAAGGCAATGGAAAAAGAAAGCCCGCCGCCCCCCGGCCGCGGTTTCGGCGTGAAAACGGATCAGCGCGTGTTTGTCGCGCGTCCTAGGCTGTGGCCGTCATGAAAAAGGCGATCGCGCAATGGTTCCGCAAGGGAAACCGTTTGGACTGGGCAAAATGGCTCGCGGGGATTGCGGCCGCGTTGGTTGGGTTGTGTGTTTTATGGGTTGTGGGGATTTTTGTTTTTATCAAGGTGATGCTTCCGCCGCCGTTCGACTTTGACGCATGCATGGAAAAGGTGCGGCAGGTGAGCGCCTATATGGACGGATTGCCCGCGCGCGCAAAACCGCTGCCGCCGACATACGGTTTTTTGATGCAGGACGAGCCGCCGCCGTTCGAGGCGGATTACCGGGAGACGACCGGGCACGACTATCCGCGCGGGGTGAATTATGCGAAGGAATCCGAGGCGGCTTACAGCCTCTACATCTCCATAGGATTTCAGCGCGATTTGATTTATTATTCCGCTCCCCTTCGCGGACAGGAGGCCGGTTTTTGGATCGACGAGCGCGATGGGATGCCGTGGACGCGCGTTTTACCGGACAGGCAGTGAGACAGGGGTGCTAAGATAAGTTTTTTGCGACAATTAACGGAGTGAACAAATCTCATTCATTCGCTTGGGCTTCATTCGAGGCGGATGCGGGCGTGGGTTTGCATTCGCAGGGGATTGGCGCGGCTTGTGCCTCGTTGGCGGCGGGGAGAGGTTCGGAAATGGCGGGCGCGCGTTTGCACGCGACGATCCCGTAGTCGTTGTCTTTCACCACAGCGTACGCGAAGGCGAATAAGAGAAGGAAAATAACGAGCACAAGCACGCCGAGAAAGGCGCTGTTTGAATAGGCTTTGGCCAGTGTGAAATCGCCGTTTCGTTTGGCCTTTATTGTTATTAGGGAAAGGCAGAACGGGCCGACGCACAGGATGCCCAATAGCATTAGAATCATCGCCCCTACGTCGCCGCCAACGGAATAACCGTGTCGGTAGCAATGGTAGGCAAGGCACGAAAGAAGGGCCAAATACAGAAGCAGCAATACCGCGTTGGGGATGAGGAAAGATCGGATTTTGGGCGGGTGCATGTGGGGGAGGTCGTTAGATTTACATCGTAAAATACATTGCCGCCATAAACGCCAATAGAATGATGAAAAGCAGGATCATGCCGCAACAAGCGGCTATCGAATATTTTTTGGCCGCGTCGTAATTTTCGTGCCGGATCGCCGCGCGGGTTGCCAGCGAAAGGCCGAGCGGTGCGAAGCACAGGACGGCCTTTACCAGCGCATAATTCATCGGGAGGCGCGGCATGGGAACGGCTCCGTCGACCAAGACTCGAAGGATGACTAGCATGATGAGATCTGACATGAACAGCAGCGCCAGCACGGCGTTGGGCACCAAGAATGTGGTGATTCTCGGCGCGCCGGCATCGCTGGCGTCGGCGTGGGATGTCGGGTTATTCATGGGGCGTGGAAAGATGGACGGGGGTGCCGTCGGGGTGGCGCGGGATGTTTTTGATGCGCTCCATTTCCTCGGGGGGAATGGTGTCGATAAAAAGGAAGCATGCCAATGTGAACAGCAGCCACAATATCAGCAAAAAGATAATGATGACAGGGCCGCAGCGCGCCCCGCGCGACATGCGTTTGGCGCGGGCATAATCGCCCCGCCGCAGGGCCTTGGCCGTCGCCAATGAGTAGCAAAGCGGGCAGATGCCAACGAAAGCGTGGACGAGCACGAACAAGGCGATAGTGATATGGTAGGAAATGTGGGCGTCGGCATCGTACGGTTGCGTTGCCAGCCACGCCATGAGCAGGACAAAGTAAACCAACAGCAGGGCGTTGGGGATGAAAAATATGCGAATGGTCGGCAATTTCGGAGCAAGCGCGGGGATGTCGGCGGTGGAGTGGGAGGGATCGGCGCTCTTCATGGCGTGCGGAGTTATTTACGCGGGCAGGAAAAAATGTCCGAGGGTGAGGCCCATATAAAACGCCAGCAGATACGATCCGCACAGCGCGATTCGCGAATGGCGTGTGGCCCGTTTGGCGTCGCCGTTTCGGTTGGCGCGGATGGTGGCCAGCGAATAGAACAACGGAGCGATGCAGACGATGGCGGAAAAGGGGTCGAATTCCAGATACCCCAGTAGCAGCACAAAGGGAAACTCCACCCAAAACCCGCAGGCGAGTCCCGTGAAATAAAACAGCAGCAACAACACGTTGATGGCGAGATAGGCCCGGGCTTTCGGCGGAGTGGCAGGGGACGTGCCGTCGCGAAGAATTGTTTCAGCATGCGTCATGACGGGTGTTTTTATGCGGCCATCGGAACCTCAATGCGGGAGCACCATGATGATTGGAAACAGAACGATGAAAACAAGCACCATGATGGGGCCGCAACGTGCGTTTCTTGAATATTTTTTTGCCAGCACGAAATCGCCGTGTCGCTTGGCTCTCATCGTGCCCAGCGAATAACAGAAAGGGCTGATGACCAAAAAACCCATGCACAATGATCCAAGCAAATCAAACCACTTCATTTCCATGAATGCACTACCTATCGCAATGCTGCAGGATTTGAGGTTGATAAACGAAAATGCCAGCAGAACGGAATTGGGGATGATAAACGTCCGAATATTCCACAGTTTGGCGGCGGGAGTTTGGGGACGGTCGCTTGTCGCTTCGACGGCGTTCATGGGGTGTGAACAGCTTACGCCTGTGCGTGCGAAAGGCAAGGGCGCAGATGCGGCAAATGGGGGCGAGGGACCTCGGGACTCCTGCGCGCATTTCCTTCGGAAACGCACGTTCCCGCGGTCAAAATCAGGCAAGGCATTGTTTTCGCCGTCGGGGTAGCTACTACCCCTCCAGCCTCAAACTTCGCCTTGCCCAATTTTGCCGACGCGGGAAAGCCGGGTGGAATCTAGGCGAAAGCAAGAAGGCGCGCAGGGGATGTTCACAAACGCCGCGCAAAAGCGCGGTGAGTCAAGTGCAGGGGAGGTAAGAACAGTACTTTTTTATTTTTTCCGTATTCCTTTATTTTTCCAGCACTCGATTCTTTTATGTTTTTTCCGCATTCGACTCACTGCGCCGTAGGCGCAGCGTAAGAACCCGCCCCTGCCCGCGCGGAAAAATTCTTCGAGACGAAGTGCAAGGAGGCGTGAGGCGGGGTCTGTACCGTGGTACTGGCCCCGCTTCTCGCCGACGCAGCATGTAGTATCGGAGGATTTTGGCCGCGGGGACGGAAAAAATCGGAGATTTTTTTCGTAGAGTCCGAACGCGCGCATCCGCCCCCGCTACAACCTATCGAACATCCGAGCTCCGCTAATGAAATCACCAGCCGATGGCGTTGCGGCGGCCTTGTTTGGTGATGGATACCTCGTCCTCCCAGACAGCCAACCCGCTCTTCACCTCGGTGAGCGAGAGCTGGAACACATACGTGCGCTGCGTCGTGCTGCCCGCCTGCGCGGAGTCCTCGATCAGCTTGCCCGACAGGGTGTAGTAGGGGATGCGGTCGGGGGCCTGTTCGCCCGCGGCGAAGGCCGCAGCGTCGCCGGCTTCCTTGGCGAGGGTGTCCTCGGCGTTTTTGCCGAATGTCGTCGTGGTGACGACCTTGCCGCTTTGGTTGAGCGCGACGCGGATCTTTTTGGTGAGCATGTCCGTGTCCACCTGCTGCGTCGTGTTGTTGACGATGCGGCTGACGGCCATGACCGCCGGTTGCGTCGGGGCCTTGTCGAGCGTCTTCGAGGCGAGCAACGACTGCACCATTTGGTCGGCTGCGTTCGACCAGTCCTGGATGTTGATTTTCTCCAGGCTCACGACCGTGCGCGGGCCGGAGGAGTCGACATAGGCGGCGTTGCCGCCCGTGCCGGAGGAGCAGGCGGTGAGGGCGAGCGCGAGCGAGGAAAGCAGAGCGAGAATGGAAAATATTTTCATGGGAATGTTTTGGAATTTGTTTTTTGAAAAAAGCTGAAGCGCGCTTACAAAACGGTGCCGGACATGCGGACGCTTTCGAGCATCTTTATGCGGAAGTCGACGGCGTCGGGGTTGGGGGCAACGGCCTTTATCATCTTGTGCTCGCCGCCTTCGAGCGAGAGGACGTGCCATGTCTGCGAGGGCGAGCGCACGAGCATGCCCTCCTTGTCGTACCACTCCACTTGGTAGCTGACGTTCTTCACCCCGCGCGTGCGGTTACGCACTTCGGCCTGCACCTGCAAAAGGTCGCCCGCCATGGAAGTGTTGACGCCGAGCACCTCCGCCACGCCGTTGAGCGAGCTGTCGGTGATGACGCGCTTGTCGGCGATCATCTGTTTTTGGCCGGTCGGGTTGGCGGCTTCCACCGTGTTGACGCTGGCGCAGCCGCCGAGCAGGAAGGCCCCGAGGACGCAGACGAGGATCGCGGGTGTGATGGTTTTCATGGGATGTGTTTTTGTGGAGATATTAGGATGAAATGCCTCAGGGAACCAATACAAATTGCGAGACGATCAGCGGCAGGCCCGCCGCGACGCTTTTGGCGCATACGACGTTGACCTTGCCCGGCAGGAGTTCCACCTGTGCCTGTTGGCCGACCGTCTCAAGGGCGAGGGTGCGGCCGGCGGGCGTGTTCAGGCGCAGGATTTGGATTTGCTTGGGCAGCGTCGACCATGTGCGCAGATCGGCGTTGTTGGTGGCCACTTGGTAAATGACGCCGATGATCTGCGCCGCCGTCGCCCAATCGCTGTTGCCTGCCGCGCGCGCGCCCTCGGCGACGCCGTATTGGGCGGCGGCTTTCGCGGCGGCGCTGAGCAGCGCGCGGGTGAGGATCGCGGGAAAGTCGGCCTTAAATTCCTGCCCGACGACGGCGTCGATGTCGGCGATCGTGCGGGTAGTGTGGCGGGCACCGTCGGCCACGACGGTGAGCGACGGGGCGTACCCGCCGTGGAACACCAGTTCCGGCAAGGCCATGCCCACATAGGGCACGTCTTTGCTGATGAAATAGGAGGGGATGTCGATGCGGCGCTGGGTGCGCCACGGGCCGATGCCCGTTTCAAAAACGACATAGGTGATGGAGGTGTCCAACGCCTTGCCGGAACGCGCCAGAACGATGTCGTCGGCCACGAGGGTTTTGTCCACCATGTCGGCGACGCGCTCGAGCGATTTTCGCGCGCGCTCGGCGTCGCTGGGGCCCTCGCCCCTGTGCAAAAAGAAAACGCCGTCGAGCCACACGCTGAACGGGTTCACAAAAGGCGCGTAGGCGGGCAAGGCGTCGAGGGGTTTGGTGATGGCGTCGACACCCGTCGCGACGGAGGGGGCTTTTTGCGCGCCGGAGACAAGGCGCGAGTTGGAGGACGCTTTTTTCTTGGCCGCCTCGATCGCGGCGGCGTTGCGCTCAAGGGCCTTTCTTTGGCTTTCGAGCGCGCGGTTGAGCGCGACGCGCGCGTCGTCGGGCTTGTCGGACTCAAGGGCGTTTAACGCGCGGTACGTGTCGAGCATGATGCGGTCGTACGCCGCGCCGCGATAGGGGAGCTGGGCTTGGTTGACCAGCAGCGCGCTTGTCTCGTAGCCGACGAGGGTGTCGGGTTGGTCGTCCCAGTATGCGACGGATTCCTGCGCTTTTGAAAACGCCGCCTCGCTCGCGGCGATGTCGTGGGCCGCCCGCGCCGTCGCGCCCGCCTCCAGCTGCCAGACAAGGCCGTTGACGCGGTTGTCGTTCCCGTTCATCCCTTTTTTGGCCTCGGACGCCGCCTTTTGGGTGTCCCCCTTTTGCCACGCTTGGCGCAGGGCCGCCGCGTCGTCGCGATAAGTGGCGCAGCCCGTCAGCAAACATCCCGCAAGCGCGGTCAACGAGATGAGGAATGCGCGGGCCATGTTTGTTTTTCCAAAAAAAGAAAAAATTACTTCTGCGGGTAGGCCAGCTGCAGCGGTTCGACGCCGAAGTCTTCGATGAGTTCCCCGATCGCGTACTTGGGCAGCACGCTCGTGATTTTCACTTTTCCCACCGGCACTTCTTGGCGGCCGAGCGATTCCTTGGTGTCGGGGTCGACGAGCTCTTCGCCCTGCGCGCACAAGATCCAAATTTGCCCCATGGCGATATTGCCGCCTTGGCCGCGGTTGATCGTCACCTGCTTGCCCGTCTTGGCGAGCACGCGGGCGGGGTAGACGCTGTCGGTGGTCTTGCGGGAAATCTCTTCCGCGAGGGTGCGGGCCGTGCGGGCGATGAGGCGATCGTTGTCGACATCGCTCATCTTCACGTCGTTGAACTGGCGCTCGACGTCGAATGTGTCGCTCGAAACGCTGGCGGACTCAAGCAGTTTTCCGGTGCTTGTTTCGTAAATTTTGGCGACGGCCCCGGCGCGAATCGAGCGCTTGCGCACCGTCATGTCCGACTCGTCGAAACGGCCGAGGTCGTTGCGGTCTTGGAAGTCGTCGATGGTGACGACGAGCAGGTACTTCGCGCCCGCCAGCTCGTAGAGCTTCGCCATGTTGTCGGCGGCGAGATTCCCCGAGGCCGATAGGCCCTGCTCCTGCATCACCGCCGACAGGTCGGCGCGCACGACGATCTGAAACTTTCGCGTTTGCTGGAACGTGTCGATGATCTGGGCGTCGACGCTCTGCGCGAGGCGCTCGAGGGAGTTTTTCGAGCCGCGCTTTTGGGCGGCCTCGAGCACGGCTTTGCCGGTTTCGACGGGCGCGATGCCGAGGGTCTGGCGCTGCTCCGTCTGGGCGAAAACGGCCAAGGGCGACAGCGCGAGGGCGAGCAGGAGAATTTTTTTCATTTTCATGAGGGCGGGGAATGGAGATTAGCGGATGGCGGGGGTCTGCTGGAGCAGGCTCTGGTTGTAGTTTTGAATAATGCCTTCCTTGGTGTCCACTTTGATGTCCTCGCTCTGGCGGATCATATAACCGCTCTGGCGGAGCATCTGGGCGTAGCCGTCGATCTGGCGCACTTCGGCGTCGGTCAGCTTGGAACCTTGTTTGAGGTCTTCGAGGAATTGGGCCATGTCCTTCCAGCGGGCCAGCCCCTGTTCGTCGAGCGAAAGGGCCACGGTGAGGTTCAGCCCCTCGGTGACGTTGACCATGCGCTCCCACGGTGCAAAACCCTCGCGCGTGAGCTTGAGCTTGGCGAGGCCGCGCGCATGGGAAATAGTGGTCGGGGTGGTGCCGACCACGATGCCGTCGAGCGCGACGGAGACGCCCGAGATGTCCACGGGATAGCGCGTTTGGGTGGTGCGGTATTCGCCCTCCTTGGTCTTGATGACTTCAGGGAACAGCAGATCCCCCCACACCGTGCGCACTTGGACGGCGGCTTCGGCGGGGACTTTTCCGGCTTGCGCGATCGTGGATGCCCTGTCTTTGATTTGCGAGGCAAGGGCGGTGGCGAGCTTTTGCGCGGCCTCGGCCATGAGGGGAACCGCGACGTTGCTTTCTTCCACTTTAAGGCTGGTGCGTTCCGGCGTCGTCAGCGTGGCGACAGCGTTGACGCCCGCAAGGGCCGCGCCGTCGCGCGTGTCGAGCAGGCGGGCCGAGGCGTGGAGCATGTGGGTCTGGTTGAGGGTGAGCACCCCGTAGCCGTTAAACTGGCGGCTCTGCGTGTCGTAGCCTGTCAGCGAGGCGACGATGATGCAGTCGACCCCCATCGCGCGGGCGAGGGCCAAGGCGGTCGTCTCGTCTTCCAGCGCGGCGTCGAGCTTCGCCATGCCCGCGCCGGCGGCCTTGGGCGAGGCGTAGTTTTGCAGGGCCTTTACGGTGTCGCGCTGGTCGGCCACCGCTATATTGTTTTGCGCCAGCTGGGCGGCCAGCATGTCGGTGAAAGCGCCCGCCTTCTTTTCAAAGAGGGGGTCGGCGATCCGGTCGGCCACGAACAGCGCGGCGCGCACCGGCTCGGCGGCGCGCAAGGGCAACCACACGGACAACAGGCACAGGAGGGGAAGGATGAATTTTTTCATGGGCGCGGTGGTTTCTACAAAATGATATTTTCCTATGCGGAAAAGTAGTCCTATTCGTTGCGCCTTGCAAAGCAAAACAGTGTTTTTTAAGGTGGAGAATAGAATCTCTATGAAGCCGCAAACACACCTTTCGCACCTGTTCCGCCAGATCACTTGGGATGAGATCGACCCGGCGTATCTGCGCCAGATGATCGCCATCTCCCGGGCCGAGGACATTGAGGGCGCGGGGCTAAAGGAATTGCCTGCCCACCCGGGCGACGTGACGACGGCGGCGCTCGGCGCGAAGGGAAT